>JBQTJM010000203.1:0-2073 GCA_052387115.1 Gammaproteobacteria bacterium | reverse complement strand
GGCGGTCGAGGACACGACCTACGGCCCGACCGGCCTCCCGCTCGTCACGAGCCAGATCACGATTATGGGCAACGACAGCACTATCGAGCGGGGGGCCGGGGCGTCGAAGTTTCGCATCTTGGCGGTGCGATACATGGGCAACCTGTCGTTACAAGCCCTTACGCTTTCGGGTGGGCACTCGGTCTTCGTCGAGAGTGTGGGCTACTCCTCCGGTGCAGGCGGCGGCGTTTTCAACCAAGGCACCCTCACCCTCACCGACAGCACCGTCTCGGGCAATACAGCGCCGGGGGACGGCGGCGGCGTGTTTAGTATTTTTGGTACCGTCGCCCTCACCGACAGCACCGTCTCGGGCAATACAGCCAAATATAGTGGCGGCGGCGTGTACAGCATCGCCGGCACCCTCACCCTTGCCGACAGCACCGTCTCGGGCAATAGCGCCGATGGCTCTGGCGGCGGCCTCTCCAACCGCGAAAGCAACGTCACGCTCACCGACAGCACCGTCTCGGGCAATAGCGCCAGGTCTGGGGGCGGCGGGCTCTCCAACGACGGCCAAGGCGGCCTCACGCTCACCAACAGCACCGTATCGGACAATACCGCCGACGTGGGTGGCGGCCTCGTTATCGGGGCCGGGGCCGTCACGCTGATCGATAGCACCGTCTCTGGTAATTCGGCCCGCGATGCGGGCGGGGGCCTCTTCGCTAGCAGTTTCGCTGAGCGTGAGGAGGGGTGCGAATTACAGGAATTCGACCTGCATTTAGTCAATAGTACCGTATCGAATAATTCGGCCGGCGCCAAGGGGGGCGGCATACGCACACATATCCGTTTTGAGAGAGACTCTACAGGCTGCGGCGCCGTCACCTTGACCAACAGCACTATCTCGGGCAATTCCGCCGACGTGGGTGGCGGCCTCTATAGCTCTAGCTATGATACTTACTATGGATATGGTTTCGTCGACGTCACGCTCACCCGCACTCTGGTCTCCGGCAACATTGACCGGGACCGGCGAGAGATAGTAATCGCCGGCGATATCGTCACCGCCGACAACTTCAACCTCTTCGGTCACGACGGCGATGCCGGCGTAGTAGGTTTCACGCCAGGTCCGACCGACATCGTCCCAAGCGTGCCGCTCAGCGATATCCTGGACCCCCTCGCCGACAATGGTGGGCCGACCCAAACTCATGCCCTGGTGTTCGGCAGCCCCGCCATCGATGCGAGCCCGTTCAATAATAGGGACTGTGCGATTAAGGACCAGCGCGGCGCCTTCCGGCCGCAGGGCCCGGCTTGCGACATCGGGGCGTTCGAGCTGGGCGTCGAATCCGATGCGTTTGCTTTAGCTACCCCGACGACGGGCTGCACCGTCAACGGCGTGCCCGATCAACGGTGCCGGGGGACCTCGGGCCCGGACCGCATTGTCGGCACTACGGGCAACGATGTCATCGTGGGCCTGGAGGGCAACGACTACCTGAACGGCGGCCGCGGGGACGACCGCCTCTTTGGCGGTGCGGGCAACGACCGGCTCATCGGCGGGAAAGGGGACGACCAGCTCTTCGGGCAGGAGGGCGATGACGATCTCCGCGGTTATGCCGGAAACGATCTCCTCGAGGGCGGAAACGGCAACGATCGCCTGAAGGGCCACGACGGCGACGACACGCTCCGCGGCGGCGATGGGGACGATGCGCTACGAGGACTAGCGGGTCAAGACATCCTGGACGGCGGCGCAGGCAGCGATCTGCTGCGCGGTGCGGGGGGCTTCGACACCTTGACCGGCGGCCCCGGGGCCGACAAGCTCAACGGGGGCGGCGACTTCGACCGATGCACGAGCGATGCGGAGGATACGATCGTGGTGCTCTGCGAGTGATCGGGCGGGGTTGCACGGCTCGCCGTGCGAGTCCCCGACAAGAAGACGGACCCCCATCCCGGCCTGCCCCCTGGTCAGGCAAACGTCAGGATGGGGGTTGACGGCACTAGCATTCAACCCCCACTTTGATACTCCTGTCGTATGTAGAGGGAGGATTTTTGGACAGGCCGTAGGCAACGGGCTACGCCGTGCCAACTAACATTGCATGTGCGACG
>JBQTJM010000202.1:0-4887 GCA_052387115.1 Gammaproteobacteria bacterium | reverse complement strand
TGATGGGATAGGGGCTTTTTCTGGGCATGAAAGGGCGCGGCTCTCGCACCCCTTACCCTCTCACGAACCAAGCGTCTTTGCAAGCTCATTATACGTGCTAGTATTTATGAAATATGGTACTAAGCCGTGTTCATCTGCCCACGACATGATTCTGCACCGCTGGCGACGAGCCGCTCTTTGAGCGTCTTCAGTGCCATGGCCTTGTGAGGATAGGCTCCTCGGCCGGCGTCAGCGCAATCGGCGCGTCTTGGCCCCTTGAAAGGCGCCGAAGGCGTCCGGAGTACCGGTCATCGTCGTCGGATCGAAGGTGGGGTTCGCCAGGCCGTGGTCACCGCGGCCTCGATCGACCCTCCGAGGAGCTTGGGCCTCAAGCGTGCGGATCGCAGCCGCCGCGGCGTCAGGCCCGAGGGCGGCGAGGCGCGGCATGAAAACATCCCCCGAGCACCGGCGCGAGTCAGCCAGAACTGGCGACCGTCCAACTGCAGCGTGGACATGCCGATCCCCCTTCGATCCCCAGGTACAGGTGCGCCCTCACCGGCTTCGGCCTAGGAGGACAAGTTGCGGCGATTCCCGCGCGCCTGCGTATGACGATAGCGCCACCGGGGCGCAGACGCAAGCGGCTCACGTGTGTCCCAAAAAGTCCTGGACAGGGACTATGGTCAGGCGCCCATGTACACGACAACTCGTGACAGCGCACTATCGCAAGAGAAACAAGCCGGTTCACCGTCTCGGTGCACGGTTCGGTGCGACAGGCGTCATCCCGCTCGCCTTCAACCTATCTGTGGGCGATGTTACTCGCCCGTATCTATAAGGTCTTCCCGCTCCTCTGCCCCGGCTGTGGCAAGCCGATGCGGAGCATCGCCTTCGTGACCGACGTTGGTTCCCTTCAGCGTATTCTTGCCTCGCTAGGTGAGCCCACCCAGGCTCCGCGCATCACCCGGCCGCTCGCGGCCTTCCCTGGCAGGAGCACCTCGATTATCGATTTTGAACCTTTCTTCCGCTTCCTGGGAATTATAGCCAGAAGGGGGATGTTCCCCCTTCAAAGGAACGGTAGTGCCCGTCACTCGAATGGTGGGCCGCTGCGTTCATTACGATGACCATGAGGAGAAACGACTATGAATAGCATAATGAGGCGTTTACACGCCCTTTCGCACGGGAAGACAGAAACTCGGCGCCCCTCGCTGCGAGGAATGCGCCGGGTCGTGGTTGGATTATTGCCCGCCTTCCTGTGGGCCTCCACCCGCAGAGCAGTCCTGCTATTGACCGCGCAACTCGGAGCCGCCGCGGTGATGGCCGTACCGGCTCCAGCGTTCGCGGCGGCCGCCAGCGTCGAGCTGCAGGCCGACTTCAACGGCGACGGCTTCGCCGACCTCGCTGTTGGCTCGCCGTCGGAGAGCGTCACCGGACTCGCCGCCGCGGGCGTCGTCCGGATCTTCTACGGCGGGCCGGACGGCCCCGGTAGTGGCCCCATCGCCGTCCAGACCTTCACCCAAGCCAGTCTTGACGTCAGCATCATCGACGACGGGGGCCCGGAGGCGGGTGACCGATTCGGTGCCGCGCTCGCAGTCGGCCACATCGACGGCGGCAGTACCAGCGATCTGGTCATCGGCGTGCCGGGCGAGGACGACGGTTTGGACACTCAGGATTCCGGGGCGATTCATGTGCTGTTCGGCAGCTTGGGCGGCGGGCTGACCACGAGCAACAGCCGCACCTTCGACCAGCAGCTCGCGGCTGCCTTCGAGGACAACGTCACCGCCAACGAGACCGGGGACCAGTTCGGCGCCGCCGTCTCGGTGGCGGGAATCGACGATGACTTCCCCGACGAGGTCGCGGCCGGCGCCCCGGGCGAGGACATCACCGTCAATGACGCTGGCGCCGTCTATGTGCTCAACTTCGACGGCAACGGTGTCTCCGACCCGTTCGAGACCCGCGTGCTGCATCAGGACGAAAGCAACGTCGAAGGCGTCGCCACGGCGGGTGACCGGTTCGGCGCGGCGCTCGCGACCGGCGATTTCGGCAAAGACAACAGCGCAGCCGACGCCTTCGACGACCTGGCCGTCGGCATCCCTGGCGATGAGGTCAACGGGGTGGATAACGCCGGATCCGTCGCCGTCTTCTACGGCTCAGCATCGAACAGTCCCAGCACGGTCAACGACCCGGCCAACGGCCAGGCCAACGACCAGCTGTGGAACCAAGGCGCGGCGCTACCCGGCAGCCCCCAGGCCGGCGACGGATTCGGCACCGCGCTTGCGGGCGGCGACTTCAACAACAACGCCCCGAACACCGCCGGGCAGCTCCCGGATGACCTCGCCGTCGGGATCCCGGGCAAGGACGGCGGGAAGGGCAACGTGCAGGTGATCTACCGAGTCAGCAACCAGCTCAGCCCCACCGGCAGCCAGATCTGGTCCCAGAACACGCCGGGCATCTCCGAAACCGGAAACGCGAACGACAACTTCGGAGCGTCGTTGGCAGCCGCCGACTTCAACGGTGACGACCGCGACGACCTCGCCGTCGGCGTTCCCAACGAAGACCGGGAGGTCGACTCCCCGCCGACGACCGACATGGGCTCGGTGAATGTGATCTACGGGAACAACTCCGCCGGCCTCGGAACCGATCACCAGATCTTCCTGAACCAGCTCACGCTCTCCGGCGTGGGCCCTCACGAGACCGGCGACCGATTCGGTGCGGCATTGACGGCCGGCGACTACGACCACAACGGCGAGGCCGATCTCGTCGTCGGCGTCCCAGAGGAGAACGTCGCGGGCACGAGCGGGGCCGACCACGGGCAGCTGAACGTCGTCTTCGGCAGGGACCGGTTCGGGGCGTTCGGCTTCGGCGGGCTCGACCCGGACGACACCAAGATCCTTCAGCGGCCGGCGCAACCGCTGGCCGGTGGACGATTCGCCGAGGCGCTGCGCTAGGGCGCACATCGCGCGTAAGGCGGACAGGGTGGGTTAGGCGCGCCGTTTGCGCCGTAACCCACCGATTCGAGGCGCGCAACGCCTCACCTTCCCCGCCTGCTGTGGCAATATCCCAGGGGCGGATCGAAAACCGCCCCTACCTTTTCAACAGCCTCGAAAGGCTCGGCCCTCCCGGCCGCGGGGGATGGGGCGGCCACGGGGGGCCGCCCCTACCAGTTTCAACAGCCTTAACGACTGAGCCCTCCCTGGCAGCATCCCCGGAAATCCCTTTCGTCTCCAAAGGATAGCCCCTCATTCCGGCGGCGTAAGCATCTGTGGCGTGAAGTGCGCCGAAGATCGCCGGTCGGCGCCAGGTAGTCAGCTATAAGAAAGAGGCGAGAACCCTCAGAATATGGGCTGGCAATCGCAGCCAGCAACCCATAACGCAGGAGGTATTCTCGCCATGAAGAAGCGTAGCTATCGTGCACAGAAAGTCAACGAGGTTCGGCGGTAAGAGGTGGCCGATCGGGTCAAGGACAAGGCGGTGGTGTGGGCGGTGGATGTACGCCCTCGCGCGAGAGCACATGGACGTGAACGGCCTCTACGGGGAGATCCAAGAGGAGATCCACCATACCCACGACTATCTTGCGGCCCAGACAAGCCTGGATTTGGCGCACACCACGACCCGCCTCACCGTGGTCGCGACGCTCGGGCTGGTCTTCGCCCTGGCCGCGGGCTTGCTCGGCATGAATATCCTCGTGGTCGACGGCGCCCAAAAACACCGTGACCGTCGTGGCTCCGTGGCTTTTCTGGCTCGCACTGCTCGAATCTATCCTGCTGATCCTAGCTGTTACCAGGTTCTCGTCGCTGCTCGCGCGCCGCCTCCGAGGGCTCGCCGACAAAGGGCGGAGCCGCGCCCGTGGATCGCGTAGCGACGCATGAAGCTTAATTCGCGAATGTGATGGCTGAAATGAAAACACTCGATCTCGCCAATCTCGTGTTTTTCCTCGGTGGCAACGATCTTGAGATGCAGACTATCCGCGCACTCCTGGAAGAGACCGCGCCTGGGCGTTTCCATGACAAGCACCTCCGATGGGGTGCCCGAGCCTCGGCCTATCGCCAGGAGATCGAACATGCGCTCAGCGCGAGCTTGACGCCGGTGCTCGTGGAACTTCAGGACGACCTTGGCCTCGACCCTGGGCGTGTCGTGATCGTCGATCACCACGGAGAGCAGGCGGGTTCCGATAAACCGACGTCGCTGCAGCAGATCTTTGCGCTGCTCGGCCTGCCGGCGGGACGTTGGACGCGCTGGTTCACGCTCGTTGCGGCGAACGACCGCGGGCACATCGCGGAGATGCTGGGGGTCGGGGCGACACCCGAAGAGATCGTACGGGTGCGCGCGGCGGACCGCGCTGCCCAGGGCATCAGCCCCGAAGAAGAGCGCGCCGGCGAAGAGGCGGTGCGGCGCGCCGAGACGCTCGCAAAGGGTCGGGGTCGGCTCACGCTCGTGCGGCTGCCGCACGACCACACGGCCACGTACACGGCCACGGTCACGGACCGGCTCGACCCGACGCTCGGGGGCCCTGGTTTCAAAAACCTCGTGGTGCTCTGCCCTGACGAAGTCAACTTCTTCGGAAGCGGCGATCTGGTCGCGGCGATCGATAGACGCTTCCCAGGCGGCTGGTACGGTGGCGCGCTTCCGCATTACGGCTTCTGGGGCAGGGCCGGGAGCGGGCAGGAGGTCTTGATGTTTCTGCTCGACCAGCTCGATGCGAGACCGGTCCGGGTGAACATGAGATAGCGAAAAGGCGAACCAAGGAACCCAAAATGACCGATTTGACCAATGTCCCCGACGCCGATCTGGTCCGCGAGATCTATCGCCGCATCAAAGGCGAATCGGAAATGCATTACCACCGGAACTACCTGTATCGCGAGGCGCTGAGACCGATCTACCTTTTCTTCGACAAACAGGACATCGATGAGGCCA
>JBQTJM010000201.1:0-20096 GCA_052387115.1 Gammaproteobacteria bacterium | reverse complement strand
CCCGACTTAGCCGATTCGGGGGGTACCGAGGTCCTAAGTGATTGATATCACTCATAGGGCCCTTCCTAGGTCTGCACTACAGGGCGGTGGCTGAGAACTGGGCTGGCGGTGATCTTCGGTGGCGGTTGGGCGGGGAGCTCCAGCGCGAGTTTGTCCAATAGCAGCGTCAGCTCGGGCTCAGGCTGGGTGTAACGGGTGAGGACGAGCTCCCGACCGTCGGTGGTCGGAATGTGCACAGCGAGCATCTGCACGGCGGCAAACTTCTCGATCACACTGCGCGGGGTCAACCCCGGCGCCAGGGGGTGCAATCGCCGATTCAGCGTGACGTGCAGGCAATAAGCGAGGAAGGCGATGAAGATATGTGCCTCGATGCGGCTATCGAGTTGATGGAAGATGGGACGGATGGCCAAATCCCCCTTGAGGTTCTTGAAGGCCTCTTCCACCGCGACGAGCTGCAAATAGAAGTGCCACAGCTTCGCGGGATCGGTTTCCGTGAGATTGGTGCGCAGCAGATAGCGACCCTCGCGCCGACGAGCCTGGCGGAGTTTGTCACGACGCAGCCGATAGCGGAACGTGCCCTCTTTTTCGGCGAGCTTGACTGCGACCAGACGCCAGGCGGACGGGGCCTTTTGGCGCGCGGCGCCGAGCTTCATTAAGAGCGCCTCGCGTGTGAGGGTCATCAGCGAGAGCTGCTTGAGACGCGCCCACAATCGCTTGAGCCTCCGCCGCCGAATGGCCCGTTCCTTCGCCACCCGATCTCGGCTCTGCGCGTAGACATAGAGTTCCCCGTCCCGGGGCAGGAGCTTCACGTCCCCCCCGGGGCGTGCTTCCTGCCACGACTGCGCCAGCAACGCTTTCTCGAGCTGGGTCAGCCGCCCCTTTGGCGTGCCCACGAGGTAATGCACCGGGGGATCGCTCTCGCGCATCTCCTGGAGCACCGCCTCGGTCGGGATCCCTCTATCCATCGCCCAGATCCGCCGCGCCCGGCCGTACTGCCGCTCGATGCGTGCGAGGAAGTCGCGCAAAGTGGTATTGTCCGCGGTATAGCCCGCCAAGACCTCATAGTCCAGCGGCACCCCCTCCGGTGTCACCACCAAGGCAATGACCACCTGCACACAGTCGGGCCGCTTATCGCGCGAGTGGCCAAACCGGCGTTTGGCGTCATCCGCCGGTGGCGGATCGCACTCGAAATAGGTGCTGGTCAGATCATAGAGCAGCACGTCGAAGGAGACGTTGAAGAGGTCCCGCCACCGATCCGTCAAGTGATCAAACACCGCGCGCTTGTGCTCGATCAACCGGTCATGACACCGATAGAGCGTGTGAATATCGCACAGCGCCGCATCCGCACCGAGCAGATCCGCCGGGTGCGTGGCTAATACAAGACCCCCTCGGGGGAAATACGCCCGCCGTCTTACTGCGGTTTTCAGGCACCCGGCACCCATCATTGGATGGGCGTCAATCCTGTAGAGGAGGTGCCACCATGGCAAAGAAAACCGAAAGCCGGCGCGATAGCTTCGACGCTCTAAAAAACCGGTTCATGTCGTTATTGTGCCGACTGCAGGTTCTCAGCGACGTGCTGGGCAACTGCAATCTCGTGCCCAAAGAACTCCAGCCAGCCGCCTACTGTTTTGATGAGACGATCAAAGAGGTGGCCCAGCTTTACGACGATCTCGACAGAGCTGGCGCATGGGACCACGAGCACACCCCGAACGCGAAGGAGGTGCAATCATGAGCAAGACGACCGGCACGACGCCGAGCAGCGCATGGGATCACACCGATCCAACGTGGGATGACCTCGCCACCGAAGCAGAGGAGCTCGGATTTCCGCTCTTCTCTTGTCGGAAGCTGCTGGAGTTGGTATCCGATGGCACGATCACGGATGTCAACGGGCACCTTTGTGACTTTGCCGAGGCCCTCATCGCGCTGATCGATAAAGCTGATAGCAAGAGGTCCCGCCTAGTAGAGCACCTAGACCGGCTCGCTAAATCTGAACGGACCGGTGTAAACCAAGACCAGCCGGGTAGATCTGCCGGGCGAGTTGGTGGCCGAGCTTCGACGCTGGCGGCTGCAGTGTCCGCCGGGGGCCCACGATCTCGTGTTCCCGAGCGGCGCTGGTAATCCCGAGAATCACGCCAATCTGTTGCACCGTGGCTTTTATCCAGCGCTCCGGCGTGCCGGCCTACGCAAGATCCGGTTTCATGATCTCCGCCACACCTACGCGAGCCTCTTGATTGCGAACGGCGAGCACCCGAAGCGGATCCAGGCGCTCATGGGGCATTCGAGCATCAACGTGACGATGGAGGTTTACGGGCACCTCATGCCCGGGGGCGGGGGCGAGGTCGCCGATCGGCTCGGGGCGCTGGTTTTCCGCCCGAGTGGTAGTAAAACGGTAGAGTTCGACGAGATTGAGCTTGCCGACGACGCGCAAGCCATTGTATTTGATGGTGGGCCGTGCAGGAGTCGAACCTGCGACCAACGGATTAAAAGTCCGCTGCTCTACCGGCTGAGCTAACGGCCCCTGGATCGCGGCGGCGCGATGATAGCTGATAGCCTGCCAGGAACAAAGCGCGCACCCCGGTGCGTCCGCCCACCCTTGATTTTTACGGGACGTACCCTATGGTGAGCGCATCCTGGAACTGAGGGCTTCGCTATGCCGATCTACGAATATGAGTGCCCGAGTTGCGGCCACCGGATGGAGGCCATCCAGCAACTCGGCGATCCGGCCCTGACCGACTGCCCGGCGTGCGCCAAGATGGACCTGAGGCGGCTGGTCTCGGCGGCGGGATTCCGACTCAAGGGCTCGGGCTGGTATGCCACCGATTTCAAGGACAAGCCCAAGACCAAGCCCACGGCCGAACAGAGCGAGGGCGGCACCAAGAAACCCACCGACGGCGGCGCGCCGGCGGCAGAGTCCAAGAAGCCCACCGACGGCGGTGCACCGGCGGCAGAGTCCAAGAAGCCGGAGCAGCCCAGCACCGCGAGCGAGTGACGGTCCCTGGAACCCGGCACGCTGCGCCGTCGCATACCGCCCCGTGCGACGTTGCGCGGCCCGCATCGACTCCGTACCATTCGTTCCCTCCGCCGTCTCTCGGGCCTCCTCATGCGCACCCACTATTGCGGGCAGATCGACCTCGCTTGCCTCGAACAGGGGGTCACCCTGTGTGGCTGGGTCCACCGGCGCCGCGACCACGGGGGGATCCTGTTCATCGATCTGCGTGATCGGACCGGCCTCTGCCAGGTGGTCTTCGATCCCGAGTCACCGGAGAGCTTGGCGGTGGCCGAGCGCGCGCGTGGGGAGTACGTGCTGCGGGTGCGGGGCCGGGTACGCCGCCGCCCGCCCGGCACCGAGAATCCGGGGCTTCCGAGTGGTGAGGTCGAGGTCGTTGGTGATGAGATCGAGATCCTCAATACCGCCGACACACCCCCCTTCCAGGTGGACGACGACAATGTCCAGGAAGAAACACGCTTGCGCTATCGCTACATCGATCTGCGTCGGCCCCAGATGCAGGATAACCTCAGGCTGCGCGCCCGTGTCTGCCGGGTGCTGCGCCGCTATCTGGACGACGCCGGCTTCGTCGAGATCGAGACCCCGATGCTGACGCGCGCGACCCCGGAGGGCGCTCGCGATTACCTGGTACCCAGCCGCACCCATCCGGGGCAGTTCTTCGCCCTGCCGCAGTCCCCCCAGCTCTTCAAGCAGCTCCTCATGATGTCGGGCCTGGACCGCTACTACCAGATCGTGCGCTGCTTTCGCGACGAAGACCTGCGCGCGGACCGCCAGCCCGAATTCACCCAGCTCGACATCGAGACCACGTTTCTCGACGAGGGCGGGATCCTCGCCATCATGGAGGACATGGTTCGCGGGCTTTTCCAGGAGGTGCTCGGGGACATGCTGACCGACCCCATCCCGCGCATGAGCTTCCCCGAGTGCGTGCGGCGTTTTGGCACCGATCGGCCCGACCTCAGGGTCCCACTCGAGCTCGTGGATTGCGCCGACCTGGTCAAATCGGTCGAGCTCGCCGTGTTCTCCGGGCCCGCGAACCGGCCGGGCGCTCGTGTCGCGGCGCTTAGCGTACCGGGGGCCGCGACGTTGTCGCGCAAGGCCCTCGACGACTACGCGACCTTCGTCGCCGGCCATGGGGCCAAAGGACTCGCCCACATAAAGGTCAACGATCGGGCACAGGGGCGCGACGGTCTTCAATCGCCGATACTGAAGTTCCTGCCGGACGCCGCCATCGACGGCATCCTCGCGCGCACCGGGGCACAGACCGGGGACCTGATCTTCTTCGGGGCCGACGATGCGCACGTGGTCAACGACGCCCTCGGGGCCTTGCGGCTCAAGCTCGGGGCCGATCTCGGGCTTGCGCGGGACGGTTGGCATCCGCTCTGGGTCGTGGATTTCCCGATGTTCGAGTGGAGCAAAGAAGAACAGCGGTTTCTCGCCCTGCACCACCCCTTCACCGCCCCGAAGACCACCGATCCGGCCGAGCTCGTGGCGGATCCCGGCGGCTGTCTGTCGCGCGCCTATGACCTGGTCCTGAACGGCACCGAGGTCGGCGGCGGCTCGGTGCGTATCCATCGCCGCGAGATGCAGGAGGCCGTATTCCGACTCCTCGGCATCGAAGAGGACGAGGGCCGGGAAAAATTCGGCTTTCTCCTCGACGCGCTCCGTTACGGTTGTCCGCCGCACGGCGGGATCGCCTTCGGCCTCGATCGCCTGGTCATGCTGATGGCCGGCGCCTCTTCGATCCGCGATGTGATCGCCTTCCCCAAGACCCAGTCCGCGGCCTGCCCGCTCACGTCCGCGCCCTCGCCGGTGCCGGATCCGCAGCTTCGCGAGCTCTCCATCGCCATCCGCAGACCGTTATTGGGCCCCGGCCCCTTGTAGGGTTCCTTGTAAGAGTGTAGCCAATACACTATAGTGCTCGCCCTGTTGCGGGGCCCGAGCATGCCGTTCACTTACCACTATCCACACCCCGCGGTGACGACCGACGTGGTGCTATTCACGATCGAGGACGAGCGCCTGCTGGTGCTGCTCATTCGGCGCGCGCAGGACCCTTATCGCGGGCACTGGGCCCTGCCGGGCGGCTTCATCGACATCGACGAGGACATCGAAGCCTGCGCCCGCCGCGAGCTCGCCGAAGAGACCGGGCTCATCGGCATGTACATCGAGCAACTGTGCACGGTGGGCACGCCGGGGCGTGATCCGCGCGAACGGGTCATCTCGGTCGTGTACTTCGGTCTCGTAGCTTATGAGGCGGCCGTGCCCAGGGCGGCGTCCGACGCCGAGGCGGTTGGATGGTTTCCGGTCCAGGACCCGCCGGCGCTCGCCTTCGACCACGGCGCGATCCTGCGCCTGGCCCACACCCGCCTTTCCGCCAAGCTCGGCTACTCGTCCATCGCGTTGCGGCTCATGCCGGAGAAGTTTACCCTGACCGAGCTCCAGTCGGTCTACGAGATGGTGCTCGGCAGGACGCTGGATAAGCGCAACTTCCGCAAGCACATCCAGGCCACGGGCTGCATCGAGGCGTCGGCCGAATGGCAGTCGGGCGCCCGGCGCCGGCCCGCCCGCCTGTACCGGGCCCGCAGCCCCGGCACGGTGGAGCTCTTTCGCTGATCAAACTGTCGTAGTAGCTGTCGAGGTTCGCACATGCTAGCCCTCCGATCCAATCCCCTTCCGGTGGTCCCTCCGACCATCGTCGAACGACTCTCCGACGATGAGCGCGATGCGCTCCGGGCCGAGATCAAGGACCTGCTCCGCGCCCGGGACGCCGTCATGGTTGCGCACTACTACACCGATCCGGAGGTCCAGCGGCTCTGCGACGATACCGGCGGCCATGTCTCCGACTCGCTGGACATGGCGCGCTTCGGACACGAGCATCCGGCCTCGACGCTCCTGGTCGCGGGGGTCCGGTTCATGGGCGAGACCGCGAAGATATTGAACCCCGAGAAGCGCGTCCTGATGCCGGACCTGGAAGCCGAGTGCTCGCTGGACCTCGGGTGTCCGCCGCTGGCGTTCGCGGCCTTCTGCGATGCCCACCCCGACCGCACCGTGGTGGTCTACGCCAACACCAGCGCGGCGGTCAAGGCGCGATCGGACTGGGTCGTGACGTCGTCGAGCGCGCTAGAAGTCGTGGCCTACCTTAGGGACCGCGGAGAGAAGATCCTGTGGGCCCCCGACAAGTACCTGGGCGCCTATGTACGGGAGAGGACCGGGGCGGACATGATGCTCTGGGACGGCGCCTGTATCGTCCACGAAGAGTTCAAGGCGCGCGAGCTCGATGCGCTGCGCCGGGCGCATCCCGACGCCAAGGTGCTGGTGCATCCCGAAGCACCGGCCGGGGTCGTAGCCCAGGCCGATGTGGTGGGCTCGACCACGGCCTTGATCAAGGCCGCGCGCGATCTCCCGGTCGAGAAGCTCATCGTCGCGACCGACCGCGGGATCTTCTACAAGATGCAGCAGGCGGCGCCCGGCAAGACCCTCATCGAGGCCCCGACATCGGGAGACGGGGCGACTTGCCGGAGCTGCGGCCACTGTCCGTGGATGGCAATGAACGGGCTCAGGAAGGTGGCGGCGAGCCTGCGCTCCGGCGCCAACGAGGTGCGCGTGGATCCCGAGACCGGGCGGCGCGCGCGGCGCCCCATCGAGCGCCTGCTGGATTTCGCCGCGGGAC
The DNA here is from genome assembly GCA_052387115.1 of Gammaproteobacteria bacterium. Lineage (GTDB taxonomy): Bacteria > Pseudomonadota > Gammaproteobacteria > JACCXJ01 > JACCXJ01 > JACCXJ01. The sequence goes on along the minus strand of JBQTJM010000201.1, from coordinate 13,422 downwards.
GCGGCACCGTCATCCGCGGCGCCAACGACGCGTGAGCTTATCGAAGATCTCGGCATGCCCGCGCACGCGGGCATCCATAGGGCCGATCCCTTTCTGACCTCGCCAGGGATATTTGGCCATCTCTGAGCCTGCTCCCGAGATTTTTTTTGGTTGAGCTACGGGCCCGGAGGCACTGGATCCCCTTTGGTGAGGCCGAAGAGGCCGTGGTCCTGATCCACGGGCTCTTTATGAGCGGCTGGGAGATGGCGCTCCTGCGCCGCCAGCTCGCGGTTGCGGGCTTCTCAACTCGTCAGTTCTCGTATCCGAGCGTGCGCGTGAGCCCGGCCGTTGCCGCGCGGCTCCTCGGCGATTTCGTGGCCGGCATCGAGGCGCCGGTCGTTCACTACGTCGCGCACAGCCTCGGTGGTCTGGTCCTGCGGCACTTCCTTCGCGGCCATGCGGACCTCCCGCCGGGCGGCCATCCGCCGGGCCGTGTGGTGACCCTCGCGACGCCCCACCAGGGCAGCCGCGCCGCCCGCGCGCTTGCAAACAACCCACTCGGCCGGCGCCTCTTGGGCCAGAGCGTCGAGCAGGGGCTCCTCGGAGATGCACCGGCCTGGCCTGACCAGCGGGCGCTGGGCGTCATCGCCGGCAGCCGGGGTATCGGCCTCGGCCGCTTCCTCGCGCGGCTCGACCGTCCCCATGACGGCACCGTGGCCGCAGCGGAGACTGAGCTGTGCGCCGCGGCCGATCGGATCATCCTGCCGGTCTCCCATTTCGGAAGCCTGTTTTCGCGGGAGGTGGCCGATCAGGTGATCTATTTCCTGCGGCAGGGGCGTTTCAGGCGCGGGGGCACCTGCAATGGATGTCGCTGACATGGCGATCGAGCGGATCTCGGTGGAGGCCTTGTGGGCAGACAAGTCCGGAGCCCTGATCGAGCAGAGCGTCTCTGGCGTATCGGGCCGAGTTACCGCCTGGCAGGGTGGCGAGGTCGCGGTTCGGTACGACCGCCGCCTCGTTTCGGGGGGACAAGTGACCTATCAATCCACCGGGATCTGGTCCATTATTAGAGCGGGCTAGGCCTTTGGGCTCGATCTTCTCGAGGCAAACACATGCGGTTGCGGTGCTTTGGCTGTCCCGCCTTGTTTGCCGCCGCTTGCTGGGTGCTCACCTCCGGTGTCCACGCACAGGACCTCTGTCAGGAACCGGCGGGAAGGTTCGCGAGCATCGACGGCGAGGCCGATGTTCAAAGGGGAGGAGTATATTGGCGCACTGCTGAACTGGATCAACTCCTATGCGAAGGCGACGCGATCCGTGTGGGAGACCGCAGTCGCGTTGCCATCCAGTTGATCAACAACGCCGTGTTGCGCATCGACCAAAATACCAGCATACGCCTGGTGAATATCAGCGGCAAGACCGACGAGCGGTCCTGGCTCGACCTGGTGAGCGGCGCACTGCAATCTTTCAGCCGCCAACCGTGGCTGCTCAAGGTTACCACACCCCACCTCAAAGGGGATATCGACGGCACGGAGTTTTATGTCCAAGCGGACGATGATCGTTCGCTGCTCATCGTTTTAGAAGGCCGCGTGCTGATTTCAAACGATCAGGGGCGGCTCATGGTTGCCTCAGGTCAGGCCGCCACTGCGGAAGCCGGAAAAGCACCTGTGTCCCACATCGTGGTCCGCCCGCGGGATGCCGTCCAGTGGGCGCTTTATTATCCACCCGTACTCTATCTTCGCCCTGATGAGTTTCCGCCCGGCCCGGGCTGGCAAGGGATGGTTCGACGATCCATGGAGCTCTACCTGCGAGGGGACCGGCGGCAGGCGTTCGAGGGCATCGCGACCGTTCCCGACACGGTCCGCGACCCGCGCTTTTTCGTCTATCGCGCTTCGCTTCTTTTGGCCGTGGGCCGGGTGGATGAGGCCGATGCAGATATCAAGCGGGCGCTATCGTTGGCCCCGAACGACGGCAATGCCTTGGCGCTGCAATCGATCATCGCTATGGCGCAGAATGAAAAAGACCAAGCGCTCAACGCCGCACAGCACGCCGTCGAGGCGGCTCCCGGCTCCGCCACCGCATTGATCGCCCTGTCCTATGCCCAGCAGGCCAGGTTCGACCTCGAAGCCGCGCGTGCGAGTCTGGAAAAAGCGGTGCAGCTGGAGCCAAAAAATGCCCTGGCGTGGGCACGGTTGGCAGAGCTCTGGTCGTCATTCGGTCGTCTGGAGCAAGCCCTCAAAGCGGCACAGAAGGCGGTGGTTCTGGAGCCGGATCTCTCGCGGACACAGACGGTGCTGGGTTTCGCCTACCTGACCGAGGTCAAGACGACCCAGGCCAAGGAGGCCTTTGACAAAGCGATCGCGTTTGACCAAGCGGATCCCCTCCCGAGGCTCGGTCTGGGGCTGGCCAAGATCCGGGAGGGCGATCTGGATGCGGGACGACGCGAGATCGAGGTTGCCGCGAGCTTGGATCCGAATAGCTCCATCGTCCGGAGCTATCTGGGCAAGGCCTACTATGAAGAGAAACGCATACCGTTGGATGAGCACCAGTATATTATTGCTGAGGGACTAGACCCCAAGGATCCCACCCCATGGTTCTACGATGCCATCGCGAAACAGACGACGAACCGGCCGGTCGAGGCCTTGCAGGACATGCAAAAAGCCATTGAATTGAACGACAACCGTGTAGTCTACCGGTCACGTCTGTCGCTCGATTCGGACCTGGCGGCGCGCAGCGCGAGCCTGGCCCGCGTCTACACCGATCTGGGTTTCCAGCAATTGGCCTTGGTCGAGGGCTGGAAGTCCGTCAACACCGATCCGACCAACTATTCTGCCCACCGGTTTCTGGCCGATTCCTATTCTGCCTTACCGCGACACGAGATCGCGAGGGTCAGCGAGCTGCTCCAGTCGCAGTTGCTTCAGCCTCTCAACACGACGCCCATTCAGCCCCGCCTGGCCGAGAGCAACCTGTTCCTCATCAGCGGCGGAGGTCCAGGGGCGCTGTCCTTCAATGAGTTTAACCCCCTTTTCAATAGAAATGGGCTCACATTACAGACGAGCGGCCTGGTCGGGGAGAATAGCACCTATAGTGGAGAAGGGGTCGTCTCGGGCATCTACCAAAAGACATCCTTCAGCGTCGGTGGATTCCACTTTAGCACCGACGGGTTTCGAGAAAACGCCGACCAGCGGGATGAAATCGCGAATGTCCTTGTACAGCGGGAAATCTCTCCCAAGACCAGCATTCAAGCTGAGTATCGATACAGAGACTCCGAACACGGTGATATTCAACAGCGATTCTTCGCGGAAGACATGTTCCCTGGCCTGACAGACGAAATGGAGAGTAGCTCCATCCGCCTGGGCGGACGGCACGCCTTTTCGCCGGATTCCGTTTTCCTTGGCTCATTTATTTATAAAGATGAAGATGATCGTCTTAGGACCGATGACTTTCCTGAGTCTGGGGACTTCATCGACGTCAAGATTCCGGAAACTGCTTTTAGCGTCGAGCTCCAGCACCTGTTTCGATCGCGGTACCTAAATCTGCAGACCGGGGCCGGATACGTCGGTGTCGACAGCGAGTTGGACATTACGTTCGGGTTTCCCGGATCCGACCCGATCGAGATCCAGTCGGTGACCGACACGGATCTCGAACACTTCAACGCATACGCCTACGCCTACGTGAACCTTCCAAAGGACGTGACCGCCATGCTGGGGCTCAGCTTCGACTCCCTGAGCGGCGACGAGGATATCGATAAGAACCCGATCAACCCAAAATTCGGGATCACCTGGAGTCCCTTCGCGGGGACCACCCTTCGGGTGGCAGCGTTCAGGGTCCTCAAGAGAACGCTGATCACCGACCAGACGCTCGAGCCCACCCAGGTGGCTGGGTTCAACCAGTTCTTCGATGACTTCGACCTGACCGAGGCCTGGCGTTATGGGGGGGCGATCGATCAGACGCTTACGAGCAGCCTGTTCGGAGGTGTGGAATTTTCCAAGCGGGATCTGACGGTTCCAAACCTCCTGGACGTGGAGGATCCCTTCAATCCGGTGATCCGGGACGGGGACTGGAACGAGTATCTGGGCCGTGCATACGTGTTCTGGACACCACATCGATGGCTGGCACTCAGCGCGCAGTACATCTTCGAGCGCTTCGAACGGGAGCTCGTAGGACCCACGGATCTGGACACCCAACGTATACCCCTGGGAATCAAGTTCTTCCACCCGTCTGGCCTCAGCGCCGCGCTTACGGCCACGTACTGGGAACAGGATGGCATGTTCGAGGACTTCCTTGACCCCACCCTTCCTAGTCGTTCCGCTAGCGATGAGTTCTGGACCGTCGATGCGGCGATCTCGTACCGTCTACCGAAGCGGTATGGTTTCATCTCGATTGGAGCGGCGAATCTGTTCGACGAGGAGCTCAATTTCTTCGAGGTCGATTTCGACAACCCGACGATCCAGCCGACCCGAGCCGTCTTTGCAAGGATCACGCTGGCGTTCCCGTAGGGATTAGGGGTCCTGTGTGTAGAGGGGAGTGCTGGTGAAACTGGTGCTGAGACCCGGCGAGGCCGTCTCGGCAATAAAGGCGCTCCACGTAGGGTTGTGGAGCCATTTAGCTTCCGTTTCATCGAGCGGCGGCTCGCGAACGCAAGGCGAGGGTTGGGCGATGCGGACCTGGCGGAGATGGGATACCCGGTGGGATCAGGCCAAGGCCGGGGGCTACTGACTGCGTGCCGGCTGGGAACGGCCGCGGAAAAAGAGAGAGGTGCGGAGAACATCCTCAACAACCGATTAAGGAGGAAGCACTGTCTGTTAGGACACGTGGGCGCTGATAACGAAGCACGAGTCGTGCTATGTCAATGTCGCGCAAACGGAGGTAGTTATGTCCAAGACAGTTAAAAGAGTAATGACAGTCATGATGATGGGCCTGATCGCGATGCTAGGGGTGGTCAAGGCCGAGGCGCACTATATAGTGGTAAAGGGGCGATGTATATTTCACAGCCTTGAATGTGGTCGGGAGGACGAGGAAGTGCCGGACCCTACCCCGGTCCCGAACCCTTCTCTTGTTTCCCTGCCGTTAAGCGAAGTTGTTGCACAACCTTCCCTGCCGTTAAGTGAGGTTGTTGCAAAGCCCGATCGGGTAGAAATATTGTGCGCAGACGGAAGGGTAAGATTCATTAGCCTGCCAGACGAGTCCGTGACCCTGACTGCCGAAAAAAAAGCAATAGCGCCAAGTGATTTTACTGAGGTCAAGAATCTCGACAGCAAGGTTATTGATAGGAATCTACAATTCCAAGGCATCGTCTCTGACACGCATTTTCTCGACGATCCTACCATTTGTCCGAGGTCGACCCCAGAGGAGGTTATAATCCGCAGGACGTCGGTGGAGATCAATCTATATTGCTCCCCGGAAACCGACAGGGAGTGTTCCACCAAAGCCGACCAACCGCATAGCAGTTGGATCGCCCGAAGGTGCACGCTTCCGTTCAGGTTCACTTTTTTCTTTAACCGGCCCACTCGTGGAGCTCCTTATGATTGCTCCGGAATCAGCACTTGTCATGGAGACGAGTGCTTGAAACCGTGATAGGCGGGTGGCCACGGTGTCCGCCGGACGGAATTATATAAGGAAAACATGGGATCGGAGTAGCTTATAGACGACGATCATAGGCAATAGGTTGGTGCATAAGCCGAACGCTTTGGAAGTAGGGTGGGTTCGGCGTGCTGTGCGCGCCGTAACCCACCAAGCTGAGGCCTGGACACCAAGGATGTTTCGAGTCTCCTTACGCTATGGGATCCCTCTCCTCATCGTCGTATTCACGGCGGTCCTCGCGGCCTACTCGGTGCAGAAGGAATGGGGTGCCGCGGAGGCCGTGGTCCGGGGGGAAGGGGTTTCGCAGATGATAAGCCGCATGGCACTGCTCCAGAAGCAGTTCCGCTATGCGCTCGCCACGGGTGACCACGAGCGCGTTGCACAAGAGATGGCGCTCCTCGGCAGGGCTTCGGAGTCGCAGAGTGCGATACTGGCTGATGATACCGACATCGTGCTGGGCGCAACGAAGGGCGAATGGGTCGGCCGATCGCTGGCGGAGGTGACCCGGGCGCAATGGCCGCGCTGGACAGACGAGCCGTTGCAGGCGATAATCGAACGGGTACGAGCGCAATTATCCGGTGAGCTGTTCCTCGTCGCCGGTGGCCGCTACGTATTGGGAATATACCCGGTCAGGCTGGATGCCCGCGCCGACGCGGATGGACCGACGCGGATAGGTGTCTTGATGGTGCAAAGAGACCTGTTGCGCCAGCTCGCCCACGCCCGGCGCACGGTCGAGAAGCATCGCCTGGAGATGGTCGCTGTGCTTATCGGCCTGGCCATGGTGCTCGGGGTCCTGATTCATATCGTTCTGACGCGCAGGCTTAACGCGTTGTTGCATGCTACACAGGAATTCGCCGCAGGAAACTTAGGGGCGCGCGCCGATCTGCGGGGGACAGACGAGGTCGCCGGTCTAAGCCGGGCCTTTGACCGCATGGCGGGGCAGGTTGCGAACACCCACCGGCAGCTCGAGAGCCGCGTGCGGGAGCGGACCTTTGAGCTTGCCCGCACGGTCTCCGTGCTGCAAAGGGAGATCGCCGAACGTCAGCGTGCCGAGAACACGCTGTTCGATGAGAAAGAACGGATCCAAGTCACTCTGGCGTCCATCGGAGATGCCGTTATCACCACGGATGTTGCCGGTCGCGTCGATTACCTGAATCAAAGCGCCGAGCAATTGACGGGTTGGCCGCAGGTCGAGGCCGAAGGCCGGCTGCTCCGCCACGTGCTCAGTATCGTGGATGAGAACACCCATGACCCAGTGGATGACCCCGTGGAACGGTGCTTACGGGAAGACAAGATCGTTGGCCTTTCGAGCAGTACGCTGTTGATCTCCCGTGCCGGGCAGGAGATCTCGATAGACTATTCGGCCGCCCCAATCCACGACCACGCGGGCGCCACGATAGGATGCGTATTGATCTTTCGTGATGTTACCGAGGCGCGCCGAGCGGCGCGTCAATTGAGCTACCAGGCTTCCCACGATGCGCTGACCGGGCTCGTCAATCGCCGGGAGTTCGAGCGTCGGCTGGAGCGTATCCTCGCCACGACACTGCCGGAGGAGTGGCACGCCGTCGTTTATCTGGACCTCGACCAGTTCAAGGTCGTCAACGATACCTGCGGGCATGTCGCAGGGGACGAGCTGTTACGGCAGGTAGGCGCCGTGCTCGTGTCCCAGGTGCGCAAACGCGATACGCTCGCGCGCCTCGGCGGCGACGAATTCGGGGTACTGCTGGAGCACTGCCAACAGGGGCAGGCGCTGCGGATCGCCCATCAGATGCGCCAGGCGCTGCAGGATCTCCGCTTCGTGTGGCAGGACCGAGGCTTCACGATAGGCGCGAGCATCGGGCTCGTGCCTATTGGTCCGGGAGTCGATACCGTGGCCACCGTCTTCAGGGCGGCGGATAATGCGTGCTATGCCGCCAAAGAGCAAGGCCGCAACCGCGTGCACCTATACGAGCCCGATGACCACGAGCTGGCTCAGCGTCACGGGGAGATGCAATGGGTGCCGCGCATCCAAGAGGCATTGGCCGAGAGCCGATTCACGCTGTTCTACCAGCCGATCATCCCGCTCGGAGAGACTGGCCGAGCGCACGGCGAGGTGCTGCTGCGTCTTTTGAACCGTGACGGCGATCTAGTCCCGCCCTCCGCGTTTATCCCGGCCGCGGAACGTTACAACCAGATGCAGGCCATCGACCGTTGGGTCATCCGCAGCGTTTTCGCGGCATTGCGTGACCCGGATACCGTCATGCCATCGGGCTCTGTCGCCATCAACCTGTCTGGCCAGTCCCTGAGCGACCGGCAGTTCCTGGAGTTCGTCGAGCAGCAGATAGAGGTCTGTGCGGTCGTTCTGGAACGGATCTGCTTCGAGATCACCGAGACGGCCGCGATCAGCAATCTCAGCTTGGCCAAGCGCTTTTTCTCGGCCCTCAAGCCGCGCGGGTGCCGCTTCGCCCTCGACGATTTTGGCAGCGGCCTGTCTTCGTTCGCCTATCTGAAGACGCTTCCCGTAGACTTCTTGAAGATCGACGGCGGTTTCGTGAAAGACATGGTGAGGGACCCCATCGATCATGCGATGGTCGAAGCGATCCATAGGATCGGTCATGTGATGGGTCTCGAAACGATCGCAGAGTCCGTCGAGGACGAAAGGATCTTGGCGCGGCTCAAGGTAATCGGCGTGAACTACGCGCAAGGTTACGCGGTAGGCAAACCGAGACCGCTGAGAAAGCTGGCGTAGTGCTAGAGTCGCAATAACAACTGCTGGGGTCGGCGTAGTGTATTGAAGCGCCTCGCTCGCTACCATCAAGTGCCCCATGATCGGTCACTGTCCGCACGGCCGCGATCGCGCAGTCGGCTTCCGGCGGCTGGTGATCATACGCGGTCCAGACGCCATGACTGACGGGTCACGCGAATAGGCTCAGGCACTCTACCGCGATGTTGGCCGCGGAGCGCCCGCCGTTCTGGAGCGGCAGGAGGCGCCTGAGCTCCTCGGTCGGCACCCCGGCATGCACCTCCTTGCCGAGCGCCAGCGCCACGTACACGACCGAGGAGAAACCCGTCACCAAGGTCGTGCAGTTCGCGATCATGTGGTCGGTGTTGCCGTCCTTGAACATCAGGGCCCCGGGCGAATAGCGCTCGACCTCGCGGCGCGCCCGGTCGTGGTTCTCGTTGGGGTGGAACTTGAAGACGATCGGGCGACCCCGGGCGAGGCGGTTGACCTTGTCGATGAAGCGGCGACGGTTCTCGTACCGGTACACCTCGCGCCGGTCCGAGGTCGCGGCCAGGACATAGTCCCGGTGCGGGAAATCGTTGTCCACGAAACTCCGGCAATCGTCGAAGTTCGGGATCCCTGTGACGCGCGTCTTTTCCCGGCGCACCCCCTTTTTTACGAACAGGTCGCGGTAACCCTCGGAGGCCACGCAGAAGAGGTCGTAGGCATCGGAGAGCCCGGTGGTCGCGGTGGAGGCCAGCCAGCGCGGCAGGGGCAGTATCTTGACCAGATGATAGAGGATCGACTCGGGATCGGTCATCCCTTCCTGCACGAGGACGAGCCGGGCCCCGCGCACGTTCTTCGGGACGATGAGGTCGCTGCAGGTGACGACGAGATCGTAAGATCCCCGGCGGCCCTCGTAGTCGATGCTGACACCCCGCTCGTTGAGGAACCCGAGCGTCTGGCGCAGGAACTTGCCGCCCATCACCGTCCAGTCCAGGATCCCGGTGCGATGGATGGGCTTGAGATAACCGTCGCAGTAATAGGGGGTAAAAAAGGCGCGGAACTCGGGCAGGTGGCGCGATACGGCGTACATCATCGTGGTCTGGTTCAGCGACCCGCAGATGTACAGCGCCCGCATGCGTTTCAGATCTTGGGCGGCGTGACGCCCCGTTGTCCCTGGTATTTCCCCCCGCGGTCCTTGTAGGAGACCTCGCAGGGCTCGTCGGACTCGATGAAGATCACCTGCGCCACGCCCTCGTTGGCGTAGATCTTGGCCGGCAGGGGGGTGGTGTTGGAAAACTCCAAGGTCACATGCCCCTCCCATTCGGGCTCGAGCGGCGTCACATTGACGATGATCCCGCAGCGCGCATAGGTGCTCTTGCCCAGGCACAGGGTCAGCACATTGCGCGGGATGCGAAAATACTCCACGGTGCGGGCCAGCGCGAAGGAATTGGGCGGGATGATACAGACCTCGGCCTTCACATCCACGAAGCTCTGCTGGTCGAAGTGCTTGGGGTCCACGATCGCCGAGTTGATGTTAGTGAAGATCTTGAATTCGTCGGCACAGCGGATATCGTAGCCATAGCTCGAGGTCCCGTAGCTGATGAGCGGTAGCGCCCCGTCGCGCCGGATCTGGGTCGGCTCGAAGGGATCGATCATGCCGTGTGCCTCAACCATGCGGCGGATCCAGCGGTCCGACTTGATGGACACAGCCTAGGTATTTTCGATGACGATCTTGGGAAAGCGCCCCGAATAGTCCCGCGCCCGCACCGCGATCTTGCCCGCGATCTTGCGCGCGATCTCCCGGTACAGCTCCGCGGCGCGAGACTCGGGCTCGATGGCCACGATCGGTCGCCCCTGATCCGCGCCCTCGCGGATTCGTGTCTCGAGCGGCAGGGCGCCGAGCAGATCGACGCCATACTGCCTGGCCATGGCCGCCCCGCCGCCCTCCCCGAAGATGTGCTCGTCGTGCCCGCAATGCCCGCAGGTATAGACGCTCATGTTCTCGACCACGCCGAGTACCGGGACCTCGACCTTTTGGAACATCTTGAGGGCCTTGCGGGCATCCAGCAGCGCGATATCCTGGGGGGTAGTCACAATGACCGCCCCGCTCACCGGGATGCGCTGGCAGAGCGTCAACTGGATGTCGCCGGTGCCGGGCGGGAGGTCCACGACCAGATAATCCACATCCCGCCAGCGCGTGTCGTTCAGCAACTGCTGCAGGGCCGAGGTGACCATGGGGCCGCGCCAGATCATCGGGGTCTCCTCGTCGATGAGGTTGCCGATGGAGATGGCCTGGACGCCGTAGCTCACGAGCGGCTCGAAGGATTTCCCGTCCAGGCACTCGGGCTTGCCCTGGGCGCCCAGCATGCGCGGCTGGCTCGGGCCGTAGATGTCGGCGTCGAGGATCGCCGCCTGCGCCCCGCTCGCCTGCAGGGCCAGGGCGAGGTTCACGGCCACGGTCGACTTGCCCACCCCACCTTTCCCCGAGGCCACGGCTACGATGTTCTTGACGTTCGGCAGGGCGGTCGTGCCCTTCTGGACCGCGTGCGCCACGATCTTCTGGGTGATGCCGACCGTGACGTCCTGTGCGCCGGTCGCGCTCGCGACGGCCTGCTGCAAGGCCGCGACCAGCACCGATTCGATGCCGTGGATCGGGTAGCCGATCTCGATCTTGAGGCTGACCCGCTCCCCCTCGATGGCGATGCCCTTGACCGCCTTGGCCGACACCAAGTCCTGGCCCAGATAGGGGTCCGAATAGCCACGCAGGGCCGACTCGACTTGCTCGCGGGATGGCTGTGACATGGATGCGGCGCAACGAATGAATCTTGGGGATTCTACACCAGGAGCAGAGGACGCCGGCATGACAGGGGCGTGACCTTTCAAGGGGCATGGGCGTCGAATCTCGTCGTTCATGACCTCTGTACCCCCTCGCGTCGGAACCGATCCCTGCGGACGAGCGCGGCCATCCCTTGACGGGAGCAAGTGCCCATCGCATAGTTGTTAAAATGTTCAACAACCGGACACCGCCATGGCAACCATGAACTTCAGTGTCCCCGATGACGTCAAGGAGCGCTTCAATCGCACCTTTGCCAACGCCAACAAGAGCGCCATCGTGACCGCCCTGTTGCAGGAAGCCGTCGAACGCGCCGGGCGCAAGGCTAGATCCGATGAGGCCATCGGGCGCATCCTGTCCCGGCTGGACGAGCGCCCCGTCGTCAGCCAGGCCGAGATCGACGACGCCCGTGAAGAGGGGCGGCCCTGAGTGCGCGTCACGCTGGATGCCAGCGTTACGCTCAAATGGTTTCTTCGAACCCCGGCGGAAGCCGACTTGCCTCAAGCCACGGCGTTGTTGCGCGCGATCGAGGCCGATGAGCTCAGACTGATCCAGCCGCCGCACGCGCTCGCGGAAATCGCTGCCGTCTTGGTCCGCGAACGACCGGCAACCGCCCTCGACGATCTCGCCGATGTCGCGCGCATTTTCGACTGCGGCACCCGCGCCGGTTCCCTCAGGGTCTACCGCCGGGCGATGCGGCTATCGCGGCAGCTTGGTCATCACCTCTTCGATACCCTCTACCACGCCGTCGCATTCGAGGAGGACACTACGCTGGTCACCGCCGATGAGCGCTATTACACCAAGGCCTCGGTGCTCGGGAAGATCATGCTGCTGGGTGATTTTTCGCGGGAATAGCAGGGGTGCGGTCGCGCGCGCCATTGGCCAGTAGAGGGCTGGAGTTTGCCGGAGCGGGGACCGACGGCCCACAAAGGGTTTGCCGCCTGAACGGGCTTGGACACGGTGCAGCTTACGCCCGGCTGGGCGCTTCGTCCGGCAGCTGTCGAGGTTTTGAACCGCGCGGCCAAGAAATCTAGGATCTGACTGACTTCGGACTTCATTAGATTTTCACACGTCCAATGTCGTACGGACCATTTGAACAAAGTCCGGGGGTCCCTCCTCCCTCAGGGAGAAGGTTGCCGTGAAGAATGTTACGCGTGTGGGCAAACGGAACCCCTTATCGCCATCTTTCATTGTCCGGAGTGACCACAAGGCGGCATCGCCGTTAGGATGAGGGGAATCAAATCAAACGCTTTCATTGCTCGTAATCCCCGTATGCCCGTGCGCTCCCGGCAACGGGAGAGCGGGTTTCCGGTCCCCTCCCCTGCGCGGAGCGGGGGAGGGCTAGGGTGGGGGTAAAGGCGCTGCAGCCGAGAAAGGGTTGGGTTCGCGCCTAGGTTTGACCCCCGCCCCGGTCCTTGTCCGCACGCGGACAGGGGAGGGAGTTTCCTGGTGCCCTCCCGGAGCGAGAGGGAGAACATATGCTTCCGCTACCGGAGGGAGCGCGAACGTGTCGGCTGGCCATCCTCGAAGGCGCCGCGGCCGTGCCGGCGGGCGGCAGAGACTGTAGGTTGCATCAGGTGCGCTGTGCGCGCCGTAATGCACCAACCCGACGCGCGTAGCGCGTCTCGCTCGTCATATGGCGAGAACGCGACTTGCGCAAGGGGTCGGTCGGGCGACCGGCGAGTTGGCGGGTTACGGCGCGTACGGCGCGCCTGACCCCCTACATCGTTGGGCACGCCTACGGCGTTTTTCGGCAAATGCAACAGATGGAATACTTCAGGATCAGGCGCGGCACAGCGCGCCCGGCGGATCAGGTTCGTTCGTAAATGCGGATGAGCTCCTCGCGCGAGATCCGCGCCTGCGAGCAGATTGTTCTCAAGGTGGATCGCTTGATGACATGCGTCTCCGCCACGAAGGCTTCAAGCGTTGATTGGTCGGTCTCCAAGTCATCTGGGCCGAACGTTTCGAAATGGAAGGCGATCGCAGATTTTACGTCCGCCAGCGCCTCCTCGTACGAATCGCCTTGGCCGACAACGACGCCTTTCATTCCCAACGGATATGCGACATATCCGTCAGTGTGCTTTTCAATGATTATCTTGTATCGCTTTTCCACCGCCGTGTCTCCCTCAAGCTCCCTACGCTAACGCGTAAGGAGCGAAAACGACGAACAAAGGAATCTAAGAGCTACCGTGGTATGTCATACGATCGTTATGACGGACCGCTCCTTCGCGTCAATTGGGGCGAGGGCTACTTCCAGACCTCGACCACCGCGACCTTCCACGGACGGCCGTCTTCGATCTCCGCCGCCTGCCAGGTTGCGATA
>JBQTJM010000200.1:0-5639 GCA_052387115.1 Gammaproteobacteria bacterium | reverse complement strand
GGGGTGAGAAGCGCCGACATGAGGCGATGGAGGCGGGGCACCGTATCGAGTTGGTCGAAGCCATCAAGAAAGCCAAAGAGAAATTCAGTTTGTCTCACGATGCCAAGGTGGTGAGCTGCTACGAAGCGGGTCGCGACGGGTTCTGGCTGCACCGTTACTTGGTGAGTCTGGGGATTGAAAATCAGGTGGTCGACTCCTCGAGCATCGAGACCAATCGGCGGAAGCGGCGGGTGAAGACGGATCGGATCGACCCGGCCACGTCCCGGCCGCATGCTGGGTTGCGATCCTCAAACCCGCCGGTGGTCCGGGCCCACCGCGTCGCGGTCGCGATCCGGGTTCCTATGGGCTCGCCCATGCGAACTGATGCGTGCTTGAGAACATGACGATACGGGTCAGACGTCCCCCGACCTTCCCGAAGATCCGGGACTGCTCCCGAGGATTCGGGAGTACCACCTCCCGTATCACGCGAGGTGGGCCGGCCACGATCGGTGGCCTTGGAAATGTTTTCGCGTGCGTTCAAGCGTTTGTGAACCAGACCGACCCGGTCCTATCGACCTGGCACCGACTTTGAAATAGGGAAAGCGACCCCACCGTACGGGCCCAACCCGGCGGCGGGCGCAGAACCTCATCTCAATGCACTTGACCCAAGGCCATGAAGTCCCAAACCAAGCGCACAAGCGAGCGTGTGAACCTTTTTCCCCGTCGCAGGAAACTGCTCAGTAAGAGCCAGAGCGAGTCGGGGCTTGAACACCGAACATCTTCAACCGAGGAGCAAGACCATGTATGCATGTAACGAATTGGGTGTGGACCGATCGGACGGGGCCCGACTGCAGATGCTGTGGCAGTCCACACGCCAGGGGCTTCGTTGCCGCTGGGTTAACAGCCAGACCCAGGTTGATCCGACCTTCCGGCCTGCAGCGGTCGACGCGCACGAGCGCAATAGGCGTTGGCGTCTGGCCATTTCAGGGAGGGCAGCGGCATGAACACCACATCATTGGCGCTCGCCCGAGCGCGGGATGAGGCAAAGCCCGGCGATCGCGACATCGCGCGTCTGCTCGCCAAGCGTTACGGCGATGGGACGGTGTATTTACCGAGCGGCGGGGCGATGGGGCTCTACCATACCTGCATGGCACTCGGGTTCGTGAGCACGGATGGTTTCATCACGAGCAAGGGTCGCCGGCTCTTGACCCACTATAGCTATTGAGCCAGGAACCGCGGCGCGCCCGGAGGTAGCGCGATCCGGGAAGCGCGAGTGTGGCCGTCGAAGGCGAAATCGCCCCCGTGGATGCGCATCGGCCGTCGCCGACATTGAGCACCGCAACCCGTTGCGGCGCCCACCAGCTTTCGCGGCGCTAGCACACCTCCGGGCGCCCCGGAGATGAGCGTAACCTATTGTTGTTCATGAGATACATAACGGCAGGAGGCGTCGGCACGAGCGTTGCCACCTCACCGGCCAATTTCTCTGCGCCCGCGAGGCCGCGAAGGAATTCCAGCGGACTCGCATGTTTGACAACTCACCGGTTCATCACTACCCTTCCTCGAGACAAAAAGGGCGTTTATTCCTCCTGTAACCAAACGCGCCCGAGGACGCGGCGAACATCCTCAAGCTCAATCCCAGTTCACGGAGGTTTGGACTTGAAGGTCTATGCCTTCGACGTCGACGAGACCCTCGAGGTGTCCGGCGGGCCCGTCAAGCTCGCGGATCTAGCGATCCTCCGCGCCCAGGGGCACGTAGTCGGCCTCTGCGGCAACTGGGCGGTCGTAACCCGACACGTCCCCTTCTGGCCCCTCCTTCTCTGCTTCTTCAACGCCGCGGCCGAGAAGGCGGCTTTCCTCGAGCAGGTGCGGCTGCACGTGCCGGCGGAGGAGTACGTCATGGTCGGCAACATACAGGGCGTGAGCGGCGCCTCCGACGACCAGGGCGCCGCGGCCCGGGCCGGCTGGCGCTTCATCCGGGAGAGCGACTTCGCCGCGGGGGCGCGATGACGCTAGATTTCCGGGTCGCGGCCGTGGCACGGCCTTGCCCGGTATGACGGCATTCATGTTAGTCACTGGTGCGAGTCTCGATGGGTGCCGGTGAAACAATTAGCGCGTAAACTTATCCTCCAGGTTCCTGCTTAGGCGGTCCTGACACACCATGCAGCAAACCGTCGCAGGCAGTTCGTCTTTCGAAATCCTGCACGTGCTCACCGAAGGCACGGCCGCCGCCATGGGCGAACAGTTTTTCCGCTCGCTGGCCCGACACGCCGCGCAGGCGCTGCATGCCCGCTACGCCTTCGTCACGGAGACCCTCAACGCGATGGAATCGCGCTCTCTCGCGTATTGGGAGGGATCCGGTTTCGGCGAGGGATTCAGTTACCGCTTCCCCGGCACGCCCTGCCAGCGCGTGGCTGCCGGAAATGTGTGCTCCACACGAACCAATTTGCAGGCACTGTTCCCGGAGGATCTCTGGCTGCAACAGATCGGCGCCGACAGTTACGTGGGCGTGCCGATGCAGAATGCGGCCGGCAAGGTGCTCGGCCATATCGCGGTGCTGCATACCGAGCCGATGCAACCATCGCCCGAAGACATCGCCGTATTGACGATCTTTGCCTCGCGCGCCTGCGCGGAACTGGAACGAACCCAGGCCGAGAGGGCCTTGCACGAGGCCATGAGCGAAGTGCAAAGGCTCAAGGATCGCCTGCAGGCCGAGAACGTCTATCTTCAAGACGAAATCCGCAAAACCTTCTGAGGCGCGTACCCTAGCCCAAAAAACCCGTCAAATCCCCCAAGCCGGGATGTGAGCGAGGCGCGCCGCGCGGTGCTGTGGCGGACAGTGTTGGCGCTGCAGCTCGTACCCACCTGAGCATTGCTACCGCTGGTACTGCTCGGGGAGGCTCCGACCGTCTGTCTTGCCGACCGGCCGACACCTGACTACACTGGTAGTAATAATTCATACCACTGCATTCGAGGCCGGCCGGCATGAGCACAGCTGTGAAGAAGACGATCTCCCTGCCACCCGATCTTGCCCGCGAGGTCGAAGCACTGGCGCAAGCGGAAGGTAAGACCCTGAGTGGGGTCATTCAGGGCGCGCTACGGGTGGCACGGGCGGCGCGGCTCAAGTCCGAGCTCCGCAATATACAGGGCTATTGGGCCAAACAGGCCAGGGACAAGGGCGTATTGAGCGAGCGCGACCTTGAACGACTCCTGCAACAGTGAGGGTCGTCGCCTGAGTCGGTCGGGCCGCTCATAGTGGGTCACTACCGATGTGAGGATCCGCGTTGCAAGCGCTCACAAAGCGCTCAACTTCCTGCGCTCGGCACCTCACCCCCTGCGCGTGGGCTCGTGCCCGAGGGTCTCGTCCAGGTACACGGTGCCGTCCCAGGGGGCGGCCGGTGATGTCCTTCGATAGCGCTCGCACAACGCGAGATAGAACCGCGCGGGCCCGTCCTCGCCAAGCTCTTGGAGCAGCGCGTCGAAGATCTGGCCGGCCTGCCCGAAGTCCTGGATGCGAAAAGCGGCGAGGCCGGCCGCGAAGCCGGCGCGGCGGCGCTCGCAGAGGTCCGCTGCTTCGGTACCGGGCAGCCACAGTTGATGCAGGGTGAGCGGGCGGGTCTTGCCGATGAGACAAAAACGGCCGATCTCGTGGACCAGCACCGCGCCCAGTCCCCCCGCGAGGCCCTCCACGACCTCGGCGGAGGCGAGGATGCGGGTGCCGAGGCGTTTGTTCAGGTCCTCGATGCGTTGAGCGGTGTTGACGATGTCTCCGACCGCGCGATATTCGAAGTGCTCGCCGGCGCCCACGTTTCCAAGGACCACCTCCCCGCAGTGGAGCCCGATACGCGTCGGTAGACACGGGCCGGAGCCGCCCGGCGACCCGGCCATGATCTCGAGCGCCGCGCGGCAGGCCCCTACCCGCGTCTCCGGGTCGGGGCCGGCAGTGGCCCACAGCGCCAGCATGGCATCGCCGACCACATCGGAGACGAACCCGCCGTGGCGCCGAACCGGCTCGAAGAGCGCGTCGTAATAGCGGTTGAGGAACGCGTGCAAGGCCTTGGGACTGAGGCCTTCGGCAAGTGTCGTGTAACGCTCGGCATCGCTGAACAGGCATACGGCATAGGCGTCCCGGCTGGCGGTCGGGATCCCGCCCACCTGCCCGCAGAGGTCCGCGACCACCGCCGGCGGGAGGTAATAACCGAAGGTCTTCTGGAGTTGCTCCCGTTCCCGGCGCGTATCCCGAAACCCCCAGTAGAGGCCGCCCCCGATGGCGATGGGGCCTTGCACCAAGAGGGGGATGACCAAAGGCAGCCATAGGTGATGAATGGAAAACGCGTGGTAAGCGGCGGCGACGTACAGGAGCATCACGGCGCTAGCGAGGGGCAGCATCATTGATGGCCCGACCCTGCGCGCCACGACCCCGAGGACGAGGCCGAAGACGGCGATCATCAGAGAATGTGCCCAGGGGCCGGGTGCTTGAAGGCTGTGGCCCTCCCGGAGGTTCGAGAACACGGTCGCGGCGATCTCGACCCCACTCAGCTTCTCCCCGTATTCCTGCGTAAAGGGTGTGTGAAAGAAGTCCTCCTGCTCCATCTGCACCCATTCCGAGAAGCCCACGAAGACGGCCTTGCCAAGGACCAGGTCCCGGAGCCCCGGCTCTGTCAGCGCGCTGTGCCCCGGGTGGGGTTTCCGGCAATCCATCCCCAAAGCACAATGGTATGAGAGCGACGTCACGGTACGCGGTGGGCCGTAGAAGTTGACGGTCCCGGACGCCTCGCCGGCATAGGCCGAGACGACCGCGCCTAGGGCCGCTCGGGCCTCCGGTGAGGATAGTCTTGCGACACGGGTGTGAAGTTTGTCCACGAGGTCCGGATGCGCCCGTAAGAGCCGCCGCAGGCCGGAAGACAGGTCGGTAAGCGAACCGCGCTGCCTGAGCCCTTGTGGCTCGTCGACCCCGGCTTCCAAGGTCGTTTCCGACACCAAGCGCACTAGATCGGCCAAGAACGGCCTGGCATACGCCAGGAGCGCGAGTGTCGGCAGGCAGGCCTTGTCGGCCTCCGACCGCCCTTCTCCGGGCGAGAACAGCCAGAAATGGCTCAGCTTTTCCGGCACCGCGGGCAAGGGAAAGGGCGCGGTGCCCAAGGCCCCGACGACCAGATCGGGGAACGGCGGCGTCACCGTCTGGAGTTGGTGCGCGACCGCCGCCGGCACGCCTCCCGGGCCGAACCCGCGGTTTTTTTTCAGGTCTTCGATGAACAGGACATTACCCGCCTTGCGCACCGACTCGACCAGGGCCCTATCGTGCTCCGGTGGGTCGCGTCTGTCCCGGAACAAGACATCGAAGGCGATCACCTGCGCACCGGCCGCCGCCAGCCGATCCACCAGCCGGGCGTGCAGGTGTCGAGGCCACTTGTCGGGACTTTTCGGTACCTCGAAGACCCGCGACGACTCGCCGTCTATGCCGACGACCACGACATCGGGTGGGCTCTGACGCGCGCCCCTGAGCTTGAACAGCAGGCCCAGGCCGAGGTCGGCCTCCCAGTCGCTGCTCACCGGGAAGGCCGAAGCCGCGATCCCGATGACGGCCGTCGCGACGCCCAGGAGCCAGGCCTTGTGCCATCGTCCCATCTCTAATGCACGGTGCCGGGGCCGCCTGGGGACCC
>JBQTJM010000199.1:0-1786 GCA_052387115.1 Gammaproteobacteria bacterium | reverse complement strand
AAATAGCTCACCGGCGCGCCGCTTTTTGGCGCGTCCGGTGGAGCGCCTTGTTGGGCGCCGTGGGTTGGGCTTTAGAAAAGAAGGCGACAATCTCCGCAGGAGACTTGCCGGCTAAGAGACTAGCTTGCTGGTCGCGGACCTTGCGAAAAAACTCAACCGAATGAAATTCAGTTTTCCGTGGCATAGCTGATTACCTCGCGTGGAGAGTAAATGGTAAGTGGCTTATAACCCTGCTCGATATTTACTGCGTTAAACAAACGGATCTTATCGAGGCGAACGATATGCTTGAAATTCCAACTGACAAGCACATCGACCTCCGCAATAGTGGCTAATGCGATGTGCAACATGTCGTTTATGAATCTTTGCCGCAGGACGCTACGTTTCACGTAACTTTGAACCAGAGACACGGCTTCTTCGTCAACGCGAATCAGCTCGGTAGGTAAGCTGAGTAATTCGTGATGCAAAGACTTCACAAAATCAGGAGCAGGGGCGATTTCTGCAGCTGTAACGTCGGAGACCACCGCGGTATATCGACCCTGCCGGAAATCCTCCATTAAGCCTTCCGACCAAACTCGGAATTCGGCGTCGAAGCATCCGCCAATCACTGAGGTATCAACGTAAATGCGTAGCCTTTTCACCCGAGCAGTCTAGCATCGCCTAGCCTCGACGCCCAACGCCCAAGCTCACCGGCGCGGCGCTTTTTGCCGCGTCCGGTGGAGCGATTTGTTAGGTTCGCTTTTTGACAATGCATTAAGAACTGCCTTGGGTTCTTTCGCTACCACATTGAGCAAAACTAAGGCAGGCCCCCGTGGTCTACGATCACCGCGCTCCCAATGCCGTAACGTACCGAGACTGACCCCAAACGAGGCTGCAAATTCCGCTTGCGTCATACCCACTTTTTTCCGCACTGTTTGCACATCAATAAAGTCGGGTTTATGTACAATAGCCTTAACAGGCTTACCATTGGCATGATCGATTGCTTCCAGTAAGCCCTGCTTTATACTTTTGACTGCTTCATTCATCTCTGGCGCTCCAAGCGTCGACAAGAAGACGAACTAGCCTAGCCAACTCGTTACTTTCGGCTTTACTTAGGTTCGCCTTCTCGCCCTTACCGAAAACAGAGAGTAAGTACAGTGGCATCTCTTCGTTGTGAAAGTAGTAAATGACCCGAACTCCGCCGCTCTTGCCAGACCCTTGCCGTGCCCAGCGTATTTTTCGAAGACCTCCGGTGCCCTGCAAAATGACACCCGCTTTGGGAAAGGCGGCCAAATAGTCGATGACCGATTGACGCTCGGTTTCTGACAGCAGCCGTTCGGCTCGGCGAGTGTACTCCGGCACTTCGGCAATGGTTTGCATCTGCCAGAGTGTAATCCGTTGGAGTAGTATTAGCGAGAATGGTTCAGCTGCTTCTCTTTGAACCCAACGCCAAAGGTCACCGGCGCGCTGCTTTGTCGCGCGTAGGTTTATCTAATTACTTGAAAACACCATAATGTTAAGTACCGCACCTGATGCACGCGACTGCTTTGTCTGAAAGTTCTTTTCCACAGTTTCTACAGAACATCGTGAGTTCTCCTTTATTGTTGATGGTGTTGCTATTCTGCGAACCTAACGCAAAGGTTAAGCGGCCGACCCGCGAAGCGGGGAGGTCCGCTTGAACCGTTTGTTCAAGTAAGCCGCTGCGCGGCAGGGTCTCGATGAGTCTGGCACGGCTGGGCATGTAGCCTCGGCCTTGCTCCGTCCCCCTGTCCCACCCGCCACTCGGTCAGCTTTACTTTCCTCACCAGGT
>JBQTJM010000198.1:0-7750 GCA_052387115.1 Gammaproteobacteria bacterium | reverse complement strand
TGCGCATGCTCTGCGAGTTCCACCACAAGACCCCAGATCAGATCTCGGAGTCCGAGCTTCAACAATACTTCCTCCACCGCAAGAACCACGATCGCTGGTCGCCCAACACGATGCGGATCTGCTATTGCGGTATCCGCTTCTTCTTCCTCCATGTCTTGAAGCGCGATTGGCATACGCTCGATCTGGTCCGCGCACAGAGCGAGAGGCGCCTGCCCGCCGTATTGTCCCTCGAGGAGGTACGCGCCATCCTCGGCTGCGTCCGCACACCGCACAACCGCGCCTTCCTCTCCACCGTCTACGCCTGCGGTCTGCGACTGCAGGAAGCCCAGCATCTGGAGATCTCCGATATCGATAGCCAGCGCAAGATGATCCATGTCCACCGCGGCAAGGGCGCCAAAGACCGCTTTGTGCCGCTGCCCGAGACCACCTTGAAGACCTTGCGCCAGCACTGGGTGACGCATCGCCATCCCCGTTTCATCTTCCCCGCCCTCGGCCGGGGTCGCAACCAGGCCGCTCAAGCCGATACGCCCATGCCCAAGGCCAGCGTCCAGGGCGCCTTCCGTCAGGCCAAGGGTGAGGCCGGCATCCAGAAACGCGATGTCTCGGTGCATACGCTCAGGCATTCTTATGCCACCCATCTGCTGGAAGCCGGGGTCAACCTCCGCGTGATCCAACAATACCTCGGCCATGCGCAGTTGGAAACCACCATGGTGTATCTGCATCTGACCCGCAAGGGCCAGGAGGACGCCTACGCCCGCATCAACACGCTGATGGGAGGGCTGTGAGATGGGTGCCATCCAACAGATCTTCCAGCGCTTCGGACCGGAGTACCTGGCGCGCTTCGGCAAGCACATCCCCACCCAACACCACAAGGTCATCGAGGCCATCTGCCAATGCCGCACCGAGGCCTATGGCTCGGTCTGCTACCAGTGCGAGGACTGTGGCCATCCTCACGTGCTCCCGGCCGCCTGCGGCAACCGTCATTGCCCCCAGTGCCAGCACCGCAAGACCCAGCAGTGGCTCGAGCGGGGGCTGCAACGCCAACTGCCAGGCCACCACTTCATGCTCACCTTCACGGTGCCCGAGCCCCTGCGCGCGTTTCTGCGCAGCCACCAGGAACTGGGCTACGACGCGCTGTTCGCGGCCTCCTCCCAAGCCATCAAGGCCCTGGTGCACGATCCGCGTTTTCTCGGCTATCAAATTCGTTACCGGCACGCTCTCTCGGCGCCCGCGCGATCTCTCGAACGAGTTG
This sequence comes from Gammaproteobacteria bacterium, assembly GCA_052387115.1. Classification (GTDB taxonomy): domain Bacteria; phylum Pseudomonadota; class Gammaproteobacteria; order JACCXJ01; family JACCXJ01; genus JACCXJ01. The sequence continues at coordinate 6,498 of JBQTJM010000198.1, read as the reverse complement.
CGTTAGTTTCCTCCGAAAAGGCCGAACCTTTTCTATCGGTACGTGCAAAGTGATCAGCAGACTGACGTCGCTTGGCAAGGAAGGACCCACGGTGGCATCCAACTCGTCAATCAGACGTACGCCGAAAGCATCCTGGGTTGCACGCTCGCCTAACGCGCCATCTGGTTCGAAAGTGAACTGCGAGAGCCTTGTTACTTCGACTCCGACGCGCCATTCCGTCGCGACGAGGTATAAGTCGGGCGGATTCTCACCGTCCGTTACGGACGCATATGCAGGCCCGCCGAAGTATCGGACGAGTGCGTCGCCGACGAATGCCTCTTCGCTACGCACGTACTGGCGCAAACCGTTCTTTCGGGGCATAACGTTCAAATTGAGGGGCGCGCCGCTTTTGGCGCGTCCCTCTCGAATGCAGGGTTAGGTGGCTGTTCATTCCAGAGGCTCCAAACCAAGGTTTTTCTCGATCCGAGCCACCCGTTTGGCGATCGTGTCGAGCGAGTCGTTTGCCTTGGCATCCGTCCCGTGAACATAAGTTGAAAGCGAGAGAATCAATGGCACCTTGTAAAGCATCGAGAATCTCCGTTTTTCGTAAGCTACTAAAGCGGTTTAATGTTTGTCTACCGGGGATCGACCAAATCACTCCACGGGTGTTGTTCATGGATGGAAGCCCATCTCACCCCGAGCGCTCCCGCAGCACGCGGGCCTCTTGCAGCTCGTGTAGGATGCGCTGAGGAACGAAGCGCATCGTTCGCGTTATTCGCCCGCGAGAACGTCGAATATTCCATCGTAACCAGGAAGCAAGGTCCAAGCGTGCTGCGCAGGCTTCACGGCTTAGGCCGAACGGCCGCCTTCCTTCCCGATGCGCGGCGGCAGCGCCTCAGACCAGGAGCGTGGCGATCCCCCAAGAGATCAGTGCGATGCCCGCGGCTCGGCCGACCCATCGGCCCGCCGGCAGCACCTTCTCGACCAGCACCAGCACGACGAGCGCAGCGATCCAGCCGAGGTTCATCACCCCGCCGACAAACAAGAGCGCCATCAGCATCCAGCAGCAGCCCACGCAAAAGCCCCCGTGCAGCGCGCCGAGCCGGAGCGCGCCTGAAACGTGCGGACGCCAGTGGCGCGCAAGGAACGACGCCGGGGCGCGGCAATGAGACAGGCACGCGTGCTTCAACGGCGAGAGCTGGTAGAGGCCAGCGGCGATCAGGACGGCGCTCGACAGCCAGCGGCTCTGCGATCCCATCAGCATGGCCGAGACGAGCCCGGCGCGTTCGAGCCCCCAATGCACCGCGGCGGCGGCGACCGAGAAGCCCAGCCAGACCAGCAGATAGCCTGCGGCGAAAGCGCCCGTGGGCGCGAGCTTGTCCCGACCCTGCGCGACGGCGTGGCGATTCACGCACGCGTAGAGCAGGATCGTCGGGGCTGCGCTCGGCGCCATCATGGCGATCATCATGATCCACCACATCGCGATCATCAGCGCCCATGTGGCGAACGCCCAAGGCGCGGGCGTCATCGGCGCGCCGCCCACGTCCATGTCGCCCGTGCCCATACCAGGTATGTCCGGAATCATGTCGGCGGCTTCCAGGTGCGGGAACAGCGAGAGCGTGGTCATCTCCCACGCGCTCATGCCGAGCCCTGCGCCCGTCAAGAGGTAGAGCCAAGCCAGCGCGCACAAGGCAGCCAGACCCGCCAGCGCGATCGTGCGCTCGCGTTTGAGCAGGCGTTCGAGCGCGGATGCTTCGGACATGCCCAGGGGTGTCAGGCTCGCAGTGTCAGACCCGCACGACGCCGTTGTTGTTGAGGTGCAGCCGCGCGAATTGGCCGTAGGTGTCCTTCATTTCGACCTCGACCGGACCCTCGGTCTTGCTCGACGCGCTGCCGATCTCGGCCACCGCGTATTCGAAGCCCTCCGGCAACACGATCTGCGCGCGCGAGTCCGCACCCGTCGTCTTGTTGCGGATCGGCTCGCCGATTGTGTCGATATAGTCCTTGACGAAGATACGGCCTCTGCGGCCGTCGATGTCAAGCTCGAGATCGATCTTGGTGAAGACCGGATCGTGCATTTTGGTCACGGTCGCGGCGTAGACCGCGAACATGGTCGCGAACGGGGCGGTGTCCTGGCCCGTCATGATCTTCAACAGCGCGTCCCGCTGCTTCTGGTCGGCGTTCTCGTCGACGAAGGCGATGGCTTTGCCATTGCCCTCGTGGATCGGGCCTGGCCATTTGAAGATCGCGGCGATCCGCAGGCCGTCGAGCGTGGTCTCGCCGTGATGGCCTTGATCGATCTGGATGCCGGCGACGGCATGGCAATGACCCTTGTCCGGCAGCGCGTTGAATTGACAGTTGCAGCCGTATTCGCAGGTGCAGTTAACGAGCTCGCGTCCCTTAATTTCCCAAGGCGTCATGACAACCCCCATAGATTCTTACGTTGCAAATGTTGAACACAACAACTCAAACAATTCTATTTCATGTACAAATTCAATAAGCTGCCAGCACCAGCTTATTCCCTCCCCCTAGCAGGGGGAGGGCGAGGATGGGGGTTGAGCGTCGCATAGTTCTGAGAGACTCAACCCCCATCCTATCCTTCCCCCTTCCAGGGGGAAGGGATGGAAAAGAGCATAACAATTTCAAATATCTTTGACTAGGCTTCAATGGCTGAGATGGTCAGTTTACCTTCCTGCCGAAGGGCTGGCCAGCGTAGCGTGACGCGGTCGCTGCCGCTTCGCGCACTTGGCCTCAGACGGCCGCCAGCCGTCCCGGGACCGGTGGCTCGATGGCCGGCTTGGCTCGGACAGGGTGATGGCGTGCGGGTCGCGACGGCCCGGGGGGCGTTCCGTTGAGAACGGTCGCGTGCACTGGAGGCTTGCGGCTGGCAGGTGAGCGGCAAGGGGGCCGCCGAGCTGCTCGGGCTCAGGCCCTCCACCCTCGACTTCCGCATGAAGAAGCTCGGGATCACCCGCCGGGCCTGAGCGCTCCCGACATGTCAGGACGCTCTCAACATGTTGAGAGCGCGAACCGCGGAGGATCCCCTGATCCGCACCCTCCCTGACGCTACGCATCGCTGCAAAACCTTTTTGTAACAGGCGCTTGGAGTCTCGGTTTCGGCGGCCGGCACAAACGTCGCCATACGCTGGTCCCGACGCCGGATGAACGGTGGTCGACCCGGAGCTATGCTCGGCTCGCGCGCTCTATTGGTTCTAATTCTAAGTTGTTGCTGGCGCGGAGGAGATTTATTTGGGATTTTTGGGAATGGCGCAGGCGCGCCAATCTTGCCATTTCGTTACGGTTACGTAGCCCGCCGTAACCCCTGTAAGCCGGCCAAAAGGCGGTCAGCTTGTCGCGTTGACCATCGCAGGGCGGTCGAAGGTCCTCGGTTTTCTTAAGAGAGGTATGCAAAATGAACGTAGCAGTTTTGAACAGGGTCCCCCCGACCAGGCAATCCAGTCCTGAGGAACACACCTGGCGGATGACAGGAACCGAGGTGTCCGCGCTCAAGACCCTCGATCAGGCGGTGCAGGAGTACATGCAGCAGAATGATGTCCCAGGCGGCGCGATCGCCGTCGCCCGTAATGGCCGGCTGATCTTCGCGCGCGCGTACAGCTGGTCGGAGCCAACGGCGGAGACGACGAGCCCGACCAGCTTGTTCCGGATCGCGAGTTGCAGCAAGCCGCACGCGGCCATCCACCGGACGCCCGACCGCCGGGAGATGCACGACGCCTTCGCCGCCGCCCGCCGCCGGGCTGTGGCGCCTCGATCAGCGCGCCGACCGCTCAGCCTGGACGTCCGCTGACGCGCCTGCCGCGAGTCAGCCGGGGTCGATCTCGGTGAACGACTCGGCGCGGGGGTGGGCGTGGGTGGCGGCGCCGGTGCGCGGCTCCCGGTAGTCGGCACGGCGATCGACGAGCACGGTGGCCAGGCCGGCTTCGCCGGCGGCGTCGAGCTCCTCGACCACGTCGGAGAGGACAGGAGGTCGGCCGGAGCACGGCCGATGGCGCCGGCGATCCGCCGGTAGCTGGCGGCCTCGCGCTTGGCCCCGATCTCGGTGTCGAACCAGCCGGAGAACAGTGGGCTCAGATCGCCGGCGGTGCTGTGGCCAAAGAATAGCCGTTGCGCCGCCACCGAGCCGGACGAGTAGACGTGCAGCGGGTGGCCAGCCGCCTGCCAGGCGCGCAGCTTGACGGCCGCGTCGTCATAGACGTGGGCGGTGTACGCCCCCTGTTGGTAACCGTCGCGCCAGATCATCCCCTGCAGCGCCTTGAGCGCGGTGTGCTTGCGGTCCTGGTCGATCCAGCCCTGCAGGGTGGCGATCACCGCGTCGTCGCCGGCGGCGCCGGTTTCCTCGGCCACGGCGCCCAGCCAGCGGCGCACCTCCGGCTCGGCTCGGTGCGCAGCGACGAAGCCGGGCAGCGCCCGGCGCGCGTACGGGAACAGCACCTCCCTGACGAACGCGATCGAGCTGGTCGTGCCCTCGATGTCGGTCAGGATGGCCCGGGCCACGCGACGTCTCGCGACTCAGCCGGCCTGGCCGCGCTGGTAGCGGGGGAAGCGCTTGGCGATGTCGGTCGCGGTGAAGTGCCCGACCCAGCCGTCCGGCTCGGTGAAGAAGCCTCGGCGCCGGGCCCATGTCGAACCAGTGCCGGGTGCCGTCCGGCACACCGATCAGATCGCCCTGCTCGCAGCGGATCTCGTAGACCTTGCCATTGACGTGCAGGGAGAACAGACCGGAGCCGGCGACCAAGAAGCGGACCTCGTCCTCCTTGTGGAAGTGCTCGTCGAGGAACTTCTGGCGCATCGCCTCGCGCTCGGGGGCTGTCGGGGGCGATGCTGACCACGTCCACGGTCTTGAAGCCGTTCTCGGCGACCAGGCGATCGATGTCGGCGCGATAGGCGGGGGCTATCGGGGTGCGCCGGTATGCTGCCCAGTTCTACCTCGGACCGTGGGGTGCACCACAGCCTCGTAGGCTGCGGATGATGCCCGTTACTCTTAGCCATCAATTCCTCCTCGCTCGCGCTGCAATGCCAGCAAGCGATCGTTGATCTCCTGCAGGATGTCGGTATGCGTGCCGAGTAGGCGCACGATCATCTCGAGTTGTGTCCGGAACACGGTGAACTCGGCCCGCATCAAGGAAAACTCCCGGTCGCGCTTGTCGTTTTCGGCGCGGATCAGGCGCAATTGTTCGAGTACGTGGTCGGCGCTCACGATTGGGAAACGCCGAAGCAGTAGGTAGGATATGATTGCGCGCTGTCCATTGAACGAGCCTCGTTCGTTCGGTGGTTAGAGGGTGCTGGTGGTTCGCAAACACCCTGGTGCCCGCTCATTATACGCGAATTGGCGTCCCGCGCTCGGGTGCCAAGCTCTTCACCCAAGTGACCTCATCGCCCTCGCCGACGCCCGACCGACAGCCGGCACTACTCCTTGCCCCTCCCCGAGCGGCGCAGCACTACGTCGGTGCCGAGCCGGCTCTGTAGTACTCGTAGCCCGGATGAACCGCAGCGGAATCTGGGAGAGCCCGTCCCATGCCCCGGATTCCATTTCATTCCATCCGGGCTACACTCGCTGAATCGACCGGAGCCCGGCAGAAGCCGGATCGTCATGGCCGAGCGAAACACCGTGCGGCCCTGGTCCAGGATTAGCACCTCGGGCTCATGCAGGTAAAGCAGCCCTGCTTGATGGCCCTGTCGAGTTCGCGGAGCCGCGCGGCGACATCGAGATCGGAGCGTAGAGCATCGGTGAGCTCGCGCGCCTTGCATTCCACTATCGCGTCGGCGCTCAGGTCCAGCGCAACGGCGACTGAGGATCGCCCCGCGTCAACGGGGCTACCAGACGATCCAACTCCTCGCTCAACTGCGGGTCCGTCTCGGTCAGACGCTTGCGGCCACCACCCGGCTTGCGCGCCGCGGTACTGACCGCGGTCCTGATCAATCTCGACCGTCTCGCCGAGGACCTGCAGATCATGCCACCGAGGAGTTCGCCCTGGTCGAGCTCGACGACCGGCACTCGCGCGCCAGCAAGATCATGCCGCAAAAGAAGAACCCCTCGCGTTGACCCACGTGCGCGGCACGGCCAGCACGATGATCGGCACGCTCGCGGCGAGCGCCGCAGCCGGCCGCACACCCTCGGGGCAGCCGGACAACCGCCTGCCGCTTTACGGCATGATTCCGCGGGCGATCGAAGATACGCGGGGCGCAGTGGAGTTGATGGGCGAGGTCGTGAGCTTTCTGACTTTCAATGAGCAGCGCGGGCGCAGCCGACTCGACCGCGGGTTCGCGCTCGCGACCGATCTCGCCGAGGTGCTCGTGCTCGAAAGCGGACTCGATTTCCGCCAAGCGCATCGCCTGGTCGGCCATCTCGTGCGTCGGAATCTCGCAGGCGGTGATCTGAATCAGCTCACGCCGGGGGAATTAGCAGCGGCCGCGGAGCAGATTCTAGGCCAGCGAGTCGATCTCTCGCAAGCCGCCCTCCGCAATGCCTTGGACCCCGAGGCCGCCGTCTCGACACGCGCC
>JBQTJM010000197.1:0-10784 GCA_052387115.1 Gammaproteobacteria bacterium | reverse complement strand
TCGGCGCTATATCATCTTCAGTAGCGCAACCCAGGGTGTCCGTTGGAGGCGTTGATGCTTATTCCACGCTTATCGAAAAAGCCGCCGCGTTGGGTTATGCGCTCGCCCGCAATCACGGTTTCATTGAAATAACAAATCAACTATATAAAATAATGGAAACAAGCGTAATGCTCGCGCCGCGGCAACCGGCTCGCTTGGATCGTTCTGTTCTTCGCGAGCTGAGCGCTGTATGCTATGGACATGACCAAACCGCGCGTCTATGTTGAGACCACAGTCCCCAGCTTCTACCACGAAGTGCGCACCGCTCCAGACATCGTCGCACGCCGTGAGTGGACTCGTCGGTGGTGGGATAATGCGATCGGGCGCTACGAGCTAGTCACCAGCCCGGCCGTACTAGATGAGCTGGCGGGCGGTTTGCCTGAGCGCGGCGCGGGACGCTTGTCCCTTGTTCGTGACCTGCCCGTCCTGCCTGTTGAACCGGCCGTCGCCGAGATCGTCCAGGCGTACGTCCGGCACAAAGTGATGCCCGCGGACCCTGCTGGCGACGCCCTGCACTTGGCGCTGGCTTCCTATCATAAGTGCGACTTTTTGGTCACTTGGAATTGCCGGCACTTGGCAAACGCGAACAAGTTCGGGTCCATCCGCCGCGTGAACACGCTGCTCGGGCTCTTCGTGCCGGCGCTGGTCACGCCCTTGGAACTGCTTGGAGGTAGCGATGAAACAGAATCCGACTGATCCCGTAATCGATGAAATCCGCGAGGTGCGCCATCGCATCTCGGCACGCTTTGATCACAATCCTACACGGCTGGTGGCCTATTACATCGAGCTCCAGAAGCAGCACCAGCACCGACTGTTTGAGTCCGCGAAGCGCGCCGAGCGTCCGAACCAATCAGCCGCCCAACCCGTAATTCCAGCGGATGCGCCGCAAGCGGCGCGCCGCTGAATTCACGCGTTGATGACCTTACGCGTGGAGCACTACGACTGCCTCGTGATCGGGGCTGGGCCGGGCGGGTATACGGCGGCTATCCGCGCCGCCCAGCTCGGGATGAAGACCGCCTGCGCCGAGGCCTGGAGGGATCCCGCGGGTAAGCCGGCGCTCGGCGGGACCTGCTTGAACGTCGGCTGCATCCCCTCCAAGGCTCTGCTCGATTCCTCGCACCATTTCCATCACATCGCCCACGAGGCGAAGGCCCACGGGATCACCGTCGAGGGGCTCGCGTTGGACCTCGCCGCGATGCTCGCGCGCAAGGACCAGGTGGTCCGGGCCCTGACGCAGGGGATCGCCGGGCTCTTCAAGAAGCACGGCATCGCGTGGCTTCAGGGACACGGGCGGCTCATGGGCGGCGGGCAGGTCGAGATCAGCCCGTGGGAGGGTGGCGCGCCGCTCACCGTCTCGGCCAGCCACATCATCATCGCGACCGGCTCGGTCCCGGCCCCGCTGCCGGGCGTGCCCATCGACAACGACCGCATCTGCGATTCAACCGGGGCGCTGGCCTTCACCGAGGTGCCCCGCCGCCTCGGGATCATCGGGGCCGGGGTCATCGGCATCGAGCTTGGGAGCGTGTGGCGGCGCCTGGGCTCGGAGGTCGTGTTGCTCGAGGCACTGGAGACCTGGCTGCAGGGCGCGGATACCGACATCACCCGTGCGGCCGCGAAGGAGCTCAAGCGCCAAGGCTTGCAGATCCGGCTCGGTTGCGCGGTACAGGGCGTCGAACGTCAGGGACAGGAGATGCACATCGCCTACCGCGTAGGCGAAAAGATCGAGCGGCTCAGCGTGGATCGGCTGGTGGTGGCTGTGGGACGGCGTCCGAATACCGAGGGCCTCGGCGTCGAGGCGACGGGCGTGAAGCTGGATGCTCGCGGGTTCATCGAGGTCGATGGGCAGTGCCGGACCACCGCGGAGGGGATCTTCGCCATCGGCGATGTCGTGGCCGGACCCATGCTGGCGCACAAGGCCTCCGAAGAGGGAGTCGCAGTGGCCGAGCGCATCGCCGGGCAGTCTCCGACGGTGGACCATGGTCTCATCCCCTGGGTCATCTACACCTGGCCCGAGATCGCCTGGGTCGGTCAGAGCGAACAGGCCCTCGAGGCGGAAGGGCGCGCCTATCGCGGCGGCCGCTTCCCGCTCCAGGCCAGCGGGCGCGCCCGGGCCATGGGTGAGACGGCGGGCCTCGTAAAGGTCCTCGCCGATGCCGAGACCGATCGCATCCTGGGCGTACATCTCTTCGCGCCCAAAGCCTCCGAGCTCATCGCCGAGGCCGTCCTCGCCATGGCCTTCGACGCCAGCGCGGAGGACCTCGCGCGCACCGTCCATGCCCATCCGACGCTCGCCGAGGCGATCCACGAGGCGGCGCTGGCGGTCGACGGGCGTCCGATCAACCTCTGACCACGAGCGCGGGGTGCTGGCGCCCACTATATGAAAAACACCGCCGTCCGGCGCTGGATCCCCCGCCCGCACTCTGTTACGCTGTTATTGCATTGCAGCGTGCGCCATCGTGGGGCATGATCGGAGCGCTGGACGGGAAGAGGCGAGGGGGAAGTCGCTGAAAAGGCCAGGCCGTCGGGACGCCGCAGGGCAGCCAGGCGCGTCTGTCCGAAACCAATAATAGCTTGTTCGTCGTTATGGGTGGGCCTTTCAACATAGTGAGCCCTTCAATCCAGGTGGCGTGAAGCGCCACCGCACAGGAGATCGAACCATGTCGGATGTCGTCATCGTCGCCGCGGGCCGCACGGCCATCGGCTCATTCGGAGGCGGCCTGTCGAATATCCCAGCCGCGACCTTGGGCGCGAAGGTCATTGCCGCTCTCTTGTCTCGGACCGGGATCCCGCCCGACGCCGTAGAGGATGTGATCCTGGGCCAGGTCCTGACGGCGGGGGTCGGCATGAACCCGGCTCGGCAGGCGGCGATCGGGGCCGGCTTGCCGCACGCAGTGCCCTGCATGACGATCAACAAGGTATGCGGCAGCGGCCTAAAGGCCGTCGCCCTCGCCGCCCAGGCCGTCCGCGCCGGTGACGCCGAGATCGCCATCGCTGGCGGGCAGGAGAACATGAGCCTTGCCCCGCACGTGCTGCCGGGCTCGCGCAACGGGCAGAAGATGGGCGAGTGGAAGCTCGTGGACACCATGATCAACGATGGCCTGTGGGATATCTTCAACAACATTCACATGGGGATCACGGCCGAGAACATCGTCAGGAAATACCGGATCACACGCGAGGAACAGGACGCCTTCGCGGCGCTGTCCCAGCAAAACGCCGAGGCCGCCCAGAAGGCCGGGCGCTTCAAAGACGAGATCATTCCGGTCGAGATCCCGCAGAAGAAGGGCGACCCCATCGTCTTCGACACCGACGAATTTCCGCGCCATGGGACGACGGCGGAGTCCCTGGGCAAGCTCCGGCCGGCCTTCGACAAGGAAGGCACCGTAACGGCCGGGAACGCCTCCGGGATCAACGACGGCGCGGCCGCCGTGATCGTCACGAGCGCCGCGCGCGCCAAGGCCCTCGGCCTCACGCCGCTTTGCCGCATCGCCGCCTACGCTACCGCCGGGGTGGACCCAGCCATCATGGGCACCGGCCCCATCCCGGCCACGCGCCGTTGCCTGGAGAAGGCCGGATGGAAGGTCGAGGACCTCGATTTGATCGAGGCCAACGAGGCCTTCGCGGCCCAGGCCATCTCGGTCAACCGCGATCTCGGCTGGGACCTCGCCAAGGTCAATGTCAACGGCGGTGCCATCGCCTTGGGCCACCCGATCGGCGCCTCGGGGGCGCGCGTCCTCTGCTCCCTCCTCTACGAGTTGAAACGCCGCGATGCCCACCGCGGTCTCGCGACGCTGTGCATCGGCGGCGGCCAGGGCATCGCCCTGGCGGTGGAACGGTAAGGGGAACGGGAGCAACGAATGAATACGGAGCTCACGGGGCGCGTGGCGCTCGTCACGGGCGGCACGAGCGGGATCGGGGCCGCGATTTGCCGGCAACTCGCCGACTCGGGGTCCAGGGTCGCGACCAACTACCGCAATGAGGACAAGGCCCGGCAGTGGCTCTCCGAGACGCGCGGAGAGGGCTACGACTTCAAAGGCTACCGGGTGGACGTCCGGGACTTCGAGGGCTGCGACCGGATGGTCGCGGCGATCGAAAAGGACCTCGGTCCCATCGACATCGTGGTCAACAACGCCGGGATCACCATGGACGTCACGTTTCGCAAGATGACCCGCGAGCAGTGGGACACCGTACTCGGCATCAACCTCGACAGCCTCTTCAATGTGACCCGGCGGGTGATCGGCGGCATGATCGACCGCGGCTTCGGGCGCATCATCAACATCTCCTCGATCAATGGCCAGAAGGGCCAGATCGGGCAGGCCAACTACACGACCACCAAGGCCGGCATGCATGGCTTCACCATGTCGCTGGCGCAAGAAGTGGCCCGCAAGGGCATCACCGTCAATACCGTGTCGCCCGGGTATATCGCGACCGAGATGGTGATGGCGGTGCCGGAAAACATCCGCAACCAGATCATCGCGCAGATCCCGGTCGGGCGTCTGGGCGAGGCCCAGGAGGTCGCCTATCTGGTCGATTTCCTGGCCTCCGACAAGGCGTGCTTCATCACCGGGGCCGACTTCGCGATGAACGGGGGCCAACACATGATGTGATGCCGAGGCCAACCTCGGCACGAGCGATGGAAGACAAGCGCATCATCAAGAAGTATCCCAACCGGCGTCTTTATGACACGGTGGAGAGCAAGTACATCACCTTGGCCGACGTGCGCGGGCTGGTCCTGGAGAGCGTCGCATTCTGCGTCAAGGACCAGAAGACCGGCGAGGACATCACGCGCAGCATCCTCTTGCAGATCATCAGCGAGCAGGAGGGCTGCGGCGAGCCGATCTTCAGCACCGATGCGTTGACCCGTATCATCCGCTTCTACGGCGACACCGTCCAGGGCGTCGCGGCGAGCTTTTTGGAGCAAAGCCTTTCGCTCTTCAGCGAGCAACAGAAGCGTTTTCACGCCCAGATCAATGAAGCGGTCAAGCGCAACCCCTTGACGGCCATGACCGAGATCACCCAACACAACCTTGAGATGATCAAGAAGATGCAGGACAGCTTCTTCAAGGCCGCGGGGCTCGCGGGCGGGCAAGACGGAGAGGCAGAGGCAGAGGACTCGGACAAGAATAGAGGCTGACACGCCGAAGGCGCGGGGTGGCCGGCACCTCGGGCGCTGGCACATAGTTTGTAGCCTTTCGGCATCTGCAATGAGGGCGTCCTATGTGGCTCGATCAACTGGGCAGGCAGGGGATACACTACTGGGTCCGCGCCGCGGGCATGGGCCTCGGATCGGCTTTCGCCGTGGCCGAGCTCGGCGAACGCTTTTGGGGCCGGCTCGTGGACGACCAACGCGCGAGCATCAACCTGGCCTTCACGAACGCGGCGGAGCACTGCCGTTCGCTCGCGGCGTTCCTCTCGCCAAATGCCCCCTCCTTACTCCGCTCCACGCACCCACGGCTCGCGCTCGTGACCGGCGCCGGGGGTATTCTCGGCACCACCGTGTGCGAGCGGCTCGCGGAATCCGGGTTTCGGGTCGCCGCGACCTGTCCGCCTTCCGAAGCCGCCCATGCCAGGCAGTGGCGCGATTACCTGAGAAAGTTGGGCCATGGCCGCCAGGGTTATGACATCGCCGTCGTCGAGTGCGACATCGGCTGCTTCGAGGACTGCGCACGGCTCGCGCGCTGGGCGGAGCGGCGTTACGGGGCGGTGGACATCCTGGTCCATTGCACTGCTCCGGAAGCACAGTGCGCCGAAAGCGAACACTGGAGAGCGGTGCTCGATGCCGGCCTCGACGGGATCTTCAACCTTGCCCGCAACCTGATCCCGGGGATGTCGAAGCGCCGTTACGGGCGCATCATCACCATCGTCTCGAGCGGCCCGGCCGAGATACCCACACCGCAGCTCGCCGCGGCCAAGGCGGGCATACTGGGGTTCACCCGCTCCCTGGCACGCGCGGTCCAGGATCACGGGATCACCGTGAACACGGTATCCGCGGGCTGTTTAAAAACCGCCCCGGAAGACACCAGCCGCACGATCCTGCGCCTGCTCGACCTGGACTGTCTGGACCAGCCCGAAGAGATCGCCAAGGCCGTCGCCTTCCTGGCGGCCGACGAGCACTGTACCTATACCGGCCACGAGGTCGCCAGCCAGCGGCGGGCGGCGCTCGGCCAGGTCGTAGACTCTCAGGCCCATCAAGCCCAGGCGAAAAGGCGGTCTTGCGACCGCCTTTTCGCGTCCTAGTACGAGCAGTCCGGACTCAAGCAGCGCTCGCGATCCCGAGGTCCCAGACCGGTGGCGAGTAGTAGAGCCTGGAAAGCAGGAGCTCGCGCTCGATCTCCATCTCGCGCGGCAGGTGATCGCCGAAACGGGTGAACAACTCTTCCTGGTCGTTCGCCTCCTGGCGGGCGCGCTCGCGATCGATGTTCATGATCTCGAGGTAACGCTCGCGAGGGAAGGACAGGCCGTCCCAGTTCAATGCCTCGTAGGGCGGCACCCAGCCGAGCGGGCTCTCCACCCCGCGTGCCCGACCTCGACAGCGGTCCACGATCCATTTCAAGGCACGCATGTTCTCGCCATAGCCCGGCCAGATGAACTTGCCGTGATCGTCCTTGCGGAACCAATTGACCCGAAAGATCAAGGGCGGCGTGGCCACGCGCTCGCGGCCGATGCGCAACCAGTGCTTCCAGTAATCCGCCATGTTGTAACCGCAGAACGGCAGCATCGCCATCGGATCGCGCCGCATGCCCGCCTGGCCCACGGCGGCGGCGGTGGCCTCCGAGCCCATGGTGGCCGCGAGATAGACGCCGTGCTCCCAGTCATGGGCCTGAAGTACCAATGGGAAGTTCTTGCTGATCCGGCCGCCGAAGACGAAGGCGCTGATCGGCACGCCGTTCGGGTCCTCCCAGGCCGGATCGATCGAGGGGCATTGCCCCGCGGGCGCGGTGAAACGCGCGTTGGGATGGGCCGCAGGGGTCCCGCTCTGCGGGGTCCAGTCGTTACCCTTCCAGTCGATCAGGTGCGCCGGGAGTTCTTCGGTCATGCCTTCCCACCACACGTCCCCGTCGTCCGTCAACGCGACGTTGCTGTAAATGCAGTTCTCCTTGAGCGTCAACATGGCATTCGGGTTCGAATCCATGTTGGTCCCCGGCGCCACCCCGAAGTAACCGGCCTCGGGATTGATCGCATAGAAGCGCCCGTCGGCGCCCGGCTTGATCCAGGCGATGTCGTCCCCGATGGTCGTGACCTTCCAGCCGTCGAAGGCCTTGGGCGGGATCAGCATCGCGAAATTGGTCTTGCCGCAGGCACTCGGAAACGCCGCCGAGACGTAGGTCTTCTCCCCGGTCGGAGACTCGACACCGAGGACCAGCATGTGCTCGGCGAGCCACCCCTGATCGCGGGCCATGACCGAGGCGATGCGGAGCGCGAAGCACTTCTTGCCCAGCAGCGCGTTGCCGCCATACCCGCTGCCGAACGACCAGATCTCACGCGTCTCGGGGAAGTGCGTGATGTACTTGGTGTCGTTGCACGGCCAGATCACGTCCTCCTGGTGGGGCTGCACGGGCGCGCCTACGGAGTGCACGCAGGGGACGAACTCCCCATCGGGCCCGAGGGCATCGAGGGCCGCCTGCCCCATGCGCGTCATGATGCGCTGATTGATGGCGACATACGCCGAATCACTGATCTCGACGCCGATGTGCGAGATGTGCGAGCCGATCGGCCCCATGCTGAAAGGGATGACGTACAAGGTCCGCCCGCGCATGCAGCCGTCGAAGAGGCCCTTGAGGACACCGCGCATCTCGTTCGGGTCCATCCAGTTGTTGGTGGGGCCGGCGTCCTCCTTGCGCGTGCTGCAGATGAAGGTCCGATCCTCGACACGCGCGACGTCCGTCGGGTGGGAGCGGGCCAGGTAGCTCCGGGGCCGTTTGTTCGGGTTCAGGCGAACGAACGTTCCCTTCTGCACCAGTTCCTCGCACAGGCGGTCGTACTCCAATCGCGAGCCGTCACACCAATAGATGCGATCGGGTTTGCACAGGGCGGCGATCTCGTCCACCCATTTCAGCAACCGCTGGTTCCTGGTCCGTTTCTCCCCGTCGTGAGTCATCGTCATGCACTACACCTCTTCAAACACCTGTGACATCATCTTAATAGTTCAGGCCAACCGTGCCCCGCGGGCCGGCCTAGGACAGCCAATCTTCGCTTCCAAGCAAGCGCGCGACGGCGTGAGAGTATAACATCGAAGCGCCTTGCTCTAGAATGGGCGGAGGACGCACGCGGCGTCCGGCGAAGCCCGCTGGCCACCAGACGGGCAGTGGGCATCAGAAATACACCGACTATTCCCGACAGAGGGGACCATGCAAACCGAATTACTCGACCAGTGGGCGACGGTCAGCCGTCAGGCGCTGGAATCCATGAAGGAGCTCGGCCAGATCAACGAGCGCATCGTGGCGCGCATGACAGAACAGCAGCAGCAGATCCTGAGCGCCTGCCTGGAGGCGACGTCCCTGGAGCTGCAGATGCTGGGGGGTGCCAAAGATCCGAAGGACCTGCTCGCCAAGCAGGCGGAGTTGGTGACCCAGTACAGCAGCAAGTTCGTCGACATCGTGCGATCGACCAACGATCTGCTCGCCGATTGTCGCAGCGAGCTGAACACCTGGGTGGAAAAGGGAGTAGTGGCGGCGAGCGCGCCCCCCAAGGTCGCAAAGACGAAGTAACCGCAGGCCCCAAGGGTGCTTGACAGTGGCCGATGGGTGGACTATGCTGCATTGCAGCAACCTAGGGCAGTCATGCCAAACCACGTGTAAATCCACTCATCCCGTTTAGGAGGGAAGACCATGCAAACCGACTATCTCGAGTCCTGGACCAGCCTGAGCAACAACTCGTACGCGTCGTTCAAGGAACTTGGCGAGATCGGCACCAAGGCCACCGAGAAGCTCGCCGAGCACCAACTCGATTTCCTCAGCACCTTCATGGACACCGGCGTCAAGCACCTGACCCTGTATTCGGAGTCCAAGGGCTACAAGGACCTGTTGTCGGGCTTCACCAAGCTCAGTACCGAGTACAACGATAAGCTCCTCGATGCCCTGCGCAAGACCACCGAGATCTTGACGGAGTCCAAGGACGAATTCACCGTGTGGGCCGAGAAGGCGATCGACGCCGGCCTCGCCCCCATCAAGAAGGCCACCGTCCTCCCCGCCAAGAAGGTGGCCGCGGCTTCCTGAGCTTACCTCAGCGACATACCACCCTTGGCCTGTCCCAGGCCAAGGGTGGTGGCTTTTTCAGCGTCCGATCGTGAACACGTCGACCAAGCGAAACGTGCGTTCGCTGGACCCTGAAGCCAGGTCCCTCGGTTCGTCGATGCCGATGACATAGGCGGTGAGCGTGTCGGGCGTGAGCCGGACACGCACCAGGTGCCGGAAGTCCGCCGATAGCGATCCGCCACCCGCCTCGTTGTTGTGGCCGTCGTAGAGGGCCGCGACCACCAGGTACCACCCGAGCCACACGCAACTGAACAACGCCCCGACGAGCGGCGCCGCTAAAAACATTCGGCAGAAGGTGACCGGCTCCGCGCCGCCGCCGAAGATCCCGCTCGCCACACCGATCAGCAATACCAGACCTCCGAGCGCAAACCAGGCCAGCAGGATCTTCTCCGCGATCCCTCTCTTATCACGTGCGAGATCCTCGGACTTCCGGTCCCGCACGTAACGATTCAGGAGAAGGCCCGCGGCCACGACCACGGTGAGGATCAAAAAGAACGTGAGCCAACCACCGTACAAGACCAGGAGCAGCGGCACGAGCAACTGCAACACCCAGTGCCAGTGGCCGATTAGGCTCAAGGCCGTGCGGTCTTCCATGGTCGTGAGGAGCTGCGAGCCGATCCCGGTCGCGAGTCCGTGCAGCCCAACGACGAGCCCGGCCAGCAACACGATAAGAAACGCCTCCGTGACCATCACGGAAAGCCTGGCATCCCCGAAATGCCAGAGACCGTACCACGCGCTGATGATGGAAAAGACGACGAACGCCCATTGCGGCACGACGTCGCATATCGAGACGTTGTAGAGACGCCCGGCGGCATCGACCTCCACCGCGCGGTCGACCAGGAGGTTGCTGTAGGCGAGACTGGTCTTGAGGCTCAGGTAGGCGATCCCAAGATAGGCCAGGACCAGCACGCTGCTCAGCACGGTCGACTTAACGCCCGCATCGTCGGGCCAACTCAGCAACAGAACGAGGGGTAGACCGGCCAGTAAGGAGTGGCCCACGAACCGGAACAAGCGCGTGTGCCACGCTTGTTCGGCGGCCCCGAGATTATCCCGCAATGCGGCTGCTTCGGGCACAACCTTTTTTACGAAGAACCACCCTAGAAACCCGACATAGAGAACCTCGAAGAAATAGCGCGAGGTGAAAAGCAGCACCAACAGATCCCAGAGGCTCAAACCGCTGTCGACCGCGAGCCCTACCCTGATCCGCCCGAGCAGGCCGTCCGTGGGTCTCGCGGAGTCCGCGACCATCTGGAACCACGCATACTTGGAGAACAGCGCCCAGGTCGAATCCGGCACCGTGACCGCGAAATAGGCGTACATCACGACGAGAGCGCCGGCGAGCCACACGAGCCCCCCTTTGGCAATGATCCAAGGGTTCAACAGTCGCCGCACGATCATCTGAAACGACACGAGCGGTTCTGGATAGAGGCGATTGGTTCGGACCTGCCCTATGTTCGTGTAGGTGGGATGCAGGAAGGCGCCTCCGCCGCCCGC
>JBQTJM010000196.1:0-2329 GCA_052387115.1 Gammaproteobacteria bacterium | reverse complement strand
CGTGACCGGTGACGAAGTGATTCACTCGCTGTTGGACGTCATGTACGCAAAGGCGCCGTATACTGTGATCACTCGCGCTGTGCATATGCATCCCACGGTTTCCGAGTTGGTACCCACGATGCTCGGTGAGTTGCACCCGCTCACTCCGGTGCTTTGACCTGAATGGATGTCTGTTGATATGACGCATGAACCGGATCTGTTGGAGCTTGCGGCCGCCTGGCGTAGCGAAGGACGGCAAGTCGCGCTCGCGACGGTGGTGGCAACCTGGGGTTCATCCCCGCGTCCGCCGGGCAGTCAACTGGTGGCGGACGATACCGGGCGATTCATGGGCTCGGTCTCAGGGGGCTGCGTTGAGGGTGAAGTGATGCGCCGCGCGCTGCAAGTCATTGAGAGCGGACAATCCGAGCTGCTCGAGTTCGGTGTAGCCAACCAGGATGCCTGGTCGGTGGGACTCAGTTGCGGCGGTCGTGTCCAGGTCTTTGTCGAGCGCATCGAATGAAGTCCCAGATCCTATCCACACTGATAGAAGCGAAGAAGGCGAAGGTCCCGGTCGCGCTTCTGACCGTGCTTGGCAATGGGCGGCAGTGGGTCGTGGGAACCGCCACGTTGCCCGAGGCCGACGGCATCGACCCCGAGGCGATCGCGCGCAGCCGCACCTTGCTGGCCGAAGACCGCAGCGAACGTTTCGAGTCGGCGTCCGGCCCCATCTTCATCCAGGTGTTCAACCCGCCGTTCCGGCTGATTCTGGTCGGTGCAGTCCATATCGCACAGCCCCTGGCGCAGCTCGCAGGCCTCGCGGGCTATGATGTCCTGGTCATTGATCCGCGCGCTGCGTTCGCCGCGGTCGAGCGCTTCGCCGGCCTCAAGGTCGACAGGCGCTGGCCGGATGAAGCACTGGCCAAGATCCAGAGAAACCCGCGCACGGCGCTGGTGACCTTGACCCACGATCCCAAGCTCGACGATCCGGCGCTCGACTGGGCCCTGCGTACGCCGGCGTTTTACATAGGCGCCCTGGGCAGCCGGAAGACACACGAAAGTCGCCTGCAGCGCCTCGCCGGGCGCGGCTTCACCGCGGCCGATGGCGCGCGCATCCACGGACCGGTCGGCCTGAGTATCGGCGCGGTGGCGCCGGCCGAGATCGCCATTTCGATCATGGCGCAAGTCATTCAGGCGCGGCGCGCGATGGCCTCGTAGCGATGGATTTCGACGGACTGATCACCGACCTGCCGCGGCCGTTCGCGCGCAGGCGCGAAAGCGGGATCGTCTCCGATGTTGCGCCCTGTGTCGGTGCGGTCGTACTGGCGGCGGGACTGTCTTCGCGCATGGCACCGGCGAGCAAGCTGTTGATGAACCTGGGCGATCGCCCGCTGATCCGGCACGTGGTGCAAACCGCGATCGACACCGGTCTCAATCCGGTGACCGTGGTGGTCGGGCACGACGGCGATGCGATTCGCGTCGCAGTCGAAGGCTTGCCGGTGCGGATCGTCGACAATGACGACTACCGGGAGGGCGTGGCCTCGTCTATCCGCGCGGGTGTCCGGGCCATCGCGGCCGAAGTCGATGCTGCCGTGTTCCTGCTCGGCGATATGCCGCTGGTCGCGCCGCGTCATCTGCGTTTGCTGCTGGCCGCATTCGCAGCCGACCCGGACCGTGGCATCTGCATCCCCACTTACCGGAGCAAGCGCGGCAATCCGGTGCTGTGGAGCGCGCGCCATTTCCCGCATCTGCTGGCGCTCTGCGGGGACCAGGGCGCGCGGGTGCTGTTCCACGAATTCGACGAACAGATCGTTGAAGTGGAGATGCCCGACGACGGCGTGCTGATCGACATCGATACCAGAGCCACGCTGGAGACGGTGCTATCGCGCTTGACAGGCAGGGAGGCGACGCAGGATGTCCATTGAACAGTTGTACACGGCGGCGATTCAGCAACTCGCCCGTGAGGGACGGGTTCCTGCCAACCCAGCCCACCGTCCGTACGACGGTGCTCAGCAACCGTTTCTGCGGCGACGAGGTGCGGCTTGGGATCTGCGTCGAGGAAAACCTGGTGCAGGAAATCGCCTGCACCGTACGCGCCTGCGTGTTGTGCGAGGCGTCGGCAGAGATCATGCGCCGGGCAATGCTGGGCAGGACGAAACCAGTCTGGCGCAGGCGGAGCGGTTCCTGTGTCGGCTCGCCGACGGCGTGCCCGCGCCGCCGCCCGCTGGCTGGGAGGAGCTCGCCCGCTTCGAGCCGCTGCGGCGGTTCCGCAGCCGCCTGGACAGCGTGCTGCTGCCGATGCGCGCGCTGCGGCAACTGCTGTCGGATCCATCGTGGTCGTCGCCCATTTAAC
>JBQTJM010000195.1:0-15578 GCA_052387115.1 Gammaproteobacteria bacterium | reverse complement strand
CGCTCATAACGTCGATCCAGCGCAGCGCATCGTTGAATTCGACGCCGTCGAAGATCGTCGGCTCGCCGTTAAGCTGCACTATATTATTCAGATGCAGATCGCCATGGCATTCGCGAATATAGCCCCGGGCCTTGCGTCCGGTCAGCACGTGCACGAGGCTTCGGTACTGCCGCCCGGTCCACCTCTCGAGGCGCGCGAGTTGCGACAGCAGCTCGCCGTCGGTGAGCAAAGGGCGCAGTTGTTCAAAGTTTTGATGCATGGGCGCCAGCACCGATTCCGGCTTGCCGAAAGGTGTGTACTCGCCGGCCGTTTCGATCTCTCCGTGAAAGCGAGCGACCCGGCGCGCGACATGTTCGGTCGCTTCGACTTCAAGCTGGCCGCGCTCCAGCAGATGGCTCAGCAGATCGTCCTGTGAAAACTGCTGCATCTTAACCGCGTACTCGATGGGCCGGCCGCTCGCGCCGACGTTCGGTCGATCCGCGCTACCGGTAATGGCGACAACGGCCAGATAAAGATCCGGCGCCAAGCGGCGGTTTAAGCGTAACTCCTCCAGACAGAAATGTTCGCGCCGCCCGAGCATCCCATAATCGACGAAGCCTAAATCCAACGGTTTTTTGATCTTGTAGGCATAGCGGCCGGTAAGCAACACGGACGAAATATGCGTCTCGACGAGCTTGATCTGATCGACTGCATGCGGATAGGGCGCAGGTTGCTGTAACACCCTGACGAGCCGCGCGTGCAGATCAATCTCCCGCCTGCAGGCGGGAAGGTGGGGATCGGACTCAGCGCCCATGGTTCCGGTGGGATAGCGGAGTGACCAACTGCCGTGCGGCAATGGAAACTATAAGAGCACGCACCGCGGTTGGAGGCGTTCAATCGTATGTAGCGATATACGTAAGCGAGG
Organism: Gammaproteobacteria bacterium; assembly: GCA_052387115.1. Taxonomy (GTDB): domain Bacteria; phylum Pseudomonadota; class Gammaproteobacteria; order JACCXJ01; family JACCXJ01; genus JACCXJ01. Next base: position 14,674 of record JBQTJM010000195.1, on the reverse strand, counting down.
CATCGGGGCGGCGCCTTTCAGCGGCCGGGTATCTCACCCGCTGGAGCTCGCGACATTGCCATACCGCAACCAAAACTTACCCCGACGTTGCCATCGCTCGGTCAGAAAAAACACGGACGGGAAGGCGCGCTTCCTGCGCGGCCTGCTTGCCTCAGCCAGCTAGAATTCCTTGCGTGGTTTACTCGATCATCTTGAGATGGCTTTCGGCGCTCTCCGCGGCCATCTTGGCACTGCCAACGTCTTCAGCTTTCAGCGCGTTATTGAGAGCGGTTTCGGCTGCCGTTAAGTGCTCCGCGCCTGCCTCCTTGGCTTGCTCAGCCGCTTGGACATGTGTCAACGATACCTGCGCGTGCTCTTGGATACCCTGAACGGTATTTTCTTTGGCCGCTGCCTGGGCATGTTCCAATGCTTGTGCGGTATGCGTGGCCTCCGCTGAACAGCCAACCGCTGCCAAGCCGAAGCTACCCGCGATTAACCAGACTAACGTTTTGCGTTTCATCTCTATTTCCTCCGTTGTTGTTAATACTTGCACGAATTGCACGATGATCTTGCAGCCGCAATGCACGCAGATCGGCGCGAGCGCATGGATGGCGCATTCAAAGCTGTCAAGGGTGTGGGCCTGGCCGGCCAGCCGAACTTCAAAGGCCTTGTCATACTCATTACCACAGACTTCGCATGGCTCCATCTAGAACCCCCTCTACTTACTCCATCTTGACTTGTTTAAAAAAAAAGACGACCGCCATCCCTGCTCTTCCCGTGGAGAGGCTACCCTCGTACTTAAGTGTATTGAATATCCCTCCAAAAGAATTCCCTCAAGGTTTCCGCATAGGCGCTGCCATCGCCTGGAAACAAGCACATCTGCGTCCAAACAGAGAAATCAGCAGTAGCGCTACAATAATCGCAGCGGTAAATATCAAGCTGCCGACTTTCTTTGTAACATTTACCGGTCGCTTGTAAGAATTACATGCTATACACCCCGCTGATGGCGCTCTCTTGTTGATCGGTAATGAGCGGGAGCTCCGCTGTCCCATCGGAAAATCATCTCGATTGGAGGCCTAGCACCCACCGCTCCGGGATTACTGGCATGTAGATTGCTGACCTATCCTGACCTGATAGGAACGCCTGAGCGCACCGCACTCAACTTGCCTGGTGCTCAGGCAAAGAATCTTGGAGGTATGTATGAAAGAGACCCTGCATCAGTGCATCAAAGAATGCCTGAATTGCCACGGTATTTGCCTGAATACCATTACCTATTGTCTAGAGCAGGGCGGCCGGCATGCGGAGGCGGGCCATATTCGGTTGTTGCTGGATTGCGCCGAGATCTGCCAGACCAGCGCCAATTTCATGCTTCGCGGCTCCTTACAGCATAGGCGAACCTGCGGTGTGTGTGATGAAACCTGCACGCAGTGTGCTCAAGACTGCCAGCAGTTTCAGGATGATCCCCACATGGAGCGTTGCGCCGAGGCCTGTCACCGCTGCGCTGAGTCCTGCCGGCAGATGGCGGCACATGCCTCCTAAGGGCTTACTCCATAATCCGCCTGCTACGTCTTCCTCAAATCGCTACTCTGGAGTTTCGATGTACTAAATCTACGTCAAGATCCCTGGTGTTGGGTCTATTTTTGACCCCTGTCCATTAAGGAGGAGAGACCATGACTATGCTAAAGGTTGTCGAAATATTGGCGCAATCCGAGAAGAGCTGGGAGGACGCCGCGCAGCTCGCGGTTCAGGAGGCTGCCAAGACGGTGCGCAACATCAAATCTATCTATATCCAAGAGATGGAGGCGACGGTCGAGAACGATCGGATCACCTACTACCGGGTCAACGTCAAGATTTCCTTCACGATAGACGGACGATAATCCCGAGGCGGATCGGGCATCGCTCGCACGCCGCCACCTTGTAACAGGCGCACCCATCCTGTTGCGCTGAGCACGAGAGATCAAGGCAAGCCGTGCTTCTAGAGGAGGAGCGGATGAGTAACAAACCGCCCTATACCCCCAAACAGTTCGCCCTCAATGGGCTCAATGGCATCTCCGATCGTACGCTCAAGATGCACTTCAAGCTCTACGAGGGCCACGTCAAGGAAACCAACAACCTGAGAGAGCAGATTGCAAGGTTCCTGGCCAACGGCAAGGTCGATCAAGAGGAGATGCCGGACCTACCCGGAGCTTACACGCCGGTTGGGCTTGAGTACTACGGCATGGTGTTGAGGTCGGCAATGTCGCTGGCTTTACCCCAATCCTCGTGATGGACCTCTGGGAACACGCTTTCTTGCTCGACTAAAGCCGTCGGAGCGGCCCAAGTCCATCCAGGCCTTTTTCTCCAACATCGACTGGGACGCGGTCGAAAGGCGCTTGCAGGAGGACGCAGCGGCCCCTTCCTATCGGCGCCCGAGATTCGAGTAAAGCCGAGGAATGATGATTTCGAACGACGAGCTGCGCGCCCTGGCAGGGCATCGGGAAGAGGGACCGCATGTGTCGCTGTTCATGCCGACCGCGCGCACGGGTGTCGAGATCCAACAGGGCCCGATTCGCTTCAAGAACCTGATAAGCGAGGTTGAATCTCAACTCAAGGAACAAGAGAAAAAAAAACCGGAGATCGAAGCGCTGTTGAATCCCGCGCAACAGCGTCTCCAGGATGACGACTTTTGGCAGCACCAATCCGACGGACTCGCCTTTTTCCTTGCCCGGGGGTTCGCGCAATCATTTTGCCTGGCGGAGAGGTTCGAAGAATTGGCCGTGGTCGAACACCGCTTTCACTTGAAGCCGCTTTTTCCTCTGATCAGCGGAGATGGGGCTTTCTACCTGCTTGCCCTTAGCCAAAACCAGGTACGGTTATTTCAGGGCAGCCGCGATCACATCAGTGAAGTCATTCTGGGCGAGGAGGTTCCCCGCTCGCTTGCCGATGCGCTCGGCCATGACCTCACGGAAGAACACCTGCAGCTTCACACCGGTGGTGGCGATGTTAGCTCGCCTATCTATCATGCCCAAGGCGCCGGGAAAGACGATGTCAAGCCGGAGCTCCGCAAGTTTTTATCGTTGGTCGATGAGGGCCTGAAGAAGTCTCTCGGTCATACCGGGGCGCCGCTTGTTCTCGCAGGTGTGGACTATTTGTTGCCGATCTACCGCGCCGTGAGCGGCTATCCAGAAGTGCTGGAGGAGGGGATCATCGGAAATCCTGAGACCCGAGGTGGTGAAGCGCTGCACGAGCAAGCGTGGCAGCTCGTCGGCCCTCGCTTTCATGCCAGACGCAGCGAAGCGCGAGAGAGGTTCTATGCCATGGCGAGCCGGGAAAAGAGCTCCAAGCGACTCACTGAGGTCTTACTTGCCGCCGTTGATGGTCGGATCGAGACCTTGTTTGTCGCCAGCGGCGTGCGCCAATGGGGCACCTTCGATTCAGAGAAACGTGTGATCGATCTGCACGACGCTGCGCATCCGAACGATGAGGACCTGCTCGATCTCGCGGCAGTGCAAACCTACCTCAACGGCGGAACCGTATACGTTGTCAAGCCAGGCGAAGTGCCAGGTGGAGACCTTTCGGCAGCGGTATTGCGATATTAGCCATGGGGTTTTAGCAAATTGGCGCCCCACCTTAACAAGCTCCTCCAAGCGGCAGAAGGACTCGAGCCTATTGCGTACTGCCGTAGTTCTATCCCGTGCACCGGACTCGTGCTACGCGGGACGAAAAAAGCGACAGACGCGGGTTTTATTGTGCCGGTATTGGCTATTTGGTTGTCCCAAAGACCAAAATCAACGCTTCGGCCCAGGCCGAGGGCGTGGATCTGAGTCTATGAATGCGTCTATCCGAAATGCTGTATAGTCCACGCCAAGGGCATCGATTCGGCGGTGGCCTCGAGAGGGTGCTACGCGGCAGCCAGTCATGAAGACCGGATTACAGCCACAAACAGCGGCTCCTGGAGATTCGGAAGCGCTCGAAATCTTGTCCCAGGAGAGTCTGCTCCCCGCACTCCAGGAGTGGTGCAGCAGCGCACGCCAGCAGCCGGTGGGCGCATTTCGCGAAGAATATGGGCTCGGCGCTTGGCTGGTAACAAGCCCAACTCGGCCCCGTCTTCGACGAAACGCAGATCGTTGCGCAGGTGGGCGTCGGCGAAGGCCTCCTGGGTCATTAAGCGGTCGTCTGCATCGTCGTCGGCCATGAGTATCGTGACGGATTTCCCCTGTGGTCTCATGCCGGGTTCTCCTCGTGCGTGACCGCTAAGGTGACGATGAAGGTGGCTCCGTGCCCGGAGGCACTGTGCCCGCGGATGGTGCCGCCGTGACGCGCGACGATTGCGGTAGATCGCGACCCATCCCCGTGCCCTCGTACCCATCGCGGCCGTGCAGGCGCTGGAACAGCTCGAAGATGCGCTCGCTATAGACCTCCTCGAAGCCATGGCCGCTTGTGAAGGTATACGAATGCGCCGCGTGTGCGAGCATGAGGGACCGTAAACCTATCGTTATCGTCACCGGCAGCGAGGGCGCCATTGGCTCGGCGCTCTGTCACGCTCTCGAGGGGCGCTTTCACGTGGTCGGGGTAGACCGTGATCGCGGGGACTCCTCTCACGATAGCGTCGTCGTCGATCTGACTTCCGATGAAAGCGTGCGCCGGGGGCTCGCAGAGATCAAGGAGCAGCATGGCGATCGCATCGCTTCGGTGCTGCATCTGGCAGCATATTTCGATCTCTCGGGGGAACCCAATCCGTTGTACGATGCCGTCAACGTGGATGGTACGCGCCGGTTGCTCAGCGCGTTGCAAGACTTCGACGTCGAGCAGTTCGTGTACGCCAGCACCATGCTGGTCCACGCGCCGACCCGTCCGGGCCTGCCGATCGCCGAGGATGCCCCGCTGGAAGCCAACTGGCCTTACCCGCAATCGAAACTGAAGACAGAGGAGGCGATCCGCGAGCACCACGGTCGGATCCCTTACGTGCTGTTGCGCATCGCCGGCATGTACGATGACCGCTGCGGCTCAGCCTTTCTAGCCCATCAGATCCGGCGCATTTACGAGCGCCACCTGGCCGCGCACCTGTATGCCGCGGACCCCGCGATCGGGCAGTCTTTCATCCACATCGAAGACGTGATCGATGCCTTTGTACGTCTGGTGGAGCGCCGCGGATCGCTCCCGGCCGAGCTCCCCTTGCTGGTCGGTGAGCCACAGGGGATGAGCTACGAGGCGTTGCAAAACCGGCTGGCGTTCCTGATCCACGGCGAGACCGAATGGGAGACCGGGCAGGTACCGGAATTGGCGGCCAAGGCCGGCGCTTGGCTCCAGCACAAGGCGGCGACGCTCTTGCCGGATGTTATCGATCAGGGCGAAGAGCCGTTCATTAAGCCCTACATGGTCGAGATGGCGGACGACCATTTCGAGATCGACAGCTCCCGCGCGCGCTCTCTCTTGGGCTGGGAGCCCAAGCATTCGTTGCACGAGACGCTGCCCAAGATGGTCGAGGCACTTCGCGCCGATCCGCTGGCGTGGTATCACGAACACGACCTCACCCCGCCCGTTTGGCTCAAGGAGGCCCAACAACAGCAGATCCCCGGCGATCGACTGCTGCGTAGCCACGAGGCGTCCATGCGCGAGGCGCGCGCCAACAGCCGGTGGGCGCATTTCGCGAATATGGGTCTCGGCGCCTGGCTGATAACAAGCCCTCCCATGCTTGCCTACGGGGATGCGGCGATGGTTTGGAGCGACATCGCAAGCGGGGCCGCGGTGATGGTCCTCGCATTGCTGTCGCTGTCGGGCCGCATGAGCTGGGCGCGGTTCGCAACTGCCGCCGCCGGGACCTGGCTCCTGTTCGCGCCGCTGGTGTTCTGGACGCCGAGTGCGGCGGCCTATCTCAACGACACGCTGGTCGGCACGCTGGTGATCGGCTTCGCGCTCCTCTTGCCACCCGTACCCGGCGTGAGCCCCATCGCGCTGGCGAGCGGGCCGGATGTTCCGCCGGGATGGGACTACAACCCTTCCGGCTGGCTACAGCGCCTGCCGATGATCGCGCTGGCCTTTGTCGGCCTGTTTGTGTCCCGCTACCTCGCCGCTTACCAGTTGGGTCATATCGACTCGGCGTGGGATCCGCTCTTCGGTAACGGCACCGAGCGGGTCATCACCTCCGAGGTTTCCAAAGCCTGGCCGGTTCCCGACGCAGGACTCGGGGCCGTGACGTACATCCTGGAGATCCTCACCGGCGTCCTCGGCGACCGGCGGCGCTGGCGCACCGCGCCCTGCGTGGTGATCCTTTTCGGCCTCATGATCGTTCCCTTGGGCGCGGTCAGTATTTTCTTCATCATCATTCAGCCGATCGTCATCGGCACCTGGTGCACGCTGTGCTTGGTGGCCGCGGTGGCGATGCTGCTGCAGATCCCGTATTCGTTTGACGAGCTGCTCGCCTCCGGCCAATTCCTACTCGAGCGCCGGCGCCAGGGTCAATCGCTCCTGCGGGCGTTCTTGTTCGGCGACACGATCGAGGGCGGCAGCGAAGATCCGAGAGACGAGTTTGCGGCGCCGGCCCGCACCGTGATCAGGGAAAGCTTGGGCGGAGGGGTCAACCTGCCGTGGAGCCTGGCCGCTTCGCTGGCGGTCGGGATCTGGCTCATGTGTACCCGCCTCAGCTTCGGCAGCATAGGCGCGCAAGCAGACAGTGATCATCTGTTGGGCGCGCTGATCATCACCGTTTCGATGTCCGCGCTGGCCGAAATGGCGCGGCCCCTGCGCTTCATCAATATATTGCTCGGGATCGCGCTGATCGGCGCGCCGTTGCTCTTCGATGGCGGTACGGCGCTCGCGGATTGGGCCGGGGTACTCGCGGGGGTTATATTGATAGGTTTGTCCATCCCGCGCGGCCCGGTGCGAAACCAATACGGACGCTGGAATCGGATCATCGTTTAGGGACTCGTGTTCGAAGCAGCCACGGGCTCACAAGCCCGAGTAGCACCTCCAGGAAAGAAAGGCAACAGACCGTCGTCAGGTATTGTGGTATACGGTGACCGACGCGAGTGCCCCTCACTCCACACGCCGGTCTTGCTCCATCAGGCCGGAGTGGAAAGTGAGCTAAGACCTCGGCCCGGACGTAGTGCAACCCTTCCAGACCCGCGTGCGGGGTATGGTCTCCCCTGGTCAGCACATTGCGTTAAGACCCACGGAAGCCTTCGGAGAGCGCGCCGATCGATCTGTCTTTGTTCTCTTCGCGGTTGCGCATCGCGCTTGCTTCGAAAGTGCTTCAGATGAAGCGGCTTTTCGGCTTTCAGGTTGCAAGGCCTGTCAGCAGCGCGAGGTGGGGGGAATGGGCCCAGACCGTTTGCGAAAGTAAACGCCTCAGTAGGGCCAATGCCAGTCGCGTACCTCAGGCATGTCCTCTCCGTAGCGGGTAATGTAGGCCCGGTGCTCGATCAGGCGGTCGCGAATGTATTGCTTGAAATAAGCCACGCGAGAGCCAAGCTTGGGCATACGATCCAGTACATCGCGGAACAGATGAAAACGATCCAGATCGTTGCGCACCGCCATGTCGAAAGGCGTGGTCGTCGTGCCTTCCTCCACGTAGCCGCGGACGTGCAGATTATAGTGGTTGGTGCGCCGGTAAGTCAAACGATGAATCAGCCAGGGATAGCCATGGTATGCGAAGATGATGGGCTTGTTGGTAGTGAAGAGCGCGTCGAAATCGCGGCCGGAGAGTCCGTGCGGATGCTCTTCTTGGGGTTGCAAGGTCATCAGATCCACGATGTTGATCACGCGTATTTTCAACTCGGGCACATGTTGCCGAAGCAGCTCTACCGCCGCGAGGGTTTCGAGAGTCGGCACATCGCCCGCACAGGCCAACACCACATCCGGCTCCCCGCCCCGATCGTTGCTGGCCCATTCCCAGATGCCTACACCCGCCGAGCAGTGCTTGATGGCGGCTTCCATATCGAGCCATTGAGGCTGTGGCTGCTTGCCGGCGATAATCACGTTGACAAAATTGCGCGAGCGCAGGCACTGGTCGGTGATGCAGAGTAGCGTGTTCGCGTCCGGGGCCAGATAAACACGGATGATGTCGGCCTTCTTGTTCACCACGTGGTCGATGAAACCCGGGTCCTGGTGCGAGAAGCCGTTGTGGTCCTGGCGCCACACGTGGGAGGTCAGCAGGTAATTCAATGATGCGATGGGACGGCGCCACGGGATCTCCTTGCTGGTGACCTTCAACCATTTGGCGTGTTGGTTGAACATGGAGTCGACGATATGGATAAAGGCCTCGTAGCAGGAAAAAAGCCCATGCCGGCCGGTGAGCAGATAACCTTCGAGCCAGCCCTCGCACGTGTGCTCGGAGAGGATCTCCATCACCCGCCCGTCCACGGCGAGGTGATCGTCCTCGGGTAGCGTCTCGGCGAGCCAGGTGCGGTCGGTCGCCTCGAACAGCGCGTCGAGCCGGTTCGAGGTGATCTCGTCGGGGCCCATGATGCGGAAGTTACGCGTCTCATGGTTCAGCTTGATCACGTCCCGGAGATAGACCCCCACCACGCGCGTGCTCTCGCCGAGCACCGCCCCAGGCGCGTGCACGGCCACGGCATAGTCACGAAAGTCGGGCAGCCGGAGGTCCTTGAGTAGCAGGCCGCCGTTAGCGTGCGGGTTCGCACCCATACGCCGGTCACCCTTCGGCGCGAGCTCACGCAGCGTTTCGAACGGCGTCCCGTTTGCATCGAACAATTCCTCGGGGCGGTAGCCTCGCATCCATTGTTCGAGAAGCTTGAGGTGGCCTGGTCTGGTCGCAAGCTCGACGAACGGTACCTGATGAGATCGCCAGTGGCCTTCCGTCTTCTTTCCGTCGACCTCCTTGGGCCCGGTCCAACCCTTCGGGGTCTTCAAAATGATCATCGGCCAGCGCGGGCGCGCCGTGTCGCCGCTCGCACGCGCCTGCTGTTGAATCGCCTTGATCTCGGCGATGGCGATATCGAGGGTTGCGGCCATCTTCTGGTGCATGGCAAAGGGATCGGAACCCTCGACGAAACAAGGCTGGTAGCCGTAGCCGATAAGCAATGCCTCCAGTTCTCTGGGCGGGATGCGGGCGAATACGGTTGGGCTCCCGATCTTGTAGCCATTGAGATGCAGAATCGGCAGCACCGAGCCATCGGTCCGTGGGCTCAGGAACTTGTTCGAGTGCCACGCGGTAGCCAGCGGTCCGGTCTCGGCCTCGCCGTCGCCGACGACGCAGGCGACGATGAGATCGGGGTTGTCGAAGGCGGCTCCGAAGGCATGGGAGAGCGAATACCCGAGCTCGCCGCCTTCATGGATCGAACCGGGCGTTTCAGGTGCCGCATGGGAAGGCACGCCCCCGGGAAACGAAAATTGCTTGAAAAGACGCTGCATGCCGATGGCATCCTGCGGTACGCTCGGATAGAGCTCGCTATAGCTGCCCTCGAGCCAGGTGTTGGCAACCAGTGCCGGGCCGCCGTGGCCGGGTCCCGCGATATAGATCATGTTGAGATCATGCGCTTTGATGATGCGGTTCAGGTGCACATAGATGAAGTTGAGCCCCGGGGTGGTGCCCCAGTGGCCGAGCAAGCGCGGCTTGGTGTGCTCGAGCTTGAGCGGATCCTTGAGGAGCGGATTGTCGAGCAGGTAGATCTGTCCGACCGAGAGATAATTCGCTGCGCGCCAGTAGGCGTCCACACGCTTGAGCTCATCGGTAGATAACGGGCTCGGCCCGCGCCGGCTCCGAGTCGTTGCCTCGTTCATCTCCCACCCTCCGGTAATCGTTGTGCAATCACCGCCAATGCCTCCCGCGCCAGGATCTGCGACTCGTCCACGGGTATCACCCATAGCGCTACGCGGCTATCCGGAGAGCAGATGCAAGCGTTGGCAGTCAGAATGATGGCCATGCGTTAGCGACGATCCGAGCGCATCGGCAGGCGAGCCGGGAACCTCATCGCCCAGGTGGCTCCCTTATTTACGACGGTCCACGCTTAGCTCTTGCGGCGGCTGTGGTGGCATCTCCGGTGGGGGCTCAGGCGGAATTTCCACGGGTGGTTGCGGCGGCGGCTCCTCGGGAGGATGCTCCGGGGGGTATACAGGCGGTTCAAGGGGCGGCGGTACTTCAGGAGGACGCTCGAACGGTTCCTCCACTGGAGCATTAGGCGGTTGCTGCTGCGTCTCGATCATCGTTATCTGGCCGTCTCGGACCGCTGCATGACGGGCCGCTGTTACCTCATGCGGTTACTTCAGAAGGATATCATTCGTGACCGCCACGACTCCCTCGACCCGGCGGGCCAGAGCCGCAGCTCGTTGCCGTTCCGCTTCGGTGGTGGCGAACCCGCTGAGCTGGACCTCTCCCTTGAAGGTCTCCACATTGATCGCAAGCCCGCTGACCTGCGGGTCCTGGAGCAGGGTGGTCTTCACCTTGGTGCTCAGCGCCGTATCATCGATGTACTCTCCGGTGCTTTCCTGTGTGGGAGTCCCCGCACACCCGCCGAGCAAGACGGCGGCTAACGCACCAGCCACTAGCGGCTTGTGTTTCATTCGATTGTTCATCGCAAATCTCCTCAAGTAATCAAACCGACTCCTCCCATGCGCATATCTCATGGGAGGCCTCTCGCCACGCGGCAAACTTCGCAAACCGATGGTCATCGGCTGCTGGCCCGACTTAGCCGATTCGGGCTGGTTGTACACACGGACCACACCGGGCAACGCGCAATCCATATGCCGGGCCCCTCGTCCGGGATTGAGGGGCATAACTTCAGAGGGTTAAGGCTGAACGTACCGGCAGGAGCGGAGGGCAACGCGGATCGGCGTCGGTAAGAAATACCAACCACCGGGAAAGAGTTACAGCGGATGCGACCGAGGCGCGAAAGATTTTATCAGCTTTGGCCAGTCTAAGCCAGCGCGGCCGGTTTTCACGCGCAGCGTCCGGAACCTGTCCAAGCCGATCGCGAGTGAGTTTTCAGCTGGGTGCCGGCGTCTACAACTATGCCGGAGCTTCGTACACCAGGCTCGCGATGACCTGTATCAGCTCCGCAGGCTCGACGGGCTTCGCCAGGTGAGTCTGGAAGCCCGCGCGTAGCGCGCGTACCCGATCCTTGGGCTGCGCATAGGCCGTGAGCGCGATCGCCGGTACCTGGGCGGACAGCGGTATCCGGTGCTCTTTCTCCAAAGCCCGGAGCTTACCGATCACGGCATAGCCGTCCAGCTCGGGCATCGCGATGTCGCAGACGAGCACGTGCGGCGGCGCGCTTTCAAGGCTCGCGGCGAGCAATGCGAGCGCCTCGCCCCCCGAGCCCGCGGCGCTCACCTCGGCCCCGTGGCGCGTAAGCACCGTGACCAGCGCCTCGCGCGCATCTTCCTGATCGTCCACCACCAGCAGCCGCACACCGGCGAGCCAGGGTGTCTTCGCGCCGGAAGCGGCGGCGTCATCTTCGACCTTGACCTTGCGTCCTTCTGCCGCCGGCGCCGGTATAACGGGCGGAACCGGCAGGCGCACGGCGCGGATCGGCAGGTCCACGGTGAACGTTGTGCCCCGCCCTTCGCCGGGACTCTCAGCCCGCACGCTCCCCCCATGCAACTGGACCAAATAGTGAACCAAGGCTAGTCCGAGACCCAGTCCGCCGTGCCGGCGCTTACTCGAGCTGTCCGACTGGCGGAAGCGGTCGAACACGAAGGGGAGGAGCTCGGGGTCGATCCCTACCCCCGTGTCGCTCACGGTGATCCGCACGTGCGGGTCCACGCGCTCGATGTGCAAATGGACACGGCCCCCGCGGGGCGTGAACTTGATGGCATTGGAGAGCAGATTCCAGACGACCTGTTGTAGGCGCCCGGCGTCACCCGTGATCGGTCCCGCATTCGCGTCGATGAGCGTGTAGATCTCGACCCCACGGGCCTCTGCGGCCGAGCGCACCACCTCCAGCGCCGCCTCGGCCACGGCCGCGGGATCGAGGGCTCGGACCGCGAGCCGCAACTTGCCGCTGGCGATGCGGGCGGTGTCCAAGAGATCGTCGATCAGCCGCCGTTGATGATCGACGCTGCGCTTGAGAAATGCGATGGCCCTCGCGAGGGCCGCGGCATCCGGCTCGGGTGTGGTCTCCAGGATGTTCAGCCACAGGACTATCGCGTTCAAGGGCGTGCGTAGCTCGTGCGAGACCAGGGCCAGAAAGTCGTCTTTCGCGCGATCGGCGGCCTCTGCCCGCTCACGCAATCGATGCTCCTCGGCATGCAAGGCCTCACGCTCGATGTCGGCCTCCTTGCGCGCAGTGACGTCCCACGCCAGACCCAGCGCGTAGAGACGCTCGCCGTGCTCATCCCGATAGACCCTGCCTCGATCCGCAAGCCAGCGCACCGCTCCATCCGGCTGGATAATGCGATACTCGTGTACATAGTCCGTGTCTTCCCGCGCCGCGCGGGCCATGGTCTCCGCCACGCGCTCGCGATCGTCGGGATAGACGGCGTTCAAGAACTGTTCATGGTTGGCGAAGGAGGAGCCGGGCGGCAGACCGCACAGCGCCCCGAGCTGATCGCTATAGATCGCCCACCCGGTTTCAAAGTCGCGGTAGTGATAGCCCATCTGCGCGGTGCTCATGGCCAGGCGGAGCCGTTCCTGGCTCTCCTTGAGCCCTTCCTCGGCCTGGCGGGAACGCTGCATCTCTGCCTGTAACGCTGCATTCGCCTGTTCCAGCTCGGTGGTCCGTTCCTGCACCCGGCGCTCGAGACGCTGGTTGAAATTCGCCAGTGCCTCGTGGTCCCGCTTGCGCTCGAGGGTGTAGCGGATCGCGCGCTCGAGGGCCCCGGCGTCGATCCGATCCTTCAGGAGGTAGTCGGCCGCCCCCGCCCGCATCGCCTCGATGTCGACCTCGAAGGCGCTGTACCCGGTCAGCACGATGATGGGGATCCCGTAGTCCTCGGCCGCCGCCCGGCGCAGGAGGTCGACCCCGTTGCACTCGCCGAGCCGGTAGTCGAGCAGACACACGTCGTGCGCACGGCGCGCCAGTGCGCTAAGACCGGCCTCATAGCTCGCCGCCCAGTCGAGCTCTACCCGATACCCCGGCACCTCGGCGAGCAGCTCGCGGGTGAGACGGTAGTCGTCCTCGTCGTCCTCGACGAGCAGCACCCGGATCGCGGGCGCCTGCGCCTCAGGCTGCATCCGGATCTCCCGGCAGCTCGACGATATCGAGCCAGTACCTCCCCAGGGCCTTGATGACCTTGACCAGGGCCTCGAAGGTGACGGGTTTCTGGATATACGAAGCGGCGCCGAGGTCATAGCTGCGGTAGATGTCCTCTTCTTCCTTCGAAGTGGTGAGGACGACGATGCGGATGTGCTTGAGATTGGGGTCCGCCTTGATCTCCTCTAGCGCCTCGCGCCCATCCTTCTTGGGCATGTTGAGATCGAGGAGGATCAAGCCCGGGCGCGGGGCCGCCCCGGGATCGGTGTATCGACCCAGGTGATGGAGATAGTCCATCAACTCGGCCCCGTCTTCGACGAAGCGCAGATCGTTGCGCAGGTGGGCGTCGCTGAAAGCCTCCTGTGTCATCAGACGGTCGTCGGCATCGTCGTCGGCCATGAGTATCGTGACGGATTTCCCCTGTGGTCTCATGCCGGGTTCTCCTCCTGTGTGACCGCTAAGGTGACGATGAAGGTGGCCCCGTGCCCGGGGGCGCTGTGCGCGCGGATGGTGCCGCCGTGGCGCGTGACGATCTTACGGCAGATCGCGAGCCCCATCCCCGTGCCCTCGTACGCATCGCGGCCGTGCAGGCGCTGGAACAGCTCGAAGATGCGCTCGCTATAGACCTCCTCGAACCCGATGCCGTTGTCCTGCACCTGGATCTCGCAGCGGCGAGGGCCGGGTGCGGTATCTTCGACGGGCGGGTCGCCGGGGTCGAGCAGCCTGCCCTCGATCCGCACCACGGGCGGCTCACCCTCGCGATGGAACTTGAGCCCGTTGCCGATGAGGTTCTGCAGCAACTGGCGCATCTGTAGCGGTTCGGCCTCGATGGTGGGAAGCGCTCCGACGTCCACGCGGCCGCCCGTCTCGTCCATACGCCCCTCCAGATCGGACACCACCTGTTGCGCAACCTCGGCGAGGTCGACCGTCACGAAGGCTCGGGCCTTGGTCGTCACCCGCGAGAAGCTCAAGAGGTCGTTGATGAGTCGGCGCATGCGCACCGCGGCGGCGAGCATGCGCGCGAGGTAATCGCGCCCCGGTTCGTCCAGGACCTGATCATACTTGGCCTTCAAGCGGCTGCCAAAGGCCTCGATCTTGCGGAGCGGCTCCTGGAGATCGTGGGAAGCGACCGCGGCGAACTCCTGCAGCTCGCGATTCGAGGCATTCAGATCCGCCGTGCGGCGCCTGAGGGTGGTGGCCATGGTGTGAAAGGCCTGGTCCAGCCGGGCGATCTCATCCTCGCCGCCGAGCGCCGAAAGCGGCGCCTCACCCTCGGCCAGGCGCTCCGCGTTTTGCACCATGGCGTTAAGACGCCGGCTGAGCCCCCGGCTGAAGGCATAGGTCAGTCCCAGGCCGAGGAGGAGGCTCGCCACGGCCCCCGTGCCCAGCCACCCGTCCTCGTACCGCCACCGCTCTTTCACCGCCAGGTCGCGCGCCTCGTCCAGCTCGTGCTGCCGCTGCAAAAACGTATTGAGCTCCTGGCGCAGGTCGTTCATGCGTTCCTGGCCGGTGCGGGCCTTGATCGCGGCGACCGCCTGCTCCGGCTTTCCCGACTGCATGAAACC
>JBQTJM010000194.1:0-32430 GCA_052387115.1 Gammaproteobacteria bacterium | reverse complement strand
GCCAAGCAGGGCCACTCCCTGGCCCTGTTTGGCGCGCCGAGGATGCAGCGCGAGATCCCGAGCGCAGTAGGTTTTTTCACAACCCTCTGAGGGGATCAAGATAAGAGCGATCTGTTACCGTGCGTGGTATAGGTCCGTGTCGTCGGCCTCGGCTCTCGTAGGCATACCTTCAGAGGGGGGAACCTATGCGAACGGAGAACTTGGATCCCAGCGCACCCGAGGGCTACCGCATGAGCGACTTCCGCCTGCTGACCGATCCGTCGCCTGAAGCAGCCCTGCCGAGCCACGTCACGCGCCGGCAGTTCATCAAGCAAAGTACGCTGCTCGCCATAAGCGCGGCGATCGGCGCCCACATTCCGTTCGGGCGATTCTTGCCGGAGGGATTGATCCCGGTGGCGCTCGCAAAGACGCCGGATCTCCAGCTTTACGGGAAGCATGCCGGGCTCATGGTGCTTGGGGACTCGCCCTTCGTCGCTGAGACACCGGCGCACCTGCTCGATGACGATGTCACGCCGGTCGAGGTTCTCTTCGTACGCAACAACGGGCTGCCGCCGGCCGAGGACACGATTGACCCCGCAAAATGGACGCTCCTGATCGACGGGGAGTCGGTGAAGAACGCGACAGAGCTCACCCTGGACGGTCTGAAGAACAAGTTCAAGGCGGTGACCCAGCACCTCGCGCTGGAATGCGCGGGTAATGGCCGCAGCGAGTTCTTCCCGCCCGCGAAGGGCAACCCCTGGACCACCGGCGGGGTAGGCTTTCCGGAGTGGACTGGCGTGCGATTGGGCGATGTGCTCAGGGCTGCCGGCATCAAGGACGATGCCGTGTACATCGGCTACTATGGGAAGGACACCCACTTGAGCGGCGACACGACGAAGCCGGTCATCTCCCGGGGTGTGCCGATTTCACGGGCGCTCGAGGACGGGGCGCTCATTGCCTGGGCCATGAACGGGAAGGATCTCCCCTGGGTGCACGGTTATCCCCTGCGGCTCGTCGTAGGCGGTGCGCCCGGCTCGGCCTCTGGCAAGTGGCTGACGCGCATTGCGATCCGCAACCAGGTGCACGATGGCCCAAAGATGGGGGGACACGATTACCGGCTGCCGTGCGAACCGCTGGCTCCGGGCGAGGCCTCGGACAATTACTGCGTGCTGGAGCAGATGCCGGTCAAGTCGCTCGTGACCTTCCCGCAATCCGGAACCAAGCACCCGTTGGGCAAAGCTCTGACCGTGCGCGGCCAGGCGTGGACCAGTACCAAGGACCTGTCCGCGGTCCACCTGTCCATCGATTTCGGCCAGACCTGGATGCCCACCGAGCTCGCCCGTGCGCGAAACCGATACGGCCCGCAGCGCTTCCTCACCGCGATCGGCTTTCCCAAGAAGGGCTACTACGAGATCTGGGCGCGGGCCACCGATGATACGGGCCGGGCGCAACCCATGGTGGTACCGGGCTGGAGTGCAGGTGGCTACGGAAGCAACGCCTGTCACCGCGTCGCGGTGCGCATCGTGTGAAGAACCCCGCCATGGCCGCCACACCGGCCTATGCCTGGGCGGCGGGCATGTTCCTCGCCGCGGCCGCGCTGGCGCAGGGTACCAAGACCGACGCGGATACCGGGCTCGTCATCGACGAGGGCTTTGCTCTCGTGAAGGGCCAGTGCACGGGCTGTCATTCGGCCAAACTGATTACGCACAGCGGAAAGACGCGCGAAGGCTGGATCGATAGCATCCGTTGGATGCAGAGAAACCAAGGGTTGGGAGCCCTGGGATCGACCGAGGAGCCGATCGTGAGCTATCTCGCCAAGCACTACCCGGTGCCCAAAACCGCTCCCTGGCACCGCCCGCCTCTGCCGGCGCACCTGATGCCCAAGTAAGAGCCCGGACGACGGCGGCGCTTTTTACCTCGGCTGCAAACTCCTTCGGTCCCTTGCGGAGCGCCGATAGTGCCCCCGGTTCCAACTCGATAACGACTTGGGTCATAACCATTTCTCCTTAAAAACAAATGATTTCTTCCAAGCCAGCTCGCCTTCCATCCAACGTTTCTCGTCTGCGTGCTTTGGATAGCGCGCGGCCAAGGGCTGCGCCAGACGCCAGAATTTCGGGTTACTACCAGCGCCGTCCCCCCCACTAAGAACCGTTTCAGGGCCGCGCTTCGGCCGGCGGCAAACAAGATCATACTCTGATGCACAACCCTTCCAACCCCGCCGATTGCCTCTGCCGAGGTCCACCTCACCGGGAGGTGGGACGCCGCTCCGCGCGAAGTCGCTGGAGGATGCCATGATCCAACCCCTACCCGCCTATGAGCTCGATCACGGATGAGCGCGTAAGCGCCATCCCACTACGAACCTTCCTCCCGGTCAAGGCCTCTTGACCGGCACCACCGCACTCGCGCCCGGGCACCGGATGCCGACCCCAGAGTCCCCACCAACCCACCGGGGCCGGGACTTCCGCCCCGCCGCGGACGCTTTCACACCGCAAAAATCACCGCCCAGCCCGTCCGACCCAGCATTCTCCGTTGCCAGCCCGCGTTCAATCTCCTATCCTTAAGCGCCCGCGCCTGATTGCGTCGGTACGGTCCGAGACAGAAGAGGTATTAATCATGCACATCAATACTCGCGAGTCCTATGAGGTGTTGGTCGTGGATATCGAGGGCAGGTTGGATACGAATACGTCCGCCGATGGCTATGACGAGATGGTGCGTATCGCCAAAGGCGGGAACAAGAAGATCGTCGTCAACCTTAAGGAGCTGGAATATGTCAGCAGCGCGGGGCTGCGCGTGCTGCTCCTCGTTGCGAAGTTAGTGCAGGCTTCGGGTGGGCAGGTCAAGTTCTGTCAGCCGAGCGACCTGGTGAAACAAGCGCTCGAAATATCCGGTTTCAATAGTTTGCTCAAACTGTACGGCAGCGAGGGCGAGGCCATTAAGTCGTTTTGAGGGACGCTCCGTCCTCCGGACCGTAGCGGCGCCACGGAGGAGACCTCGCGAGCCACGGGCTCGGTCGTCCTGCCCTACGCCGCCCACTCCAACCTTTGCGTCCACGACATCTAGCCTTCCCGGAACTCGGAGGATAAGAATACCGTTCATGCGGTCTTGCGTAATGTCCATCTTTACCCCCTACCACCTTCTTCACCATAATCAGCAGATTCCGCCCATCCTGCCTTTGATATTCCAATCGATCCATTAAGTTCCTGACCAGGTGGATCCCCAATCCCCCTGCACGTCGCTCTTCCAGCGGCTTTTGTATATCTGGCTCCGGAGCCTCCAGGGGGTTGAAGGGTCGACCATCATCCTCCACCTCTACTGTCAATTCGCCCTCTTCCACCAGGAGGCAGACACTGATGTGGTGCTCCTTGCTGTCACCGTAGGCATATGAGATTACATTGGCCAGAATTTCCTCCAGGGCGAGGTTCGCATGAAACAACGCCTGGGAGCTCAAGCGGTGTCGCTCGCCAAATTCAGCCACTATCTGCGCTAACCTCTCAAGCTCGGCGAGATCGCTCTTAAGCTTTACAGATAGCTTTTCTCCCATATTATATTCGATGTCCCCCCTCGCCCCGGTATCGGAGAGCCAAGAGCGTGATGTCGTCTGACTGAGGAACCCCCGCAGAAAAACCCCTGACTTCAGCAATCGCGCCCTGGATCATCTCCGTTGGGGAGGAGCCGTTAACCCTTCCCAAGAAATGCTCCAACCGGTGTTCTGAGAATAGGTTCCCCCCACCATCCACCGCTTCGGTCACCCCGTCGGTATAGAGGAACAGCCCGCTTCCGGCCTCCAGAACTATCTCCCGCGCGTGATAACTGGCCTCCTCCATGACGCCAGATAGAGCTGGTCCTCCCCGCTAAAGAAGAAGTCATAGAAGTCCCCTCCGACCTCTCTGGCCGGGACAATGGTGGCGTAGATGTCGAGCTCCCGTCTGTTCGGAAAGGGGGCACAAACCTTGGGTACCATGCTCATCTGGATGTCATGGGCTATCCTTAACTCGCTGTCAATCCTTTCCTTCGCTGCCGTAGTCGCTTTGAGATTCTCGATAGATGATCAGAAAAGACTAGGAAGCGGTCTGCACTTCGCGGTATAATGTGTTTCCCAAACAAACGCATACCCGAAGGAGACCGCTTCCCATGAAGTATAGCAAAGCCGAAGTCCACTGCAAGACCCATGGCCTGCCCGCACTGCGCTTTGAAGACAGCCAACTGACCTCGTTCTCGGGCCTCGTCCTCCTCCAGGCGCTGTTCGCTCGTCTTGGCCTCAAGGAAAGGCTGCGCCGCTGCTTCAGCCATCTCACCGTCAGCCCGATCTTTGGACACGCGACCCTGGTACTGTGTTTGGTGCTGCATCTCACGCTGGGATACCGGCGGTTGCGCGATATGCGCTACTATTCGGATGACCCCTTGGTCATGCGGACGCAGGTGATCGCGACTACTGTCTTGCACGCGCCTGCGCCGGCTACCTACAGTCGTTGCAGGCTCGCCAACCCACGGCGCCAGGGTATTCCCTCCCCTGCGTAGCGGGGAGGGTGAGGGTGGGGGCCAGGCGCGTCAGGCCGAGACGAGGCTCGGTCAGCGGCTGAAGGGCTTGGCCCCCACCCCACCCTCCCCCGTCCGCAGAAAGCGCAGACAGGGGAGGGAGTCTCCGGTTTCCCTCCCCTGCGTAGCGGGGGACGGTCAAGGGGGGGTCGAGCGCCGCGGTTCGGAGAGGCTCAACCCCCTATCCTGTCCCCCTTCCAGGGGGAAGGGACGGCATATTTCGAGTGATTTCGGCCAGTCATCCACATGCGTGGTCGCCCCAAGCGCCATTTGGGATGACTGTGATCGATTTCGCTACCTGTGGTTCCTGGGCGGTGCGTCGTCTCTCGAAATGGAGCGATCAAGAGCGCCCCCCAGCTCCGGACGTACCACGCGCGATCGCAGATCCTCTGCCACGGCATAACAGGCCGGCACCAGCACCAGGGTCGCCATCATCCCCAACAAGAGGCCGGCAGTCAGCGACACGGTCACCGGGACCAGGAACTTGGCCTGCTCGCTGGTCTCGAACAACATCGGGCAGAATCCGGCCAGGTTGGTCAAGGACACGAGAAAGATCGCCCGGAAGCGGCTGGTGCAAGCCTCGATAATCAGGCCAGAGGCTGGAGGCTGTAGGCTGGAGGCTCTAGGCCCTGGATCGCGATCTGCCACGCTTTCTCCTGCCTCTAGCCTCCGGCCTGCAGCCTCGTACCTCGTACGCCGTTGCCTGATGTAGTCGAGCAGCACCACGCTGTCGTTGACGACCACCCCGCTGGCCGCCACCATGCCGACCAGCGACTGGAACGATAAGTTCAGACCGAGTGCCCAGTGGGCCAAGACGCCGCCGAGCCAGGCCACCGGCACTGCCAGGAGGAACAGGAAGGGCTGGACATAAGAACGAAAGCTCACGGCAAGCAGAGCATAGATCACCGCGAGCGCGATGAGCGTGTTGCGCTTCAGGCTTTCCATGATCGCGTCCGCTTCTTCGGCGGCCTCGCCGCGTGAGATCTCTATTCCGGGGTAACGCCGTTCGAGGTCCGGGTAGAGGTTCTCTTCGAGGTCCTTACTGATCGTCTCGGGGCTCATCGCCGGTGGATCGGTCAGTTGCACGTGCAACTCCACGACCCCCATGCGGTCCGCGCGGCTCAGACCGCCATAACCCGGCGCGAAATCGATCTCCGCCAAGGCGCCGAGCGGTGACTGTCCGCCGTTCGGCACGCGCACCGGAAGGACCAGGAGGTCATCGATGGATTGGCGTTCGACGCGCGGATGGCGCACCTTGATCTTGACCTCCGCACGGCCGCGCATGAAGCGCTGGGCCTCCTCTCCCTCGTAGGCGTGCCGCACCTGCTCGGCGAGATCCTCGAGGCGCAATCCCAGGCGCTCGCCCTCGGGTTTGAGCCTGAAGCGGATCTCCGGTTTTCCGGGCTTGCGCGAATCGGCGATGGCGCCGATGCCCGGATAGTGCGCGATCCGTGCCTTGACGGCGTCGGCCGCGGCGTTCAGGAACGCCGGGTCCTGGGCGCGCAGCTCGACCTCGAGATCGACCAGGTCCTTCTCGGTCGGGGTATGGAAGTCGGGCGAAAAATCCCCCACGTCTCCGATGTGCTTGTACCAGGTCTTGACCACGTCCTGGAGGCGAAAAAGCCGGCGCGCCTCGCTCGTGAACTCGACATAGACCTGCGGATCCCTCTCCTCCAGCACTACCTCGACCCCTTCGATTACTTTCGGCATCTCCGGCGTCGGCGTGGGGTTCAATTCCGCCTCCACCTTCGCCAGCGCGTCCACGAATTGCCTGACCATCGCTTCGCTCTCGGGGTAAGGCGTGCCGATCGGTGGCCTGAGGTGCACGTGGAACTCGCCGTAGCTGCCGTCTTCTTCCAGCGAGACTTGCAGGTACTCGCCCTGAATTGGCGCGACACCGATCATGAGCAGTGCGGCGAAAGCCGCGATCGTCGCATACCGCCAGTGGAGCGCGCGGAGCAGGAAAGGCCGGTAGAGGCGCGCGATGAACGCCGAGAGCGCCCGATTGAGGGCGCCGCGCACGCGCTCCAAGACACTGGGCGCCCGCGATGGCGGCGGTTCCTCGGCGAGGTGCGCGGGCAGGATCAGGAGCGACTCCACGAGCGAGAAGGCGAGCGTCAGGATCATCACGATGGCGACCGGTTTCATGAACTGCGTGGCCCAGCTCGGCGGCACGAAAAGCCCCGGCAGGAACGCGACGAGCCCGATGCCGACGCCGAGGGTGACCGGCATCGCCACCTCGCGCACCCCCTGGATGGCGCCCCGGAGGCCCGAGACACCCTGTGCCTGCAGAGTTTGGACGCGCTCGCTCACGATGATGGCATCGTCGACGAGGACCCCCATCGCGAGGACGAAGCCGAAGAGCGAGAGCATGTTGAGGGTCACCCCGGCCGCGGGCAGCCACCAGAACGCGCCGAAGATGGAGATGAGCACCCCGACCGCCGCCCAGAACGCGACCTCGGTGCGCAGGAACAGCATGAGCACCAACAAGACCAGGCAAAACCCCGTGACCCCTTCGACGGCGAGCGTGTCCAGAAGCTCCACGAAGGAGCGCGCGTTGTCGCGCCGCGTGATCACCTCGATGCCCTCGGGCAAGCGCGCGGACAGGGTCTCCACGTAGCGCTTGACCTCTTCGGCCACCTCGACGAGATCATGCTGGGGGATGACCCAGATGCTCTCGGACGGACTGCCGTCGCTCGTGTTTTCGAAGTGCTGATCGGCGAAACCGTCGGTGACGTCGGCGATGTCGCCGAGCCGGAGCACGCTGCCGTCGGGGTGGGTGCGCAGGACGAGCCCGAGCAGCCGGGCGCGGTCATAAGCGGTGTACTTGGCGCGTAGCTGAAACTCACCGGCGGACGCCTTGAGCTCGCCGCCCGGGAGATCGAGCGAGCTCTTGCGCACGGCCGCGGCGACCTCGGAGAGCGTCAGTCGATGCCGGCGCAGACGCGCGGCGGGGACCTCGACCGCGATCTCGTAGGCCACCTGGTTCCAGAGGTTCGCGCGGCGCACGCCGGGCAGCGCGCCCAGCTCGTCGCGCACGCGCTCGGCGAGCTGCCGCAAGGTGAATTTATCGGCGTGCCCGCGCAGCACCACCGTGATGGCCGCGGACTCCCAGCCGTAATCGTCGATATCGATCCGCTCCACCGCCTTCGGCAGGTTGCGCAAGGATTGGGTGCGTGCCCGCACCCCGCTCACGAAGGCCTGAATGTCCTGGTCCTGCTCGACTTCGACACGAATACGGCAACTGCCGTCCAGCGCCGCCGTATTGATATGCTTGATGCCGCGCAGATCGTGGATCGCCTCCTCGATCGGGATGCACACGCCCTCCTCGACCTCCGCGGGCCCGGCGCCGGGATAGTCGGCATTGACCTGCACGAAGGGAGCGGCGAAGCGCGGATAGGCCTCTTGGTCGATGCGCAGGAGGCTCAGCGTACCGCCCAGGAAGATGATCGCCATGAGCAGGTTGGCCGCGACCGGGTTGGCGGCGAACCAGGCGAGGAGACCTGAGGTTGGAGGCTCGGGGTCTTCAGTGTTTTCCATGGGGTGAATTCCGACCTGGAAAATTTAGCCGAATGGGCATGATCATGCGGGCATTCAAGCCACATCCGGTAGGTGGCATGAGGTGATCGTCGATATTCAGTTCGCGCCCGCCGGCTCGGCTGGGACAAGCTGAAGGCTGTGCGTGGTTTCGCCAGACCTAAAGGGGATCGGCAGCCCGTTCACCCAGTAGGGGTGCTGGTCTCGATAGTGCGGTGACAGGGGGTGGCCCGATTGACCGCCCGGGATCTTCAGGATCCCGTCCTCCGGATGCGCCGGTGAGACGACGAGCCGCTCACTGGCACCCCCTCTTGCCGAATCCACGCGCACACAGAAACCGCAACCTGGCAATGGATCGCGCGGTAGATCGAGAAATATCCCGAGCCCGGGGAGCCCGCCGCTCAAGGGATGGGCATATTCGGCGACGTTGATTCGGCCCCAGGTGAGATCACGCAAGGACTCGACCGAATGCTGCTGCATCAGGGCCTGCGCGCTCTCTTCAAGCTTGGCAAGGAGAAAGGCATCCCAGTCGGAATGGCTTTCTCGCTCCGGCACGAGTCTCGGATCCTTTGCCGTCAGCACTGCCTGCAAGGGAAGATCGAGATGCACCCAGTGGTATTGGAACGCCTCATCCAACGCGCGACAGGAACGCAGGAGAGGTTCGAACACGGCTTTGGCCAGCGCCTCCCGAAACCGAATGAGCACACCGAGCCCCAGACTCCCGACTTCCGCCCGCCCGTCCCATGCCTCGAGATGATCCCGCAGCTCGCGCCGTCCCGGTTTGTCTTTCAGAGCCTTCGGGGTCAGTGCACCGAGGGCGATATCGCGGTAAAACCCATAGGCCCCGGCCGTGGTATCGAGCTGGAGCCGGAGCATGTCCTCCTCCTCGATGCGGTCCATGGCGCGAAGGCGTTCGGCAATGCGGTAAGCACGATAGCCGCTGGCGAAGCCGTGACCGATGGGGTACGGGTAGTCCTTGCCCACAGCGCGGTTGTTGGCACTCACCACAAAGCCCTGAGGTGGGTCGACCCCACGGGGAAGCTCCGCGGGCGGGATGTAACCCGTCCACCCCACCGACCCGTCCGTCCAGGACCTACTCACGGCTCCATCGAACCCGCGACGCAGGGGCAGCCGGCCCATCGTGGTCCAGGCGACGCGGCCCGAGTTGTCGGCCAAAATCACATTGAGCGGCGGCCCGCCCGTTTTGTTCATGACCGTGAGCCCTTGCTCTAAGGTCTCCGCCTGGTCGATATCGAGGAGTCCGATGTTCACGGCCTCCGGGTCGAGTGCGGTCCAATGGATGGCGACCGGCTGCCCCAAGAGCGGCTTCATCGCGACCGGCCCCCAGATCGTGGTCTTGATATCGATCCCACGCGCCGATGCCCCCTTGACTCCAATCGACTCATGCCTCTTCTCGAAGCGCCTCCAACCCTCGGGGGTACGGTATTCCTCGGGATCCTCCGGATTCACCTCGATCTTCACCAGATCCAGAACGTCCGCGATCAGCGTGGTCATCCCCCACGCGAGGCGTCGCGTGGCACCGGCGATGATGAGGGGCGTTCCAGGTAGGTTGACACCGTCGATATCCACCCCTTCGAACCGCAGTTGGCAACGGTACCACACGCTCGGAACCGAAATCGCCAGGTGCATGTCGTTCGCCAGGATCGCGCGGCCGTCCTGGGTCTTGACACCGGCCACGGCCCAGGCGTTGGAACCCGGCTGCACGAGTGAAGTCCGCACGAGATCCGCCTGCTTCTGCCCCTGCCCGTCCGATCCGAGCAGCGATCTCAATACTTCCACCGGAACCCGTTCCGCCCTTCGCTCAAACTCTCCTTCCCCTAGAACGGACCGCGTGTAATGGTCCGTCTCGGGAGTGAGGAAC
The DNA here is from genome assembly GCA_052387115.1 of Gammaproteobacteria bacterium. GTDB lineage: Bacteria > Pseudomonadota > Gammaproteobacteria > JACCXJ01 > JACCXJ01 > JACCXJ01. Next base: position 22,496 of record JBQTJM010000194.1, on the reverse strand, counting down.
CTGTACACCTCCGAAGGCAGCGCACGCTCCATCACGCTCAACATGCGCTCCTCCCATTCGGACTTGCTCAGGGTATCGAACATGCCGAGCACGACCAGCAGGCTGTCCTCGATACGCCAGCGCTCCGGGCGATGCCCGAGCAGGAGAAATTCGAAGGGAAGCACCGTCATACGCTCGATGGCGCCGTTGACCCCATCGGCATAGGCGGCCAACGCCTCCCGTTGGTCCGTAGGGATCCGCCGCGCAACCTCTCTCGTTACACCTTCGAATCCGAACACCCGTTGCTCCCTATCCGTTCCAACCGCGGCTTCGCCAAAGATCTCGGCGAGCCGACCCGCGCTTTTCCGTCGCAACACGTCCATCTGAAACAACCGATCCCGCGCGCTCACGTACCCGAGCGCACGAAAGGCATCCAGGCGCGACCCGGCGCTAATGAGCGGTACACCGAAACGATCCATCGCGACCGAAACCGGCGCGCTCAAGCCGTAGACCGAAGCCTGCCCCTCCCCGGGCAGCGAGAGGCGTAAGGCGGCAAACCCCAATCCGCCCACGATCGCCGCAGCCACCGCCACCCAGGCGACCCAATATCGGATGAGGCGACGTACACGCATCGGTAGCACGAAACTATTCGCGAGGCTCCTACCCTTCGAACAGGATCCATCTTGCCCCTATTCGCCACTCTTGTGAATGCGACAATTTGCCGCACCTCCGCTCAGGATCGCTGCGGGCTCGCCAACCCACGGCGCCAGGGTATTCCCTCCCCTGCGTAGCGGGGGAGGGTGAGGGTGGGGGCCAGGCGCGTCAGGCCGAGACGAGGCTTGGTCAGCGGCTTAAGGGCTTGGCCCCCACCCCACCCTCCCCCGTCCGCAGAAAGCGCAGACAGGGGAGGGAGTCTCCGGTTTCCCTCCCCTGCGTAGCGGGGGACGGTTGGGTGGGGGGTCGAGCACCGCGCTTCGGATAGGCTCAACCCCATCCTATCCCCCTTTAATTGGGGGGGAAGGGATAGAATGTCTTTGGCTAGATTCTCATGCAACCAATGTTATACAGATCGACTTCAACAAATCTGGAAGTCCCTTCTCCCTCAGGGAGAAGGTTAGGATGAGGGGAATCAAATCAAACACTTTCGTCGATGATTGTGATTCTGATCCCCTCACCCCAACCCTCTCCCGGAGGGAGAGGGAGAAAAGACGATGACGGTCCCGTAAGGACAGGGACTTGGGTGGCTTGCCCGAAATTTCAACTATGTTTGGTTAGATACTCACCTCTTGCGTGTTGAACAAAACGACTCCAAGAAACGCACAGGCCCTCCCGCTTCGGATAAAATGTAGGGTGGGTTAGCCGCGCTGTTTGCGGCGTAACCCACCAACCCGTCGGCCGACACTTGGAGTACGGCCTGGGAAGGGAGACCCGCTGCGCGGGCCAAGTCGGTGGGTTGCGGCATAAAAGGCATGCCGAACCCACCCTACATTTCTGGAGTGGAAGATTTCAAATATGTTTGGTCAGATTTTTACGCGGACATCGAGCGGCTTTCTTGAGAAATTCGATGAATACCATTGACATTGGCGTAGTGAATCCCAGGGAAGACTTGGCGCGGGTGGTTACAAGACGCGGTGGGTTTCCAGTCAAAAGTATATCACCATGTGATATACTGGTCTCAATGAAGAGAGTCTTCAGGACCCGAACCTTTACCCGCTGGATGCAGAAGGCGGGGCTGTCGGATGCTGCGCTCCACGGGGCCGTCACTGAGATGGAGCAAGGGCTTATCGATGCCGACCTCGGCGGGCACGTGGTGAAGAAGCGCGTCGGGCTGCCAGGCCGGGGGAAACGCGGTGGCGCGCGGACCATTGTCGCCACCAATTTGGAAAGCCGCTGGTTTTTTCTTTATGGCTTCGGCAAGAACGAGCGCGCCAACCTTGATAAGGAGGAGTTGAAATTATTCCAGGAAGTGACGAAAGAACCACTGGAGCTCGGTGACCGACAGATTTCGGTCGCCTTATCGGCCGGTGAGATTGTAGAGGTGTGTCATGGCAACGACAACGCGTAAGAGTAGAATCCTCGAGGAAATGCACGAAACCGCCTGTGGTTTGCACGAAGCGGGTTTGATCAGCAAGCGCCGCATGCGTGAGCTCGATGCGCTGTGCCATCTAGACGTGGAAGAGATGCCCCCGCAGAAGATCAAGTCGCTGCGCGAGAAGGCGCACGTCAGCCAGGCGGTGTTCGCCGCCGTGCTCAACACCAGCGTCTCCACTGTGCATTCCGCTCAATCTGATCATCCAATCCGGAGCAAACTGATCACCCGTTCCGGTCGAAACTGATCACCCCTTCGGAGCGCAGCGACGCGGGGTTGGTGCATTATAAGCGTGTCGGCCCGGTATCGGTCAACGATCTCGCTCGCTTTCGCATTGATTCTCCTTTCAGGTTAAGCCGGTAGGCGTTGTGCACGAGCCGGTCTAGGATCGCGTCGGCCAGGGTGGGATCGCCGATGAGGTCATGCCAGTGCTCGACCGGGTATTGGCTGGTCACCACAGTGCAACGCCGCTCGTAACGGTCCTCGAGGATCTCGAGCAGATCGCGCCGCTGCTCTTCGGTCAGGGCGGCGAGGCCGAAGTCATCGAGGATGATCACGTCGAGGCGGGCGAGCTGTGCGAGGAGCTTGCGGTAGCGACCATCACCTCGGGCGATGGCGAGCTCGGTGAGCAAGCGCGGTAGACGCAGGTAGCGGGCGGTGAAGCCCTGGCGACACGCTTGATGCGCGAGCGCGCACGCCAACCAGCTTTTTCCGATCCCGCTCGGTCCGGTGATGAGCACATTGAGGTGCTCGTGCAGCCACTGGCCGGTGGCGAGCTTTTTCATCAGGCTCTTGTCCAAGCCGCGGTGATGGCGATAATCGATATCCTCCAGGCAGGCGGTGGAACGCAGGGCGGCGGTGCGCAAACGGGTCTGCAAACGGCGGTTGTCGCGCTCGGTGCTCTCGGCGTCGAGCAAGAGGCCGAGGTGCTCCTCGAAGCTCAGTGTATCGCTGTCGGGCAGGTGGCGCTGAGCCTCTAATGCGCGCGCCATGCCGGTCAAATGCAGGGTGTGCAGTTTTTCGATCGTGGGATGGGTCAACATGATACTCTCCTATCGTAGGTGTGGGTCAGTGGTAATAACCGGCGCCGCGCACGTTGTCGTGAGTGATCGCCGGGGTGGAAGACGCCGTGGCCGGTAATGGCTCGCCGTCCAAACCACGTTTCAAAATCGACTCGACACTCTTGTAGCTGTGAGCGCCGAGGACGAGAGCGCGCTGGCAGGCCCCCTCCAGACGCGCGACACCGTAGTGCTTACCCAACCGCATGATGCCCAGGCAGGAGCGGAAGCCCTGTTGGGGATGGGCGCGAGTGGTGAGGATGACCTCGATGAGCTTGGCGGTCGCCGCGCCGCTCTTTTCGGCCCAATCGATGAGCCGCCGCGGTGTCCAGGCGGCGTAGTGCTGATGGGCCTTGGGCATGTGCGCCGGATCGGTGGTGTATCGCCCCAAGAGATGCGAGCGCACGTGTGAGGCGACGCGTTGGCCGCGGTAGAACAGCTCGACGATGTGCGCCGTGATGCGTGCGTCCACGACGTGACTGACCAGCGCGTAGGGCACCGAATAGTAGTGGCGGTCGACCTCGACGTGATAGTCGATATGCACGCGCGGTTGCCGCCACTCGGCGAACACGTAGGGCGGTACGGGCAGCGGCTTCATGGCCGGACGGTCGAGCTGTTCGAAGAGCGTGCGCCGCGAGCCCGGCAGCTTGCGGAACGGACGCCGGTTCAGCGCCGAGAGCAATGTGTCGATCTCGGTATTCAGATCGCCGAGGCGGAAGAACGCGTGATGACGCAGGCGCGCCAAGATCCAACGTTCGACCAGGAGCACCCCATTTTCAGCTTTGGCTTTATCACGCGGCTTTCTGGCCCGCGCTGGGATAATCGCTACGCCGTAATGTTCGGCGAACTCTTGGTAGGTCGGATTCAGACCCGGCTCGTAGCGATCGGCGCGGGTAACGGCGCTCTTGAGATTGTCCGGGACGATAATTTCAGGTGTCGATCCAAAATAGCTCAACGCCCGCACGTGCGACCCGATCCAGTCAGGCAGTGTTTGCGTCCACGTCGCCTCAGCGTAGGTGTAGTTACTCGCTCCCAGCACGGCGACGAAGATCTGCGCCGCACGGATCTCACCGGTACCGCGATCGACGACCGGCACCGTCGGCCCGGCGTAGTCGACGAACAGCTTCTCCCCGGCGCGGTGGGGCTGGCGCATGACCAAGTCCACCCGTGCGCTGTAGCGCCGGTAACGCTCGCAGAACTGGCTGTACTGCAGGCCCTCGGGGGTGAGGGCCTTGTACTCCTCCCACAAAAGCGCCAGCGTCACGCCTTTGCGTTTGAGCTGGGCGTGCAGCTCGGCGAAGTCCGGCAGCGGCCGGTCGTCGAGCGTAGGCGCCGCGGGCGGCGGATACAGCCGGCCCTCCAGCACCGTATCGTTCAGGTCACGCGCCGCTGTCCAGTCCACCCCGGCGATGCGCGCGCGGCGCAGGCACTCTTGGACCGTTGCCGGCGACACGCCCAGGGTCCGGGCGATCTCGCGCCCCGAGCGCCGTGCTTCGTGATGCAGGCGCAGGATCTCTTTCGTCTTACGCATGGACACCCTCGTATTTGCCATTGGCCTTGCCCTTTCGTCGGAACCATCCAACAGGGTAAGGCCCCGGCGGCCGGGTTATCCCGCGTCGTACGCTTCGCTCGATAGGAAACCGCTCCGGAGCGGTGATCAGTTTGCGCCGGAATCAGTGATCAGTTTGCGCCGGAATCAGTGATCAGTTTGGTCCGGAATACGCACCATATAGCGTTTCGCGGTCCGCCCGGGTAACCTTGGAGAGATGCCAGACCGTATGGCTACTCCGCGGCCTATCGATGTCGCGATCCCACATGCTTGCTCCTGTCAGGCTTTGCTTATATGACACGAAAGACCAACCTACACCCGAGCTTCCGCAGCATTTATGGCCTCGGCGAATCGCGCCGCGATCCTATCGATCTGCTCGGGCGTGACAATCAGCGGCGGCAGGAACCGCACGACACTCCCCAAACGACCCCCGCGCTCCAGGATCAATCCGCGCGCCAAGGCCTCTTGCTGAATGTGCCTCGCCATCTCCGGACAATAGGGCGGATGAGGTCCTCTGAGGTCCGCCTTGTCCTTGCCCACGACCTCGACGCCGATCATAAGCCCACGCCCACGCACCTCACCCAGCGAGCGGGTCGCTGGCATGAGCTCGGAAAGTGCGGACATCAAACGCCTTCCCATCGCGTCTGAATGTTCCCAGAGCCGTTGCGTTTGGATGTATCGCAGCGTAGCCGAGCCTGCGGCCATTGCGAGCTGATTGCCCCGGAACGTGCCCGCATGGGCTCCCGGCTGCCAGCGATCCAGTTCAGTCGAATAGATCACCACACTGAGCGGCAGGCCACCGCCAATCGCCTTCGACAACACCAACACGTCCGGGATAATGCCAGAATGCTCAAAGGCATACATCCGTCCTGTCCGCCCAAGCCCCGTCTGCACCTCGTCAACGATCAAGGGAATCGACCGCTCGCGGGTGAGGCGGCGGATCGCGCTCAACCACTCATCCGGCCCCGGGATGACACCCCCCTCCCCCTGTACGGCTTCGAGGATCATCGCCGCGGGCGGCGTGATGCCGCTGTTGGGGTCGTCCAGGACGCGCTCGATATAGGCGAGGGAGGCTCGCCAGCCCGCCTCCCCGCCCAGACCGAAGGGACAGCGGTAGCTGTAGGGAAAGGGGAGAAAATGGACTTCGGCCATGAGGCCAGACACCGCGAGCTTCGGACCGATCTCGCCGGTCAGCCCCAAGGCCCCATGGGTCATGCCGTGATAAGCGCCGTGGAAGGCCAGAATGGAGCGCTTTCCGGTGGCGGTCTTCACCAGTTTGAGGGCGGCTTCGATGGCATCCGCGCCGGACGGCCCGCAGAACTGGATCCTGGCGTTGTGTACACATTCGTTGGGGAGGCTCGCGAAGAGGTCTTGAATGAATTGATCCTTGACAGGTGTCATGAGATCCAAGGTCTGCCAGGGCAGCGATTCGGATAAGGCCCGCTGAACCGCCTCGACGACCACCGGATGGGAATGCCCTAGGGCCAAGGCACCGGCGCCCGCCAAGCAGTCGATATACTCGCGGCCCTCCACATCCTCGACGTAGATCCCCTGGGCACGGCGGATAGCGATCGGGATGTGCCGGGGATAAGTACGGGCGTTCGATTCCCGTTGCGATTGGCGTTCGAGCAGCGCCTTGCCGTAAAGGCGGGCAGTCTCCCCGCGCATTGCCTTGCGCTGTCCCTCTTCGGGTACCTCGTTCAGACTCGGCAGCTCAGGAACGTGTGACATAGCGGTGACAACCCCGTTCGGTTCCCCCACTGACCTATCAAGACCCGGATAGCACGCAAGCGTTGAACGACCCACCCGCCAAAGGCGCAAAGCAGAGCGCTATGCGCTTAACCCGAGGCTCCCTTGCCAGCGCTGTAATTCCAAGCCATGGATGACTGGGCACCGAGCCATGGCAGGTATCCTAGCAAGAGGACCAGCGCTCGGGAAGGCGACAAACTGTCGCGCGGCAATCTGCCGCAGCGGCTCAAGCTGTGTTATAGGCTGGCGCGATATGGCTAAGAGTTCATCCGCGTCGGCAGACGACTTTCTGACGGCACGGCGGTGCATTCCGAGGGACGATATTCGGTGAGTGTTCCTGAATCTCACCTGAGGTAACTTTGAGGCACGCCAGTTCTGCGCGCGAGCCTGTGGGGATGGGCACCCCGCGCAGGCCCCTCAAGCGCTTCCCCAAGCGCCTCGATCTTGCCGAGGACGGTGCCCGCGCGGCTGAGGACGGGTATTGCGTCCCCCCGTCCCGCCAACGGCGGCACAACCTGCGATTGCGGTTGAGCATCGGCGGCCTGCCGGCTGCCCCCCGGCAATTGCCAAGACCCATCTCGAACAGTGTCAACATGCATGAAATCCATAGGGATCGCTTAGTTTACCGCTCGTTAGATGAAGTCTTGATGTTCGTATAAAATCTGCTATGATGCAAAATATGCGCACGACATTAACCATTGACGATCAATTGGCAAAGGCCTTGAAGGAAGCGGCGCAGCGCTCCGATAAGTCCTTCAAAGACATCGTCAACGAGACCTTGCAGGCAGGCTTGACGGTCCAGCGAGCCTTACCCAAGGCGAAGCTTTATAAGGTCAAGCCTGCCTCGTTAGGTAGTGTCAAGCCTGGTATAGACCTCGGCAAGGCGCTCGCCTTGGCCGACCAGCTCGAGGCCGAGGAGCTCGTGCGCAAGCTGCAGATGAAAAAGTGATCCTGGTCGATGCCAATGCGTTGATCTACGCCATCGATTCCGGTTCTCCCCACCATGCGAAGGCGCGAAGATGGCTGGAAGGCGTGCTCTCTGGTACCACGGACGTGGGGCTTGCCTGGATCGTCACCCTGGCATTTCTACTCCTCACGACACACCCCTCTGTGATGCAATACCCCTTGACACCTCATGAAGCGCTGGCTTATGTCGATGACTGGCTCAAACAAGCCCTATGTCATTCCCGTCGCCCCGGGGCCGCAACCACTGGCCGATCTTGCGCAATCTGGTCAAGACCACAGGCACCGCGGGCAACCTCACCTCGGATGCGCACCTGGCCGCTCTGGCACTGGAGCACGGGGGTGAGGTGTATTCCGCAGATTACGATTTCAGACGGTTCCCTGGAATTACGCATATCAACCCGCTGGAGTAGTGCCCGTAGGTCGAGATACCGCAGGGAACCCACGTTCCCGGAGCTCACGCCACTTCGGTACAGCCCGCTGGTCATCGACCCAGCCGGCCCTGGGCTCCGCAGGATGAAAGAGTGGGTGACTGCGCGTTGTCCAAGTAGCGCTGCCGTTCTTTAAGTGCTATTTCAATTACTATCACGCACTGGCGAACGCATCTAGGGCTTAATATGGACTCACCACTTGTTCGGCCCGTTCACCTTCCACATCTCGGCGCAGTAGTCGAAATCGCAGACCTCGGTGGACTCCACCATCACTACCTCCGACGGGCCGCCTAGACGAATCAACCCTATCATTCTTCATATGATTCCGCTTATACGACTTTTTTGGGAAGGACAGGTGAAACCGAGTTCACCTTCTGATAATGTTTGTTTCTCCAGTCCATCCTCCGCAGTCAGCCGGGGATATCCATTGAGGGAGCAATAATGATGTTTGCAGAGCGATTGATTCTTGAGACAGACCCACAGGGCAACCTTAAGGAGGTCCCTAAGTTGCCACCCAACCGCAAAGTGGAGGCCATCTTCCTGGTGCTTGAGGAGTGCGAAGCTGAGGCGGCGCATCGTATCTCCCCAGTGATTGCCGGCCGGGGGAAGATTCTTGGGGATATCATCTCCGCCATCGTCCCTGAGTGCGACTGGGAAGTAGTGCGGTGATCGTCCTTGACACTCACATCTGGCTAATGTGGATCATTCATGGCGAAGCGGACCTCTCCCCTGAGATCGCGGCGGCTTTACAAAAGGAAAGCCGGATCGGCGTCTCGGCGATTTCAAGCTTTGAAGTCGCCCACCTGCTCAAACGGCGGCGTATCGAGTTGCCTCTGCCGCTTAATGACTGGCTGCGAGAGGCGCTTGAACCATCAGGTATCGACAGCCTGCCCGTGACATCCGAGATCGCAGCGAATTCCGTCAATCTGGTGAAACACCACAAGGATCCGGCAGACCGGATTATCATCGCTACGGCGATCACATACGATGCCAAGCTTGCGAGTCTTGACGCTACGTTTCGCTTGTATACAGAGTTAGGGAACCGACTCATCAGCGCTTGAGATTCTTTCCTCTCCTCAAGCATAAGGAACGACCACCATCACTGTTGCCCGTGCTTAGCCGGTACGAGCCGCAGGGTGTGCTCGGTCTCCCCAGGGACGAAACTGATCGGTTGCCCCTTGACCCAGTAGGGATGCTGGTCGCGGTAATGTGGGGAAAGCGGATGACCAGATTGGCCACCCGGCATGTGCAGGATCCCGGCCTCTGGGTGTCCCGGAGAAACGACTAAGTGCCTGTAGGTCGAGATGACCGCAGGGAACCCCCACGTTCCCCAGCTATCGCCACTCCGGTACAGCCCGCTGGTCATCGACCCAGCCGGCCACGGGCTCGGCAGGAATGAAACGGAACCAACTGGCCGGATTCCAGCTTGATGCAGCGGTTGGCCACGGGGAAGTACTGATCGTCATGTGTGATCACCACCACCGTCTTGCTGCGGGTCTTAAGCTCGGTAAAATGTAGGGTGGGTTAGCCGCGCTGTTTGCGGCGTAACCCACCAACCCGCCGGCCGACACTTGGAGTGCGTCTTGGGAAGGAGGCCCGCTGCGCGGGCCAAGTCGGTGGGTTACGGCATAAAAGGCATGCCGAACCCACCCACATTTCTGGGGTGTCCGAGCGCCCCTTACGACCAGATCGTGATTCGAGCCGACTTGCGCGGTGTGCAGGCCGGTTGATCGGCTCGGCCACCTAAAGCTGCACGCACGCCGTACGTTCTTCCTCCACCCTTGGACGCAAGCGCCTGTCTTCCACGACCCTCCCATACTCCAGCTTGATGTATCGATCGGCCAGGTGGTAGTAACGATCGTCATGGGTGATCACGACCACCGTCTTGCCTCGTACTGTAAGCTCCGGAAGAAGCACAGTATAAAAGAGATCTTTGAATAACGGATCCTGGTCCGCCGCCCACTCATCGAACACGTAGAACGGCCGATCCTCCAGGTACGCTGTCAATAGAGCAAGCCGCTTCCGCTGCCCCTGGGAGAGATCGAGCGTCGATAGCGCTCCGTTCACGACGGAGACCTTGTGGTCGAGCCGGAGCCGTTTCAGATAGGCGTGCGCCTTGTCATCCAGATCCCTCGCGAAAAGACCCAATAAGCTGTCGAACAGGTAGACATCCGAGAATACCGCCGAGAACTGTTGCCGATAGCCCTCGCGGTTCGTATCATCGATCACCTGGCCATCCGATCTGATGGATCCGCTCTCCGGAAGATAAAGCCCCACCAGGATCAAGGCCAGCGTGGTCTTGCCACTGCCATTGCCCCCGACGACAAATACCAACTCCCCGGGATGGAGTATCAAGCTGACAGGACCCAGGGCAAAACTTCGATTCGTCTCCTCTCCATGATAACGATGGGTCACCGCGAGGAGCTCGAGCGGACCGGGACCAGGCCGGCAAGCGGTCTCCGCATGCTCGCCCTCCGGCTTGCGGCTTTCGAGATCCTTCCTGAGAGCATCGATTTTGTCGAGAGAAATGCCGGCCCGGCCTAAGGCGGGCAGACCCTGGAGCACCCCGGCCAAGGGCGACATCATATAGAGGATCGTCAAGGTATACCCCGTCAGCGTCTGCTTCGAGATCTCCCAGCCTGGCGTCGCATACAGAATGATTCCGATCAGGCCGTAGAAAAGGGCGCTGCCCCAGCTCGCCGCGAGGAGGAAGGCCGTCGTTCCCGAGACATTGGTCCGAAGGCTCGCGTGCGCCGTCGGCGCCAGAATGTCGGAAAAGAAGGCGTCCCGCCGCTCCCGGTGCAACTTGATCTCCTTGATTCCCTCGGTCAAAGCCCGGAAATGCGAGTAAAGCGCGTCATCCTGCTCTCGGGCCGCGCGCAACGCCCGCATCCCCTTAAGCGTAGCCACCCGGTAGATCACCACCCCGAAAGCCATCATGCTCACCACGATCGCGAGCAGACCCGGAGACAACCACCCGAGATAAATCAAACAACCGAGCACGCACGCGAGGTTGATACAGAGCATCGGGATCACCTGGAAGGCATTCGCAAGCGTGGCGCAATCCTCCGTGAGGTTCGCCAGCAGCCTCGGAATGCCCAACTCCTGCAACAGGCGCAAGGGCGCCGCGGCGATGCGCCGGCTGAGCTCCATACGCAGCTCGCAAGCAGCCGCCTGCCCCAGCCGCGCCACCGCGACCCCTGAACCCGCCTGCGCCAATACCACTGTCACACCCAGCCCCGCATAGGCACACAGCGTTTCCGTTCCAACCAATGTCGATGAATGCAACGCGGCATTGATCAGGCTCACGAGGCCCGCACCGCCCAACCCACTGACGATGCCTGCCATCACCGCCAGTATCAGACCGGGTCCGGACCGAGACAACAGGTACAGGAATACGTCCATTACATGCCGACTATCGCACTCTCGCATCCCGCCACGGCCGACCCTCCGATCGCGGCCTCAGCACGATAGAGCGCTGTGACCAAAGCGCCTTGACTTCCTCTATTAACGGACCCCATTTCTCTTCAGAAAGCTTGCATTTCTTGAAAAGCGTATCCAGGGTCTCCTCTCCGCCCGCCTCTTCCAAAATCTTATATGCCTCTGCCGAGATAGATGTATCAAGCCTCTCGTCATAGTTTCTGCATATCTCCAACTTCCGATACGCTTCTCCATCGCGACCTAGTAACTTAGAGCACCTCAAGACGCAGTACGCGGGTAGCGACGGAACCAGTTGTAGAAACTGCGCGCGTTCAATGCGCTTCCTTCTCATCAAGTAGTCGCCAACGACCAGATGATGCAGGTCCGTCGTCAGAAAGCAGACAACGGCGTCATTCACCGAGTCCACAATGGGTTCGGCATTGTTGTTGAACGAGGTATTGAGCAGCACCGGTACCCCCGTCCTGCTCCGGAACGCATCGATGAGCGCCCAGAAGCGCGGATTCGTCTCCTTCGATACCGTCTGGATCCGCGCCGTGCCATCCACATGCGTGGTCGCCCCTAGCAGCGTCTGCTTGTCCTCGCGTACCTTTAGCACAAAGGTCATGAAAGGAAAACGCATCCCCTCTCTTGGGATCTCGAAATATTCCTCAGCGTACTCCTCAAGCACCGCCGGCGCGAAGGGCCTGAACGCCTCGCGCTTCTTGACCATTCGGTTGATGATGTCCTTGTTCTCCGCCGGTCTTGGATCGGCGAGGATGCTCCGGTTACCCAAGGCCCGCGGTCCGAACTCCGAGCGACCCTGCACCCAACCGATGATCTTCCCGTCAGCGAGGAGCTCAGCGGCCTGCTCCGTGATGTTCGACTCCCGCTCGATCTCGATGAAGTCTCCCCACACCGCCAAGCCTTCCAGGATTTGCTCATTCGACCCGATATCGGTCCCAAGATACACATGCTCGAGCCGGGGCGGTGGCAAATACCTATGCCCCTGCCTCTCCTGCTCGCTGTAGTACACCCACAACGCCCCACCCAGCGCGAGTCCGGCATCGTGCGCCGCCGGCTGCACGAAGACCTCATCGAACAACCCCGAGTACAGGATCTTCCCGTTCAAAGTACAGTTGTGCGCCACCCCTCCTGCCAGGCATAACTGCCGGTGCCCCGTCTCCTTCTGAAAGTGTCTCAGCATGTGGAATGCCATGTCTTCGAGCGCCTCCTGCAGCGCCGCCGCAATGTCCTTGTGGAATTGTGTCAACGGCTCTCCCCGTCGTCGCCGTGGCCCCGCCTCGCAAAGCACGTCCACAAGGTCCTCCGAGATCGAATACTCCCCTTCTGGCAGCAGCGCATACGACTGCCGAAACATCTCCCGGTACCGGTTGCTATCGCCGTAGGGGGCTAGCCCCATTACCTTGTATTCATCGAATAGGCCGTAGCCAAGATATTTCGTTACATGCAAATAGAATTCACCAAGCGATTGTGGAATGGATAACTCCCTGAGCTTCGTCCAGGTACCGTCATCTACACTGTAAACAAGCCCAGACAACGTGTCGCCATATCCATCTAGTGCGACTACAAGAGAACTCCTCAATCCAGCACAATAGTAAGCGCTAGCCGCGTGAGCCACGTGATGAGGAACAAAGGTGAGCTTGCTATCATCAACGCTATATCCAACATGGGTGCCGAACATATCATGCACCAACTCCCGCGCGCCTCTCACGTCTTCGTTTGATGCAGGCAAGAGAAGGCGCCTTAGAGAAGCATCCGCACTAGCCTCCGTGCAAGGAATGGTGATCCTGTGGACGTCCCGCATCGTCACGCCATTGTTGGACATGCAAACGTTAATGGCTAACACCGCCGCCTTGTTTGAATGCTTGATTCTGCTTAGTCGTTCCTCTTCAATGGCGGTTCGTACGGCCCCGTCCTGAATCACCACAGCTGAAGCATCGTGGCACGTATGGCCCAGCACGGCTCTATTAGAGTAGACCGGGTCCAGTCCTCCTTGTAATCCCAAGATTAACATGTCGGCCCCCTCCGTTTCTCGGCATCCAGCAAGGCATTGCGCCCAATCTGACCGCGATTCTGGGATACCGCTTGTTCCTGCACTATTGCATTGATCAATCTTACGCCCAACTGCGCGTCCTCCACTTCGCGGAACTTCGCTTGCATCAGCCTAACTTGCATTCGGTAATAAGGATCGCTATTCACACTGTTAACAAGATCTCGCACTTGCTCTGCGGTTACCTTCAAGAAAGTTCCCTTTACACCAAGGCCGTGATAAACGACCCTCGCCGCATTGCCTGGATGATCGTACCCCAATGGGTACACGACCATTGGAACGCCATAATAGATGCATTCCTTTATCGTATTCGTGCCTCCATGGGTAATCATCATGCTGGCTCGCTTAAGCAGTTGCAGTTGTGGGGCTTGGTTTACGAGGATGACATTATCGGGCACATCCCTAAAGTCCTGCACCGGGAGGATATCACCCAACGCCACGACCCATTGCCAGTTAGGTCGTGATCGTGATGCGTCAATAACAGCCTGGTAAAACGCTCGGTACCGGCTTTGCGGAAACCACGTCAATGTCCCAAGAGCACAATACACCAACGGGGACATCCCATCTAAAGACTCCCATGGAAAGGGTGGTTGATCTCGATCGACATCTATCGACGCCTCTGCATAGTAACGCCCCGGCTTTTCTGCCTGAGGAAAATCGAACTCCTTTGGACACAGCACTATCTCCGGAAGCCTAAGGGTGTAGGCCGGTATCCCGCTCCTATCCACCAGGGACCACGGATATCCGCATTTCGAAGCGACCTTTCTTATCATCCCGTCGAAATCCGCCCCATACGCAAGCCGGTAGTAGGCCTTCCGATAACGTCTAAGAACTGCGCTTTTCCGCCACGCCAGATACGTACGTAGCTGTGATATTGCGCCTGATGGAATAATGTCTGTCCCCATGGGTGGAATAGCGGAATACTCCGATCGTCCTAGCATATCGCGCAGATAGACTACGCTGGTCCCAAACGAACACGTCAACAACGCGAGCACTACCATTAGGGGATCTGAGTGTATATGAACAATAAGGTCCGGCTTTATAGCTGCCATGGTCTCCTGAAACTCCGTATCCTTTTCAGCAACGATAGCCTCGAGGAATGCCTGTCGTCTTAGCGTGTCCGTTCGGAATGCTTTAGCGCTGGCGGAGCCGTTGATTAATGCATTCATGGTGATTTCCGCGGCCAGTCCTTTCGGAAACCACGTTTCGTACAGCCTATTGAACTCTAAGCCATTCCTGAGCACGTGTTCCTCGCTGTCCGCTAGCCCAATATAGCTAACCCCATGCCCACTGTCCCTAAGAGTTTTTGCCAGTTTGAGGCTCGAGTTTAACGAACCCGTCACCGGTGCCAGGACAAATACGATATTAGCCACGGCAGATCACCGTTGACACAGGACCCTCCTGGAAGCGGATGCCAAGTATCCGGAATACGCAATGAGAAATCATCGCGACTTTACGCGATCCTGTTTTACTGACGAAGTGGCACTGCCATACTCGACACAGACAGTCACGCCAATGAAAGTTCTTCACCCATATCCAGCAAATAGTGGTCGATATTCAAGCAGCACATTATATCCAGAAAGTCCTGCTCATTAATACTATTGCCTCTATCTCTAAGTATGTGCCATATCTCGCGCAGCGTCTGCTTACCATCAATGCACTCAAATAACGCTTCAGCCAGTTGTACATGGTCTTGCTTCATAGGCAACGACGTGTTCATTATGCTTATCTCGGAGCTACTTGTGACTCCGCCCGCAGAGAAACACTTCTTGTGAAGGAAGGCGACCTCTCTGCAGCTCACAACTCTTGGGATTTGATCCCAGGCCATGTTCCGATCACTACGCATGCGGCCTCTTGCTTCCGTGAACGTTGGCAGCGTATTCCTAGCCGCTTTTTGTGCCACGAAAAAGTCTACTTCCTGGTCAAACCTATCTCCGCCCATATATACGTCATCCACATTAAGTTGCTTAAATCGCACCAGATCGGTCTGAAGCACACAGAAGTTCAGTCTTTCTAGGAGCGGAGTTAGCTCCGTCAGCGTCCGCGGCCCCAGATCAACAGGGTCCTCCAGCCATCTAAATGGCTTCGAGAAATTGATCCACACGCCTTCCGGCTTAAGGATCCTATGAATTTCCTCAATGAACCACATTGGGTTTGGAACAATGTCTAACAGATACTGCGTTGCCACCAGCGATAAGCTGGCGTCTTGAAATGGCGGGCTCATGACATTCGCGACGAGAAAGCGAATGTCCCCTCGGGATGGCTCTGGTGGCGACAAGGAAATTCTCTTCCAACCGGCACGCTCTAAATGTATTGAGACAGCCTCTCCCTCAATCAGATGCTTGGCCGTCAGCAAACCTGGCAGTGAAAGGTCGACCCCGAACGACGAATGAAAATATTTCGCTAGGGCGTACAATAAGCCGCAGGCCCCTGCACCCAAGACTGCTAACGATCCCCGGTCCGTGCAATACTCCCCGACCGCCGGCTCGAACAGGTTTCTGACCGCATCAAATTCACGCGTTCCGTACCAATCCTGATAAAAATAAGACAGGATCTCACCATATGAATAGCCGCTCCGCGTAGCCACCCAGGCTATCAGATCGTCTGCGGCCTCTTCATTACCCAAGCAGTTAATGATGGGGCGGCAGTGTTCTTCCATTAAGGCGGCATTTTGCGACATTGCCTCTACCATTCTTTCAGCCCGCTCTGATAGCTCGTGACCTGCCTTGGTGATTAATAACGGCGCCAGTTCCTTTTTGAGCTCGTTCACCCTTGCTCTTGTAGCTCTGAGTTCCCGAACGTAGGCCCCAAGCACATGCATTGCGCGTGGCATGATAATTGGGATACCGTCGACGACCGGATATACGCCCCCGCATTGCCGGCAGGCCAATCCGTTACCGTGTGTTTCGTTTACCTCGCCGTAGCAGGAAAGGCAGCGGAACGTTGCTTGCGTAGAATTCGTATAGACGATCTCACCTGCAACACGTGAGGCGACGCAGTATGGCAAAGGTAGCACGGCTTGCCGCGCAAACAATCGGCATTGCGGAGCTCTATGGATGATACGTTACGCACTTGGGGCAAGGCTTCCAGTGCGTTGCAGATACGATAAATAGGCTTCCAACAGAGCCCGATCTGGAACGGGACATCGAATTCCGCTGTCCATAAGTGCTTCTAGAGTCCTACTGCAGTTATATCGTTCGCGGAGGTCGGAGGGACTGTCCCCGCGGGGCGTGTTGGCTCTAAACATTGGAAGCAGTGGATATAGCGGATGGTGGCTAGACTGTTCGGCTACTTCCATGACCTTTTCACGCCACTCAAGGTAGGACTGCTGCCCCACCGAGTAGCCGAAGGACTTGATCCAATCAAGCAAAGCCGTGCTACTGACTAGGCATTTGTTATTAAGATGGAAGGTCCCGCCGATTGCGTCAGGTGTCCTAGAGAGATATACGATGGCCCTACTGACGTAGTCGACCGGCACAATGTCGAAGTGTACCGGCTCTGCGGGCGCCGCGCCGATCGCGATACAGCCTCGGATCAGGCGACAGAGAAAGTCGTCGCTGTTCCATGCACCCGTGCGGCTATGTCCAGTCACGGTTGCCGGCCTGTAGACGCTGACCGGTAACCCGCGGCTCGCGGCGATTCTCACAAGCTGCTCTGCCACCCATTTGCTCTGGCCGTAACCATTCCCCAAATCTGCACTCGGACCTGGGAAGTCGTCTTCCGAGAAACCGTGAGGGCTAGGGGGCGATTCAGTGCCGAAGACGGACAAGGTGGACACATAGTGAACCGGTTTGACTTTTCGCGTACACGCCAGGCGCAGTATTTCCTGAGTCCCGAGCACATTGGCGGCTTTCAGCGCCGCGTAAGGCTGAACGAAATTGACCTGCGCCCCGTTGTGGTAAATTACTTCTACCCGTTCGGCGAGTGACTGAAATAGCGCCGTCGTAAGGCCGAAACCCGCACTCGAGAGATCTCCAGGGACAGGCAGAACTCTGCGCACAAGATCAGAATCGTATATGCCATAACGTTCTAGGGCACATCGCAGCTTGTCGAAGGCCTCTGCATATGTTTCAGCACGCACCAGGCAATGGATATTCGCCGAGGTTTGCTGCAGTAGCTCGTGGAGTAGAAACGCCCCGAGAAATCCGGTTGCCCCTGTCAGGAAGATTTCTGCCGGGTCACTTTGAAGCGGCAACCAATTGCCCGCCGGCCAAATAGCAGGGTCGAGATGTGCTTCCGCTCCTAAACCTACGTAATTTGCATCGTGCTCCGAGTTTAGAGCTTCGCCCTGGTCTATAAGCTCTGCCAGCATAGCGACCGTCGGTCGCTCGAACACGACCGCTATTTCAAGGTCCAGATGAAAGGCATCATTGACCTTCATAACGAGCTGGACGGCAAGTATCGAATGCCCGCCGAGCTGAAAGAAGTTATCGTGTATGCCTACCCGCTCGACGCCTAAAGTTTCGGACCAAATCTGAGCGAGGACCTCCTCCGTCGGATTGCGTGGCACAGCATATTGGTGTGCCGATGGCTGGCTTAGATCTCGTGCAAGCAGGGCCTTGCGGTCCACCTTCCCGTTAGCGGTCAAAGGCAGAGAGTCGAGGAGGACAAGCGCTGAGGGCACCATGTAGTCGGGCAGGGACTTCGTCATGAAGTCCCGCAGGCCGTCGCCATTGAGAGGACCAGCAATCCGACCTTCGTTTTCTTCCCGCAAGGGAGAAAGGACGCAATAAGCCGCCAGGCGCTTGTCCCCAGGGACATCTTCCCGCGCAATGACCACCGCCTCCTGTACCTGAGGGTGTTCCAGTAGCGTGGCTTCGATCTCCCCAACCTCGACGCGAAAGCCCCGGATCTTCACCTGGTGGTCAATACGTCCCAGGAACTCGATGTTCCCGTCCGCTCGGAAGCGCGCCAAATCTCCGGTTCTATAAAGCCTCGAGCCTTCCTGACCGAAGGGATGAGGAATGAATCGGCCAGCCGTCTGATCCGGACGGTTAAGATATCCTCGCGCTAGACCCGCACCCCCAATATAGATCTCGCCCGACACGCCAATCGGTATCGCATTGAGGAACGCATCCAACAAGTAGCTCTCGACATTATTAATCGGCCGCCCGATCGGGATTGTATTCTGTGCATCCTCTGCTTGAAGCCGGGATACGCTGGTCCACACGGTGCCTTCCGTCGGGCCATATTCGTTGAACAATGTCACTTGGGGGAGGGCCTCATAGTGCCGCCTTACCAACCCAGCCAAACAAGCCTCCCCGGCCACGATCACCACCCGCAGCGAGCCGAGCTTACGCTCGTCTTGTTCGAGCAGCAGTTGGTAAAAGGAGGGCAAACACAAAAGATGTGTAATCCCCTTCTCCGCGATCTCCGCTGCCAAGGCCACTGGGTCGCGCTGCCTATCCTCTTCAGGCAGGCATAAACACCCGCCCTGGCTCAGCGTCCAGAAGATCCCCGCCACCGAACTATCAAAGGCAAAGGAGGGCAACAACAGGAAGCGCCCGACAGGTTCTTGATAATAGTCAAACCGCGCCCAGGTGGAATGCACAGCGTTAGCGTGAGTGATCTTCACACCCTTGGGCTTGCCGGTAGACCCGGAGGTATAGATCACATAGGCCAGGTGTGCTGGGGTGATCTCATTGGCAGGGGCAGTCGCGGGGTATTCGGCGATGGCCTCCCAATCCCGGTCCAGGCAAACAAACTCCGTATCCACTGACGGCAACCCTTCCATCAGCGGCGCTTGCGCTAACACCACCCGTGCGGTGCTATCCGCCAGCAAATATGCCCTCCTTTCGTTAGGATAGCTCGGATCAATTGGGACATAAGCACCTCCCGCCTTGAGTATGCCCAGGATAGCCACGACCAGATCCACAGAACGCCCCATGCAAACGCCCACCAAGGACTCCGGTCCTATCCCACGCGCTCGCAGGTAATGAGCGAGCTGATTGGCCTTGGTATTCAGATCGCGATAACTGAGTCGTTGGGCGCCACATACCACCGCCCTCGCTTCCGGAACCTGCCTTGCTTGCGCCTCGAACAACTGGTGTAGACATCGATTCCGCCGATAGTGCCCCTTTCTACCTTGCCACTCGACCAGCAATTGCCTCTGTTCCCGGTCGCTGAGCATCGGCAACTCGGAGAGACGGGCCATTGGCTTCATGACCACGCCTTCCAGCAGTGCTGCGAAATGCCTTGCCAGTTGCTTCACCGTCGATTCGGCGAAGAGGTCGGTGCTGTACACGATGGAACCCACGAGCGTTCCGGCTACTTCCGACAAATAGACGGTACAATCGAATTGGGCCGTACCGGTCGCTATTTCGACAGGGGTTATCTCGAGCCTGGCCAATTGCACCGGCTGCCGGGGGACATTATTAAAGGCGAGGCCTACCTGAAACAGGGGATTCCGGGTCGGGTCTCGATTCACCTTTAGCTCCTCGACCAACCTGTCGAATGGCATGTCCTGGTGAGCATAAGCGCCTAAGAGCACTTCATCGACGAGGCCAAGAAGCTCGCGAAACGTCGGATCCGCCACCAACTTGATGCGGAGCACCAATGCATTGACGAAGCACCCGATCAGTCCTTCGATGTCTGGGCGATTCCGATTCGCAATGCCGGTACCTGTCACAAGGTCCTTTTGACCCGTATAACGGTGGAGCAACACATAAAATACAGCCAATACAGTTGCAAAGAGCGTAACGCCCGCATCCTTGCTCAGCGCTTTGAGGCGATCGGTGAGATCCCGGGGTAAGCGCAGTGGAACTGAAGCTCCTCTAAAGCTCGGCACGGCCGGCCGGGGGTGGTCGGTCGGGAAGTCCAGAACAGGCAGGTCCGCGAGCTGGCGTTTCCAATAGGCAAGCTGTTGCTCGAGCGTCTCCCCTTGAAGCCATTGCCGCTGCCAGTAGGCGAAGTCCGCGTATTGGATCGGCAATTCCGGCAGGGGGGCGGGCCGCGCGCTGGAAAACGCCTCGTACAACTCGGCGATCTCCCGGACCAGAATGCCCATCGACCAGCCATCGCAGATGATGTGGTGCAGGGTCGCGAGCAGTACGTGCTCCACCTCGCCCAACTCTAGCAGACAGACCCGCACCGGCGGACCGCGTTCGAGATCAAAGGGGCGCCGGGCCTCCTCACCGATCAACTCCCGCACCCTAGCCTCCTGCTCCCCCTTCCCTAACGCTTTGAGATCAACGATCGGTAGGGTCATTCGATGCAGAGGGGAAATCACCTGTACCGGCTCGCCCCCCACTACCTCAAAGGTGGTCCTGAGGATTTCGTGACGGCGCACGATCTCGGTGAATGCCTGCTCCAAGGCAGATAGATTCAATACGCCCTCCAGGCGCAGAGCGGCCGGCACGCTGTAGACGGCGTTCTGGGGCGCCATCTGGTGCAAAAACCAAAGTCGCTGCTGGGCAAAGGAGAGCAGGGCGCCGGTTCCTTCGGGCCGCCTTGGAATGGCTTGGGTCTTCGTCCTTTCTGGGACATGGCCCCGCAGGCGCATCTCCAAGAGGGCGCGTTTGGCCGGGGACAGTTGCCGGTAAGGAATTAGGCTCGGGTTGCAATCGTTCATGTTTATCCCTTAACGACACGCCGCTCTGCGGTTCACGCAAGCTGCGCTCCGCCGTTCTTCGGCTGGGATCCTCGCAATGCCATTTTCCATAACCCCGTCAGCAGCCCCCGCAGGATTTAGCGTAGATTGATTCCTGCTAACCACCATGCGGGTGTGCCGCTTGGCACGTGCTTTCTGCCGCCAGCGGATGAAGCCGGTGGTATAAAGCACAGCAGGAACGAAGCCGGCGATGCAGACGAGGATGCGCCCTGGCAACCCAAACGCCTCCCCGGTATGTAGCGGAAACTGCCATTCCAGAAACTTATCTCCCGCCGTCCCGTGGTGGGGGTCTTGCACGTGCAGCACCGCGCCGCTGTACTGCTCGATCCAGACGTGCCGGTAGGGCCAGCTTCCAACCTCATCGGGCGCCCGCTTGCCGACGGCGTAGACGCCCTCGGGTCCGTCGGGCGGCAGCTTCATCATGACCAACTCACCATCGGGGAACAGGCGCTCGGCGATGGCCAGCGCCTGACCGGGCGTGATCGGCGTCTGGCCCGGCACGAGTGTCGACTTCAAGCCCTCCGGCCAGGCGGTAACCGGCGAAAATACCTCCACCAGCGGTTTCACATACTGGGGGAGGTTCTTATAGATGCCCGTAAATAGCAGTACCACGAGCACAAGGGCCGAATAAGACCCGAAGGTCTTGTGCAGGTCGAAGTTGCGCCGCTCGGCGCTCGCGTGCCGCTTTATAGTGAACGCCTGCCGCCATTTGCCGGTCGAGGGCCACCAGAGGATGAGGCCCGTGAGCACGGAGATGATCAAAAGCACCGCGATGACGGTGACGGTGTACAAGCCCGTGCTACCCGCCAAGAGGGTAGTGTGCAGCCCGACGACCAGCCACACCCAGTTATCCGGCCAGAATCGTTCGGCGCGTGCTTGTACTCGTACGCCAAGGAGTCTCCCCGTATACGGATCCACGCACGTCAATAGCCAGTCGGAGTCTTCGCTACTGTGGAGTGACACGCTGTACTGCAAACAGAGCGCCTGGTCGGCTGTACGTGGAAAATTGAGACGCCTTGCAAGGCCGCTAGGCGCCACAGCTTCCTTGAGCACACGAAACAGATCATCAAGAGGCCGGTATGCCCTGGTCCCCGCCGCCTGTGGTGATACGGTCAACAGGTCTGCGTTGAACCAGCGGTCCAGCTCCTCGCTAAAGGCCAGAAGGCTTCCGGTGAGCCCGACGACCACCAACACGGCCCCGGCCAAAAGCCCCAACCACAGGTGCACCTGGAGCCAGAGTCGGCGGGTCTTAATGCGCGTTGACGTCTGATCCTTCCCCCTCACAGAACGGGCAAGGCTAGGATGGGGATGGGGTGCCATTACGCGCCCAGTCCCCACCTGGCTCCTCTCCCTGTCAGGAGGAGGACTCTCTAAAGGTACGTGCACCACGCTAGAACTCTATTCGTATCGATCCGAGAAAGGTCCGCGGAGCACCGAATTGAATCGCGCCCCCACTATTGCTCCCGACGAAGTAGGTCTTATCGAATAGATTGTCCAGGTTAAGCTGAGCAGTGAGCTTGGTCGGACCCAACAGCCACTGATAGCTCGCCAGCAGATTCACGATGGCATAACCCGGCA
>JBQTJM010000193.1:0-2501 GCA_052387115.1 Gammaproteobacteria bacterium | reverse complement strand
GGGCGCGCTTGGGGTCCGTCGTTAACGCCCGGTAGATCTCGACCCGATCGCCGGGCTCCAGGGCATGGCAGAGCCCACGGAGCACCCCGAACACCCCGATCCGATTGACCCCGAGATCGATCTCGGGGTAGCGATCGAGCAATGCGGAACGGTGCAACGCCTGGCCGACGGTGGTGCCGGGCGGTACCTCGACCCGTAGCACCGTTTGATCCCCGCGTCCGCAGTAGGCGATCTCGACCCACATCGGGCCGACCGCGGGCTCCGATCTTTTCACGAGCACTGAGAGGGCCCATACAGATCGCGCGCCCGGCTACAAAAGGCATCCACGAGCGTGTTCGCGATGTGGTGGAAGGCGTGACCGAAGGCGAGTGCCAGGACCCCGCTGCTGAGCTCATACTGCATGGATAGCACGACCTCGCATCCCGCCTCACCCAGGGGGTGGAACGACCAGACCCCATGCAGGTACTTGAACGGACCCTCGATCAAACGCATCTCGATGCGCCGGCCGGCCTCCATGACGTTTTGCGTCGTGAAGCTGTGCCGGATGCTGCCCTTGACCAGGGCGACCGTGGCCTTGACACTGTGAGGATTGCGGGCGAGCACCCGCACCGCCGCGCACCACGGTAGGAACTCCGGATAGCGCTCGACACCATCGACCAACTCGTACATCTGCTCGACGGAATACGGCACCAGGGCACTCCTTCTGACCTGTTTCATGTGTCTGCGTCATCAACCCCCGGGGGTTATGAACCCCCGGTGAGGGTGTCAGGGAGGTTTCGCTCCCGGGGATACCCCTGCGCGGGATGGTCGCGATCATCCCAGACCCCCTGCGGGCGAACAAGCCGGTCGGTATAATCCTCGGACCGAGCAGCGGGATCCCGTGTTTCCCTATGGCGGGAGAACCGGCATGCACGACAGGACCCCATGACCAAAGCCAAACACACGACCGGATCCACCATCACGCAGAACAAGAAGGCCAGGCACGACTTTGCTATCGAGGAGCGGCTGGAGGGCGGATTGGTCCTGCAAGGTTGGGAGGTCAAGAGCCTGCGGGCCGGGCGGGTCCAGCTCAGGGACAGCTACGTCCTCATCAAGGGCGGGGAAGCGTGGTTGTTCGGGGCTTTGATCAGCCCCTTGCCCTCGGCATCGGCCCATGTCGAACCCGATCCCGGGCGTAGCCGCAAGGTCCTCCTGCACCGCCCCGAGATCAATCGCCTCATCGGGGAGGTGGAGCGAAAGGGCTACACCGCGGTGGCCACCGCACTCTACTGGAAGAAGGGCCGCGCCAAGGTCGAGCTGGGCCTCGCCAAGGGCAAGAAGGCCCACGACAAGCGCGCGGCGGTCAAAGAACGCGAGTGGGGCCGCGAGCAGCAGCGCGTCCTCAAGCACGCCGTATAGCTCCGGGCCGAGACCACTCGCGGGCAGGCGAGGGATATACCTCGATCGTCTGGCATCAAAGCCGCTAGAGTGTGGTCCAGGAACGTCAATTGAGTTACACTGTCGAACAACCCGGTAGAGACCCTACCGGTACTACCCAGGGGGCGACCTGGTTTCGACGCCGGTCACGAAACCCAAGGGGCATGCCGAGGGGCAGGACACCTCGTTAATCCTTCTGCAACCAAAGTTAGTTGCGAACGACGACAACTACGCCCTAGCGGCTTAATCCCCGCTAGCCTCTGACTCGGGCCGTGCTTGTGCGCTGAGCCTCAGGGGTCGATCCTCGCAAGCTCGCGATGAGGCCCGCCCGGGGCCAACTCGCTAAACCCTAACCGGGCTCGCCGTGTGTCGTCCTGCCGCTCGGACGGCCCGCGGTCAAAGCGAAGAGACGGCTACGCATGTAGAACCGAGGGCGGAGGGCTGACGGACGCGGGTTCGATTCCCGCCGCCTCCACCATCTCCCAAAGGCCGGAAGACTCTCCGGCCTTTTTTGTGTCCAGAAAAACCCCAATAGTCATAGGGGTTTGCGCACATCCCTCAAGGGCGGCACCCCCCAGGATGACCCCCAATTTCGGCCGTCTCGGACCTCAGATCTCTCTTAGTTCTCTGTTTGGCTCGAAGGCGCCTTCGAGGCCGGGTGTAGCAATTTCAATGGGTTAGGGGTAGTCGGTTTGAGTTGGCGATTGCCTAGAGGAGGCGACCGAGAACGGAAACCGAACGACAAGGGGTAGCGGTCCAGGGTCGTAGTACGCCCTCTCTTGTCCGGCCGGCATAGGCTCACGCGGCGCCAATGCTATGATCCTGCCTGCCACGTGCAAGCCCTTGTTGAGGCCGCTGCGAAGCGAGTGGCCGCGACAGACGGTGAGTTCACCGAGGAAGCGATGGAAGTGGCTCATTCGGATGATATTTGTCCGACGTACTGGAGCGCAGTCGCCAAGCGGAATGTGTCAACAACTTTGAGACACCAGTTGCGGGGAATTTAGTGTCGAACGCTGCGCTTCCCCGGGGGACCCTTCCGGGCGGGTGGTTGGCCGGACTGCGTGTGGACAGCCCGTGGATTTCGC
>JBQTJM010000192.1:0-8015 GCA_052387115.1 Gammaproteobacteria bacterium | reverse complement strand
CGCGGCCGTCCGGGCCGCTGCCTTCAGCCCCGATGGCAATAGCCTCCTCACCGCGAGCGAGGACGGCTCTGCAAGCCTCTGGGACACCAAGACCGGAAAACTGCTCACCGGGCCCCTCGGACACAATGGCCCTGTGTCGACCGTCGCCTTTAGCCCCAACGGCCGAACCGTCCTCACGGGAAGTGATGACAAGACCGCTCGGCTCTGGGACGCCAGCACCGGCAGCCCGCTCACCGAACCCCTGGAACACGCGACGCCTCTCCGCGCGGTTGCCTTTAGTCCCGATGGGGAGACCGTTCTCACCGGAAGCTGGGACAACACGGCACGCCTCTGGGAAGCGAAAACGGGGAAGCTCCGGACCGAATCCATGAAGCACGAGGGCCCCGTGTGGACCGTGGCCTATAGCCCTCGTGGCAATACGATCCTGGCCGGCGGCGGGGACAAGACTGCCCGGCTTTGGGATGCGAAGACCGGAAAACCGCTCACCGAGCCCTTGCGGCATGATAGCCTGGTCCGGTCCGTCGCCATGAGCCCGGACGGCGATACGGTCCTCACTGAGGGCGGGGACAACACGATCCGCCTCTGGAATGCTCGATCCGGTAAACCTCTGAGCGAACCGCTTCAACACGCAGGTCCCTTTTTGGTGGTCGCTTTCAGCCCAGATGGGCATGCGGTGTTGTCGGCGAGATCACGCTGGGCACTGCTCTGGCGGCTCAGCGATACGAACGAGCTGACGCCTATCGCGGCGCGTTTGTTGGACGGCAATTGGACCGGCGGCTATCGGTTCAACGACCGCGCCGGCATGACGACGATACTCGCGGTCCTGGATACCGCCGATACGGTTCGGATTGACGCCGTGCGCTTCGATCGACCTGACGCGCCGGTGCTCGCGGGTGACCCGAATACACTGGTCGAAGAATGGCAGCAAAGACTAGCCTTGCGCCTACAGGCCGATGGGACCATTGTCCCGGCCTATGCCATGGAATGACCGCCCGAGGGAATGACCCGCCTGAGCTACAGGTTAAACGGCAGCGGATCGCCATGGGACTCGCGGCGGCGATTTCAGGATCCGTAAACCAAGGTGCTCGTTCGATTCGTCCGTCCTCCTGAGCACTCCCCTCAGAATCGCAACGTCAGTCCGTTTGCTTTCCTAGCCGCCGGTACTCGCTGTAATGGCGGATCGCTTTCCCGGCGTTGCCGAGTATTTCATGCAGCCGGGCCGCATTGTAGTGTGCATCCGCGAATGTCTTGTCGAGGGTGAGCGTGGCCACATAAGCTTCCAGCGCCTCCGAAAACCGGTTGAGGTCTTCCAGCAGGACGCCCAAATTGAAACGCAGTGTCGGCTCTGCGGGGCACCGGCGAATGCCTTCGCAGTAGACTCTTTCCGCCTCGTCCTGCCGATCGGCGGTGGCAAGTAGCAACGCCAGATCGATATAGGCGTCGGCCCGGCAGGCATCGAGGTCGATGGCCGCGCGATACGCCGCTTCGGCTTTTCCGGGATCGGTGGCTTCAAGCGCCTGCCCCTTGTCTACCCACTGCTCGGCCGTCAGGGGCGGGGAATCGTCCCGATTCAGCACGCGCAGCGTGCCGGTCACCGGCGCAACGGCAAGAGCCAACAGCAGCTGTCCGCTCTCGGCGACCCGCTGGGTCACGCCCTCGGTAACGACGATCTCGTTGGCGACGGCGGAGATCCGCAGGCCGGTGAGCGGCAGCTCCGGTGGCAGCTCGCCGCGCAGCTTCTTGAGCGAACGAAGTATCTTGCGCGCCGGAATGCGCGCCAGGGACAGTTCCCGAGCGGTGCGCAGCACGATGATATCCTGGAAGGTAAAGCGGTACTCGCGGCGTTTTCCCCGGGTCGGGGTAACGAAGCCTTCCCGGACCAGGCCGGCGATCACGGTGCGGCTGATCCCCAGGATCGATTCCACATCGCGCAGGGCGAAGTCCCGCATCGGGCGGATACCCGACTTATTTCCTTGCGTGCGTCTTGGCCGCCGCCGGCGTCTCCGCGGGTTTGCGCTTGGCCGGCTTGCGCGCTCTCACCTCGGCCGGGACACCCGGTTGCGCCGCGGGCGCCGATGGGGCCGCCTTGGCCCTTCCCTTACCGGCGAGACTCGCCCGCAAGGCCTCCATCAGGTCGATGACCTGCGCCCCGCCCCGCTCCGGTTCTTCCGAGGTCGTGATCTGCTGGCCGGCGATCTTCTGCTCCACCGCCGCCTCGACCCGTTCCTTCACCTCGTCCCTGTAGGCCTTCGGGTCGTATTCGTCCGCCGCGATCTGGCCGATCAGCTGCAGGGCCAGATCGAGCTCGGACTGCTTCACGTCCGTGGTCTCGATGTTCAAGTCCTTCATCGAGCGCACTTCGTCGGCATAGCGAAGCTGCTGCAGCACCAGCCCGTCGGCCGTAGGCCGGACCTGCACGACGTGCTGCTTGCCCTTCGAGGCCCACCGGGCGAGCGCGCAACGCCCTGCCTGACGCATCCCTTCCAGCAGTAGCGTATAGGGCCGGGCGCCGCGCTTGTCCGGCGCCAGGTAGTAGGCCTTTTCGTAGAACATCGGGTCGATCGCCGCTTGCGGGACGAAGGCGACGATGTCCACCGTGTGGGTGCCCTTCTCCTCCAACTGCTTCAGTTCCTCGTCGGTGAAGATGACGTACTGCTCTTTGGCGAATTCGTAGCCCTTGACCATGTCCGCCCGCTCGACGACCACGTCCTCCTTGACGCACTTGTACTGCTGCTTGAGGCGCGAGCCGCAGGCCTTGTGCAGCAGATTGAAATGAATCCCCTCCGAAGCCTCGACGGCCGAGTAGACCTTGACCGGAATGGAGACGAGACCAAAGGACAGCGACAGATCGGCAATGGAGCGGGCCATGGCGGACTCCTCGAAAATGGACGGAACGCGTAAGGCAGGCAGTCCAGGCTACAGGTTCAACGCCTGCTCGACGCTCTGCCGGCAGGAAAGAAACCGGTGCCAGGGATCTTCCCGCCTGCCTAGTATCTTCCTGATGTGGGCAATTGTGAAATCCGTCGGTTGCACCCCGGCCAACTCCTCCCAGAGTCGAATACCAGGTAGTCGGGGTAATTGAGCGCCGAGCTTTCGACGTTCTCCCTGGAGCCGGTAAATGGCCCGCCGCCGCCTTCGGCAGGCGCGATGCTGGAGTGGGTGACATGGAATTCCAGCGTATCGAGCTGACCCAGCCACAAAAGCGTCGACAGGTTGTTGCAGAGGAGCAGGCGCTGGTCTTTGTCACTCGCCCCGCCGCCGTCTCTTGCCCGGAGGGTTCGGGTGTGGCCGCGAAGTTGCGCTTGTCGCTGTAGGGCCGCAGGCGCCTGCTCGTCGGAATGTCACGCGTCAGCGCGGCCCCTCGTTGTAGCGTGGCGAGCTCATGCGGCGCAACCACTCGCCGACACCGGAGCGGGGGGCCGCGTTGAAGGTGGTCTCCTGGCGCGCTCCCCCGTAGCGTTTGGCGAACAGCGCCCGGCGGGCCAAGGTCACACGATGGGCCTCCGGCGAGATGCTGGCGGCGCGGCTCAGCAAGCGCTGGGCGCTCGCGAGGTGGTTGGCCTCAATCTCCTGGTAGACGAGGGCGAGATACCGGTCCAGGATGGACTGGATCCCCTGCGCGGCGGCTCGGCTGCCGGGTTCTAGGGCCAACACCTGGCGATACTTGTCGTAGGCGTTCTGCCCCTCCGGGGTGGTGAGACGATAGGCGCGCAGGTCTTCCCGTGCGCCTTGCAAGAGCCCCTGGACGGTGTCGCGGGGATCCGGCTGCGGTTTCGATACCGGTTCGGTGTGACCCTCGAGCCCGTACACCTCGAAGGTGTCGCTCCAGCTCAGGTCGGATCCGCCCGCGGGGGGTGGCCGAAGTGGTGTGGTCTCGGCGAGCGGCACCGGCGTGGCAACGGCTTTGGGCCGCGGCTGTCCCGGGTCCCGCACCGGCCCCGCGATCATCCCGGCCAGGCCGATGCAGAGGCCGAGGAGGGCTGTGGCGTGTGCCCAGTGGGCGCGTAGAAAACGCACCGCCGGTCGCCGTCGGCGGTCGGGACGCACGGTCCGCCGGGCCTCCGCCGCTCGACCAAAAACATATGAATCATGATAGCTCACGAGCGCATGCAGGGCCGGTGCAGTCGAGGCCTGTCCGGGCTCGGTGGGACTCTCATCGTTCGTCGCCTGTGGTTTGTAGACCAGGGCCGGCGGGTCGTCCGCCCGCCAGCCCCCCGAACCCCAGCCGTCCGAATCGCTGTCGAAGGCCCTGCGCCAACCGTCGATCGACTGCGGGCGGTCCTGGGACCTGAACTGCAAGGCCCAGTCGATGGCGCTCAGCAAGCCTTCGGAGTAGAGGCCCGCGGCGCATTCGGAAGCCGGGGCGTGGGGATCGCTGCCCCCGTGCACCACGGCCTCGGCGCGCGCGGTCGCCTGCGCCGGTATGGCGCCGGTCACGGCCCGGTACAGGGTCGCGCCCAGGGCGTAGATGTCGGTCCAAGGCCCCTGTTTCTCGGGACTCGAGCTGTATTGTTCGATAGGGGCAAATCCGGGCGAGACGAGGTTGGTCAAGGGGTGTGCTTCGGCGGGTGCGATCTGTCGCGCCGAGCCGAAGTCGAGGAGCACCGGGCTGCCGTTCTGGCGGATGAAGATGTTGCTCGGCTTGACGTCGCGATGGGCAAACTGCTGTTCGTGCAGCATCTCCAGGGCATCCAGGAGGGGGAAGAGGAGGCGCAGGATCTCGTGTTCCGAGAGCGTGGCGCGCCGCGACAGGATCGACTGCAGGTTTTCGCCCTCCTCATAGTCCATGACGAGATAGGCGGTGTTGTTGGCCTCGAACAGGTCCACCACCCGGACGAT
Source organism: Gammaproteobacteria bacterium (assembly GCA_052387115.1). Lineage (GTDB taxonomy): Bacteria > Pseudomonadota > Gammaproteobacteria > JACCXJ01 > JACCXJ01 > JACCXJ01. The sequence continues at coordinate 3,176 of JBQTJM010000192.1, read as the reverse complement.
GTGGGGATGATCGAACCGGTACAGGTTCTCGGCCTCCGCGATGAACCGCCCGAGGCCCGCGGTGTAGTCGTCGAAGAGCACATCCGAGAGGAGTTGGAGCCCCTGCCCTTTCCCGCGCCGGGCCACCTGCGGGGGGAGGTATTCCTTGATGGCGACGATGCGCCCGTCGTTCAGGTCCTCGGCGAGGTAGGTGATCCCGAAGGTGCCCTGGCCCAGGACCTCCTGGATTCGGTACCACAGGAGCTCGGCGCCCTGCGGCAGGGCGTCCCGGTACTGCCTCGCGCCTGTCATCGTGGCCAATTGAGAGGGATGCGCCGAGCCGGAGCTCACTGCAGGGTGAATCATCTCGCATACCCGTTCTTGATGGGAGGGGCGTAATCGTTCGCATCCCTGCACCCGCCCCCGCTGTTTCGAATTGGATTATTATCATAATAGCATGTTTCTATGGGTGATCAGCCGCCGCGGCGGGGCAGCCGCGTGAAGGGGCAAGGGAGATTGATGTCGGTGCTGAAATGGATCGCCATGGGCCTCGTGCTCGGGTGGGCCGGTGGTCCGGCTGTCGCGGCGCCGAAGGCCGAGCTGCAGCCATATTGGGATCGCAGCGACGCGACGAACCCCGCGGCTATGACCATAGCCCCTCGACATCGAGCACGGCGTCCTGCGGCCCATGTGGCGCGATCCGAGAATCCACTACGCGCTCAACTGTGCTAGCATCGGTTGTCCCAACCTGGCGGGGCGGGCCTACACGCGGGATCACCTGGAGCGGCTGCTCGAAGAGGGCGCCCGCGACTACGTCAACCACCCGCGCGGCGCCGTGTGGCAGGAGGGCGAGCTTCGCGCCTCCAGCATCTACGACTGGTATCAGGAAGACTTCGGAGGGACGCAGGCCGGGGTAGTGGGCCATCTCCTGCACTACGCCCGGTCGGAGCTGGCCGGGCGCCTGCGAGGCTATGCGGGACCGATCGACTATGATTACGACTGGTCGCTGAACGAGCCCTAAGATCGAGCTTCCGAACATGGCGCGAAATGGGATCACCTCAGGGGGGATCACCTCAGGGGGGATCACCTCAGGGGGGATCACCTCAGGGGGGATCACCTCAGGGGGGATCACCTCAAGGGGGATCACCTCAAGGGCGACCCGTCAGCGAGAGACGCCCTTCCCCGCGATCCGGCGCAGGGGGCTATCGACGTTACAGGTCAACCTCGGTTATCGCTGCAACCAGGCCTGCGTCCACTGCCATGTGAACGCCGGCCCCAAGCGCACCGAGGAGATGGACCGGGAGGTCATCGACGAAGTCATCGCCTTCCTGTCGGTGTCCGGGGTGAAGACCCTGGACGTTACCGGGGGCGCGCCCGAGCTGAACCCGCATTTCCGCGATCTGGTGCGTGCGGCGCGCGGGCTTGGCGTGCACGTCATCGACCGCTGCAATCTCACCATCCTCGAAGAACCGGGCCAGGAAGGGCTGACGGAGTTCCTGGCGGGCGCGGGGGTCGAGGTCACGGCCTCGCTACCCTGCTATCTCGAGGACAATGTCGATGCCCAGCGCGGCAAGGGGGTGTTCGCCGCAAGCCTGCGGGGACTCAGGCGTCTCAACGCGCAGGGTTACGGTCAAGCCGGGACGGGCCTCGCCCTGAACCTCGTTTATAACCCGCAGGGACCCCATCTGCCCCCGCCGCAGGCCACGCTCGAGGCCGACTACCGCGAACGGCTGGCCCGCGAGCACGGCATCGTTTTCAACGCCCTCTATGCCCTCGCCAACATGCCCATCGAGCGCTTCGCGCGCACCCTCTGCGCGCGCGGCGAATACCAGGGCTATATGGCGCTCCTGCGGGCGGCGCACCGGGATGGGAACCTGGAGTCCGTCATGTGCCGCACGCTCCTGAACGTGGATTGGCGGGGCCATGTGTACGATTGCGACTTCAATCAGATGTTGGGGATCCCGCTCCCGAACGGTGGCCGCCCCACCCGGCTTCCCGACCTCATCGGTCGCGGGCTTGCGGGCCGGCCGATCGCGGTCGCGGGGCACTGCTACGGCTGTACCGCCGGCCAGGGCAGCAGTTGCGGGGGCGCCTTGCAGTAAGCGGGCTCTGATTGATGCACGATGGCGATGAACCGAACGGGCAGGAGCCCGGCTTTTATGAGGTACAGGATGAACGGGTAGGGGCGGCCCCCCGTGGCCGCCCGGATCAAGTAGCAGTCTATTGATGTCTGGAGGAGTGCGATGAACGTCGAAGCAGAGGTCTCGAACCGTTACTCCGAGGGCGCCAAAGCGAAACAGGCCGCGCTGTGCTGCCCGACGAGCTACGACCCTGCGCTCCTCGCCCGCCTGCCCGAGGAGATCATCGAGCGCGATTACGGGTGCGGCGACCCGACGCCCTACATGCGGCCGGGCGATGCCGTCCTCGACCTCGGCAGCGGCGCCGGCAAGGTCTGTTATCTCGCGGCCCAGATCGTGGGGCCCGCGGGCCAGGTCATCGGGATCGACATGAACGACGACATGCTGGCCCTGGCCCGCAAGTATCAAGGGGAGATGGCGGCGAAGCTCGGCGGCGACCGGGTGCGCTTCCGCAAGGCGCGCATCCAGGACGTGGCGCTCGACCTCGAAAAGTTGGCCGATCATCTGCGCCGGCACCCCATCCGCTCGCTTGCGGATCTGGCGGCGTTGCGGGAATTCGAGACCCGCGAGCGGCGCGAGCACCCCTTGGTCCCGGATGGGTCCGTGGACCTCGTGGTCTCGAACTGCGTGCTGAACCTCGTACCCGACGCGGACAAACCCGGGCTCATCGCCGAGATCCACCGGGTCCTCAAACCCGGTGGGCGGGTCGCCATCTCCGACATCGTGAGCGACGAGGCGGTCCCGGAACGGCTCAAGGCGGACCCGCTGCTTTGGACCGGCTGCCTGTCGGGGGCCTTCCAGGAGGAGTCCTTCCCGCAAGCATTCTTGGACGCGGGTTTCCTGGCGGTCCGCTACGCCGAGTGGGGCAAGGAGCCCTGGCAGGTGGTCGAAGGTATCGAATTCCGCTCGGTGGTCTTGACCGCGGTCAAGGGCGCCGGCACGCCCTGCGTCGATGTAGGCCAGGCGGTCATCTACCGCGGGCCTTACGCCTCGGTGAGCGACGACGAGGGGCACGTCTATGCGCGCGGGGCGCGCATCGCGGTGTGCGAGCGGAGCTTC
>JBQTJM010000191.1:0-8918 GCA_052387115.1 Gammaproteobacteria bacterium | reverse complement strand
AACAATACGGACCATCCTGTTGGTCGTGACATGAGACAAACCTCCTTGTCGTCGTTTCCAACCATTGCCCGCTTGGGTACGTGGCGGGCCACATCGATCGGGGCGGGGCCGAGCGGCCCACCGACCCCGGTCGTCGCGCGGGTATTTAGTTCCCGACGGTAGGGACGTCTATCGTCCACGGATCGCGCGGCTTTAATCCGCTAAACTATCTGGAGGGTACGGGTACCCTTGGGCGGGAGGAGGCGTGAGACTGCAAGGGGCACGGGCGGTGGTGACGGGGGGCGCGTCGGGCCTCGGCCTGGCGGTCGCCGAGAGGCTCGTGGAGCTGGGGGCGCGGGTGGTGGCGCTTGATCTCCGTCCCCCGGTCGCGTTGCCACCCGGTGCCGCCTATGTCGAGGCCGATGTGGGTTCCGAGGCCGCCACCGACCGTGCCATGGCCGAGGCGGTCGAGGTGCTCGGGGGGCTCACGCTCGCCGTCTGCTGTGCCGGGATCTCCCATCGCGGGCGGGTGGTGGGCCGGGAAGGGACCATGGCGCAGATGGATTTCGCGCGCGTCGTGACGGTCAATCTGATCGGGACCTTCCTAGTGTGCCGCGCCGCGGCCGCCGTCATGCAGCACAACGACCCGGAACCGGAGGGGGAACGTGGCGTCATCGTGAATACGGCCTCCATCGCCGCCTTCGATGGACAGATCGGGCAGGCCGCCTATGCCGCCTCCAAGGGCGGGGTGGTGAGCCTGACCTTGCCGCTGGCCCGCGAGCTCGCGAGCTTCGGGGTAAGGGTCGTGACCATCGCCCCGGGGGTCTTCGAGACCCCAATGGTGGCATCCCTGTCGGAGCCCGTCCGTGCGGGTCTGCTCGATCAAGTGCCGTTTCCCAAACGCTTCGGGGCCCCCGCGGAGTTCGCGGCACTCGTCTGCCACGTCTACGAGAACCCCATGCTGAACGGCGCGGTGATCCGGCTCGATGGGGCCTTGAGGATGAGTGCGAGATAGCCCATGACCCAACCAGTCTGGAGCCCCTCCGCGGCCCGCGTCGCAGAGGCCAGGATCACCCGTTTCATCGCGGGCCTCGGCGAGCCGGCGGTGTCCGACTACCCGTCGCTGTATGCCTGGTCCCTCCAGGACCCCGAGTCGTTCTGGGCGGCCGTGTGGCGCTTTTCCGGGGTCGTGTCGGGGCAGAGGTGGGATCGGGTCCTCGAAGGCGGCGACCGCATGCCGGGCGCCCGGTGGTTCCCGGGCGCTACGCTCAATTTTGCGGAAAACCTGATGGGCGCGGCCGACGAGCGGCCGGCGCTGGTGTTTCGCGCGGAATCGGGTGAGCGCCGCGAGCTGTCGCGTGCCGAGTTGCATCGAGAGGTGGCGCGGCTCGCCGCGGGACTGCGGGCCGCTCGTGTCGGGGTCGGGGATCGCGTCGCGGGCTATCTGCCGAACGTCCCCGAGACCGTGTGCGCCATGCTGGCCACGGCGAGCCTCGGGGCCGTGTGGTCCTCGTGCTCGCCCGAGTTCGGCGCAAAGGGGCTTCTCGACCGCTTCGGCCAGATCCAGCCGAAGGTGCTGTTCGCGGTCGAGGGTTATCGCTACAACGGCCACTCCGTCGAGGTGCGCGAGCGCTTGCGCGAGGTGTTGCCGCGCCTGTCGGGACTCGAGCGACTGGTCATCGTGCCCTACGCCGGTCATGGCGTAACGCTCCCCGGCGCCGTCTCCTATGCCGGGTTCGGGGGTCGCGAGAACTCTCTGGACTTTGCCCGTATGCCCTTCGAGCATCCGCTCTATATCCTGTATTCGTCCGGGACCACCGGCGCGCCCAAGTGCCTGGTCCATGGGGCCGGGGGCACGCTGCTCCAGCATCTCAAGGAGCTGGTCCTGCACTGCGACGTGGGGTCCGAAGACCGGATCTTCTATTTCACGACCTGTGGCTGGATGATGTGGAACTGGCTGGTGACGGCGCTGGCCACGGGCGCGACGGTGGTCCTTTACGACGGTTCGCCGTTCCATCCCGATCCGGGCGCGCTCTGGGATCTCGCGGCCGAAGAGCGCGTCACGGTCTTCGGCGGCGGGGCCAAGTACTTCGCGGCCCTGGAAAAGGCCGGCGTCACGCCTGGCAAGACCCACCATCTGAGCCGGCTCAAGCTCATCCTCTCGACCGGCTCGCCGCTCCTGCCCCAGTCCTACGATTACGTCTACCGCGACGTCAAGGCCGACGTCCAGCTCTCCTCGATCTCGGGCGGGACGGATATCATCTCCTGCTTCGCCCTGGGCTGCCCGGTGCTCCCGGTGTGGCAGGGTGAGATCCAGTGCCGGGGGCTCGGCATGAAGGTCGAGGTCTACAACGATTCCGCCAGGTCCGTCCGCGGCGAGCAGGGGGAACTGGTGTGCACGGCGCCGTTCCCGTCCATGCCGGTCTCGTTCTGGAATGACCCGGACGGCAGCGTCTACCGCAGATCCTATTTTGAACGCTTCCCCGGGGTGTGGGCCCACGGCGATTATGCGGAGCTGACCGAGCACGACGGGGTCATCATCCATGGCCGTTCGGACGCGGTGTTGAACCCCGGTGGGGTGCGCATCGGCACGGCCGAGATCTACCGCGCGGTCGAGGCCCTGCCCGAGGTCCTGGAGTCGCTGGCGGTCGGCCAGGACTGGGGTGGGGACGTGCGCGTCGTGCTGTTCGTCAAGACCCGGCCGGAGGTCGTGCTGGACGCCGCCCTCATCGGGCGCATCCGGTCCACCATCCGAGCCCAGTCGTCGCCGCGTCACGTGCCCGCCAAGATCATCCCGGTGCCGGATATCCCGCGCACCCTGAGCGGGAAGATCGTGGAGCTGGCCGTCCGCGAGGTGATCCACGGCCGGCCGGTCAAGAACCGGGATGCCCTCGCGAACCCGGAGGCCCTGGAGCACTTCATGAATCTACCAGCGCTCGCTGAAGACTGAGCGCTACCAGCCGGTTAATTTTCGGCGTGGAAGAGCTCATCATCGGGAGCGAGCTGGCTTACGGCCACTGGGGTACCGTCGCCTTCAATACCATCATCTGGAGCGCCGCGGCGTATCTGCTGATCCGCCCCGAGCGCCCCCTCGAGCACGTCGGCATCGCGCTGTTCGGGCTGTCTCTGCTCGTGACCTACGCGGAGTCCTACGGCTACCCCTTCACCCTCTCGCTCTTCGCCGGCCAGCTCGCGAGCTATGCTGGCGCGGACCACCTCGGGTGGCGCGCGGGTGATCTGTGGCGGGTGTTGTTCGAGACCTCGGGTCGCGAGGGCGCGTTCGACTGGTTCCACATCATCGCCGGGGTCTTGATCTTCGGGGGCCTCATCGTGTTGTTCCTGTCGCGTAAGGCACTGGAGGCCGCCCTGGCCAGCGGGGTACCGGCGACGGGCGGACCCTATCGTTGGGTCCGTCACCCCCAGTACCTGGCGCTCTACTCGATCATGCTGGGGAACCTGGTGCAGTCCCCGGCGCTCCTCACCCTGCTGTTATTTCCTGTCCTCATCTATCTCTACGCCGGCCTCGCGCGCCGCGAGGAGCAAGAGCTCCTGGCCCGTTTCGGACCGATCTACGAGATCTATTGCGGACGGACGCCTCGATTCATGCGATAGGCCGATCTAGCGTTAGACCGATCTGGCGCCAGCCCGATCAAGCGTAAGACGGGTCAGGCGCCAGCCGGCCGGACGTTTGCCGCACAAGGCGCTGGCCAAGCCGGTCGCATCGGGTCGGGCGTGGACTACGGCGCAGAGGCGTATCGCCGATACCCCCACTGCTTCGGCGCACCGGAGCACCCGCTTATGGAACCGAGAGGGGAAGAAATGAATACGGATATTCGCCACAACCGCACGCTGCTCGACGCCCTGATCCCGCAGCTCGCACCGCTCCAGGACCTGCCTCCACCGCGCCTCCAGCGTCTCATCGATGAGTCGTCCGTCCTGGACTACGCGCCCGGACATTACGTGTTCCGACAGGGCGACCGCGACGCCTACCTGTTCTATCTGCTCCAGGGCGAGCTCGATCTTTATTCTGACGGCGAGTTGGTGAGCCACCTCCGGGGCGGGACCCAGGAGGCTCGATTCGCCCTTGCCCAACTGCAGCCCCGCCAACTCTCGGCGATCCCCAGGACCACGGTCCAGGTGCTGCGCGTGCAACGGGAGCGGCTCGATCACCACCTGCATGCGGGACCCGACGATAGCGACGCCGAGCCCCTTGGGGGGCAAATCGCATCGAGCGGCCCGGAAGACTGGATCACCCGCATGCTGAAGTCCCCGATCTTCGCGCGCCTGCCGGTGGCCAATATCCAGCGCCTGTTTGCCGCCATGGAGGCCGTCGAGGTCGAGGCTGGCCAGAGCGTCATCCAGCAGGGACAGGCCGCCGACGCCTGCTACGTAATCAATGAAGGGCTATGCGAAGTGCAGCGCCATCTGTCTCGCGGCGAGCAGGGGTACAAACTAGCCCAGCTCGGGCCGGGAGAACGCTTCGGCGAAGAGGCCCTGGTCGCGGGCGGGATCCGCAATGCCACGGTACGGACTTTGACGAACTGCACCCTCATGCGCCTCGACGAGGCCAACTTCCATGGCCTCGTGGTCGCGCCGGTGCTGAAATCCGTCACCCTGGTACAGGCTCGGGCGGAGCTGTCCGCCGGTGCCCGATGGCTGGACGTCCGTTACCCGGACGAGCAAGTGGGGTCGGCGCTTCCCGACAGCCTCGACCTCCCACTGAACGTGTTGCGCCAGCGGGCCCAGTCCCTGGACCCGAGCCGGCGCTATATCGCCTGCTGCGACAACGGCATACGGGGTGCCGTGGCGGCCTTTCTGGTGACGGACGCCGGCTGCGACTGCGTCTATCTGGCGGGGGGTTTGGAGGCCTATCCCGAGCCCTCCCGAGGTCGCGCTCCTACCCAGGCCGATTCCCTCCCGGTGGGTGTCACAGGGGCCGATAACACCCGGGCCGATGCCGCCCAGGCCGCTGCATCCCCGGCCGAAACGACCCCGGTTCGCATCTCGGACGGCCGGGCGGCCGGTGGGTCCTATGGCTACCGGTGGGCGTCCGCCGCCGGGAGCCCGGATCCTGTCTCGGACCACCCTGCGGGAGGTGTGGCGGGCGCGCGGGCCGCAGAGCACAGCAAGGCCGGCTCCGATGACCCGGAGGTGCAGGCCGCCGTCCTCAAGGCCAGGCTGGCCCAGGCGCGGTTGGAGCTGCACGAGGCCCTCAGGATCAAGCAAGAGGCCGAACGGGCTCATGCCGAGGAGCAGGAAGCGAAAAAGCGCCTCGAAGCACAGATCGATTCCCGATCCCAGGGCGAGCTGGCGCGAGCCCAGGCCCTGTTCGCCGAGGCGGAGGCGATGCGGCGCGATCTGGAAGAAGCCAGGCGCCATGCCGAGGTCGAGGCCGAGCGTCTCAAGCGCGAGGCCGAAGTGCGAGCCGCGGGGCTCGAGGCCGAGGTTCAACAGCGCCTGCGCGAACGCGACCAGGAGCTCCTGTTTGTGCGCGCGATGAAGCGGGAGGAACTGGCCGCGATCCAGCAGCTGCGGGCCGAGGCCGAGGCCGAGGTTCAGGCAGATCGCGAGCGCTTGGCGGCCGAGGTGCGGGAGGCCGAATCCCGCGTCGCCGATACGCACCGCCATCAGCAAGAGGTGGAAGCCGCCGCGCACCGTGCCGAGCAGGCTGGTTATCAGGACCTGCAAGGGGAGCGGGAACACGTCAAGGCCGAGATGGAACGGGCCAATGCCCTGGTCGCAGAGGCCGAGGCCATGAAGCGGGAGCTGGAACAGTCGAAGCGCCTGGCCGAGGCCGATGCGCTGCACAGGCGCCGCGAGGAAGAAGAGCGGCTGAAGACCCTGGAAGCGTCCCTGGACGCCCGTGTACGCGAACGCGAGCAGGGCATCGATTCACTGGCAGCGATGAAAGAACAGGAGCTCGAGCGCGCCCGGATGCTCCGTGAGGAGGCGGAACGGCAGGCATGCGCAGAACGCGAGCGCCTGGAGCAGGAGGCCCGTGAGGTCGAGGCGCGGATGAAGGAGGCTCAGCGCCATCGGGAACGGATCGAGCGGGAAATGCGCGAGGCACAGGGCAAGAACCAGGCAGAGCTGGAGCAAGAACGCACTCGTATCGAAGCGGAAATGCAGCGAGCCGACGCGCTGGTGGCGCACGCAGAGGCCATGAAGCGGGATATCGCAGAGGCCAAGCGTGTCGCGGAACATGAAGCCGCCAGGCAGCGGCAGGTCGAGGAGGAGCGCATCCGCGGGCTCAAGGCGAAACTCAAGCAAAAGCTTCGGTCACGCGAACGGGAGATCGACGAAACCGCGAAGCGACAGTCGGACGAGCTGGCCAAGATCCATCGACTGAAAGAGCAGGTCGCGGCGGAGCTGGCCGAGGAACGCAAGCGCTTCGCCCGCGAAGCCATGGAAGCCAAGAAGCGCCTGTGCCAGGCGGAGCGCGCCGAACACGACATCGAGATGTCCCGCATCCACATGGCCGAAGAGGTGGACCGCAAGCACCAGGACTTACTCGCCTTGGAGAAAAGCCTGCGGAGCGACATCGACACCCGTCTGGCGGAGGACAAGCGCCGCTTGGAGGCCGATCTGTCCCGCGCCGCCGGCGAGCTGGCGGTGGCCCAACGCGAGCGCGAGGCGGCCGAGGCCGACCGCCAGGCGGCGGCGGCGGAAGCGGAGCGCAAGATCGCCGAATATCGGTCCGCGTTCGAGCGCATGCACGCGGAGGAAGAGGCCAAGCTCAAAGCCGAGAAGGCGCGCATCGAGGCCGAGGCCGAGCGCATCCAGGGCGTCCTCGACGAAGCGCGGCGGCTCAAGCGAGTGGCCGAGGCCGCCCGGATCGCCGCCGAGCAGGAGGTCTTGCGACTCAAGCGCACCCAGGACGGCACCCGGGGTTCCCACCAGGGCCGGGAGGTCATCGACACCCAGATCAAGGTCTTGGAGCAAAAGGTCGCGCGCGCCCAGACCCGCGAGAACGCGGCGGCGCGGGCCCAGGACATCGCCGAGGGGGCCAGCCAGACCACCGCGGCCGATCTAGAGCGCCAGCGTGAGACCGAGGCACGCCTGCGCGCCCAGATCGACGCCGAGGTCGCAGAATGGCGGCGCGAGCAGGACGCCTTCGACAGTTCGCCCGATCAGCTGGAGCTGACCGCGCGCCTCGATCACCAGATCGAAGCCGCCAAGCAAATGGCCAAGGCCGCCCGGCGGGCCACCCTCGCGCACGACGAAAAGCTGCTCAAAGAAGTCTCCGTCCTGATCCATCGGGCCTGAGAGGACCCTCAGCGCTACCTAGACCCAGGGCGCCCGAGCAACCTCACGATAGCATCTACGTCCAAGGCCGATTCCGCGGCGTCCGCCAGGTGTTCGATGCGGTCCTCCCGCCGGGCCTCGATGTCGCAGTGGGCGGGGGCCTCGAGGCCGGCCCAACGCAACAGCGCGCTACAGGCCTCCGGGGTGTCGAAGAGGCCGTGCAGGTAGGTCCCCAGGACCTGGCCATCTCCGGAACAGGCCCCGTCGGGGCCGGAGGCGAGCTGGCAGGCCGGATGGGCCAGCGCCGGACCGCTCGTGACGCCGGCGTGGATCTCGTAGCCTGAGACTCCGGCATTTTCGATGACCAATCGTCCGCGCACCTCGGACAGGCGCTTCTCCGGCATGAGCGTCGTATCCATCTCGAATAGGCCGAGCCCCCGGCTCGTCCCGACCGGGCCCTCGATCCCGTGCGGGTCGTGGATCGACACGCCGAGCATCTGGAACCCACCGCAGAGCCCGATGAGCTTCCCTCCGTAACGGAGGTGGCGGCGGATCACCGGCTCCCAACCCTGATCGCGCAACCAGGCGAGGTCCGCCCGCACGCACTTGCTGCCAGGCAGGACGATGAGATCGGCCGCCGGGATCGCATGGCCGGAGCCGATGAGGCATAGATCGACGTCGGGATGCAGGCGCAAGGCGTCGAAGTCGGTGTGGTTGCCGATGCGCGGGTAGACCGGCGCCACGACCTTGAGGCGCGTGCCGTTCTTGGCGGGGGGCATTATCACGCTGTCCTCGGACTCGAGGTCCAGTCCCGGCAGCCACGGCAGCACCCCCAGCACCGGCTTGCCGGTGTGCTCCGTGAGCCAGGCGAGCCCAGGCTCCAGGAGTCCGGGATCGCCGCGAAAGCGGTTGATGACAAAGCCCCTTATGCGGGCCTGTTCGGAAGGCAGTAGCACCGCGAGCGTGCCGACAAGGTGCGCGAACACCCCACCGCGGTCGATGTCGGCGACGAGCAGCACCGGGCAGTCGGCGGCCTCGGCAAAGCCCATGTTGGCGATGTCGCCGTCGCGCAGATTGACCTCGGCCGGGCTCCCCGCCCCCTCGACCACGATGAGCTCATAACGGCTTGCAAGCCGCTCGTAGGACGCCAGGACGGCCTGCATCGCGTGCTGTTTATAGGCGTGGTAGCGGCGCGCATCCATCTCGCCGATGGCACGGCCATGGACGATGATCTGTGCCCCCACGTCGCTTTGGGGCTTGAGCAGCACCGGATTCATGTCCGTGTGCGGGGCGAGCCCGCAGGCGCGTGCCTGGACGGCCTGCGCCCGGCCGATCTCGCCGCCATCGACCGTCACCGCGCTGTTCAGGGCCATGTTCTGTGGTTTGAAGGGCGCGACCCGGAAGCCGCGCCGGTACAAGGCCCGGCACAGCGCGGTCACGAGCGTGGTCTTGCCGGCACCCGAGGTCGTGCCTTGGACCATCAAGGTGTGTGTGTGCATGGCGCTGGTGCACGCCCGGCCGATCGGTGCCGTCGAGCGCAGTAGGTTTTTTCACAACCTCTCAGAGCTTGTGAAAAAAATCGTCGCGAGCGAAGGGAGGTCGCGTTCCGCCGGAGCGCAGGAACCGGAGTGTATGTTGAAATACATGAGGATTCCGAGCACCGCCGGAACGCGAGATCCCGAGCGCAGCAGATT
>JBQTJM010000190.1:0-1526 GCA_052387115.1 Gammaproteobacteria bacterium | reverse complement strand
AGGAAGCGGCCGATCCTCGGGTCGTACCAGCGGGCGCCGAAGTATTGGATCCCGAGGTCGGGCTCCTCGAACTTTCCGGTGTAGCCGGGCTCGTTCGGGGCCCCGGGGCCGATGGGCTGGCCGTACGGCGCATAGGACTTGCGCCACACCACGCGGCCTTGCTGGTCGGTCGCGATGATGGGCGAGCCGAGGGCGTCGTTGTGGTAGTAGGTGACCACCTCGACGCCCTGAGCGGCCAGGATCAGAAGCGCGAGGAACAGGATGGCGATAATGCGGACCAGTGCGTGACTCATTTGCGTCTCCTCAAGATCCGGCGTTTGATGCTTTCGGCGTTCCCCGCCGCATCGACGGCGTAGAACAGCACCTGGGCGCGCCCGAGGCGCGTCAGCTTCACCGTAAAGGGGCGACTGTAGATCTGCCAGTCGGAGATCGGCCGCGCGCCCCTCACGATCCGGCCCACCCCCTTCACCCGGAAATGGACGCTTGCGGGTTCATCGGGGGTGAGGGTCACGGTGTAGGCGGGTACACCGTCCACTCGGGTATGCTTGCGCTGGTAGTGGGTGCTCGGCGCACCGGTGTCGGCGGGGCTCGCTGGGGGTTCTATGGCTGGGGGTTCTACGCGGACGACGACCGTATCGGTTGTGCCCGCGCCCCTATTGTCAACCACGGTCAGCGCAAAGCTCAAGTCCTCCGGCGTCGGGACCGTCGGCGCGATAAAGCTCGCGGTCTCGCCGTTCGCGTCGCCGAGCCCGACCGGCGTGCCGGCCGTCTGCTGCCAGAGGTAGGCGATGATGCTGCCGTCGGGATCGCGAGACGCACGGGCATCAAGGATGACTGTCGCGCCGCCGGAAGTGCTCGCATCGGACCCCGCATCTGCGTGCGGGGGCTCGTTCGTCGGGGGCGGGAACCGGTCTTTGACGAACACATCTGCCGTGCCGTTGGTGTCTCCTTCGATCAGGTTGGTAGCCTCCGATTCGAAGACGACGTAACGTCCGTCCGCGCTCAACGCAGGCCAGTTGCTGTCGCCGTTGCCTCGAGTGCCGTCATTGGCGACGCTCATGAGGCTCGTGTCGCCAGTGTCGCGGTCGTGGACCCATATATGCCCTACGGCTTCGTCGCGATACGCTGCGAACGCAACCGATCGCCCATCGCCACTGATCATGGCGTTGGGCGAGATCTCCGCGACTCCGTCGATCTGGGTCGTCGTAGCGGTGGTGTGGTCGCGGACGAAGATCTCATGGCTCGGGGCCTCGTCCCCGCGCACGAGGTAGTTCGAGGTGGAATCGAAAACCACATATCGCCCGTCGGCACTGAGCGCTGGGTTGAAGCTGTAACCAACCATATAGGGCACAGGGTTGAAATCCGGCGACTCATCGAAGGGGGCGCTGACCAGCGAAGTCTTTCCGGTGTCCCGATCGTGGACAAAGACATTCCAGGTGACACGGCTAAAGGGAAGCGGCCTGGGGCGTGTCAAGCCACTGGACACGAATGCCACATAACGCCCGTCGGCGCTGATGACAGGACCG
>JBQTJM010000189.1:0-6027 GCA_052387115.1 Gammaproteobacteria bacterium | reverse complement strand
GTCGGCGCCGCTGGAGAGGGTCGTGGTGTCGCCGCTCCCGGTATCGTTGTCATAGAAAGCCGCATCCGTGTGGAGACGCCCGCCGATTCTCCACTTGAAGGCCCCATCGGGGGTTGAGATCTCGAGTTTCTCTTTGGTCTCGACCTTGGGCAGGGTTTGGGCAGCCTGCTTGATCTCGGCCTGACCGGCCGTGTTGTGTTCGTCATCGGCCTGGGCAGCGCCCTTGAGCTGCTCGTAGGCCTCCGGGGTGATGGTGCCCTGGTCTTTCAGTACCTTGAGCAACTCGATCATGGCGTCGTTGGCGGCCCGGGCGCCCGGCGTGCAGAGCGCGCCGGCGACGGCGAGCGCGGTGCCTAGTTGCGTGATGCGTCTGTAATTCACAAAGTACCCCTCCCAAATCGATGGCGTGATGCGCCCCGGCCCATGAGCGATCCCCGGGCCGGGTGCGTTATGTCCTCCGGCGAGATCCCTTGCGATCTCGCTCTTGGCCCTCCCCCGACGCGACCGCGCGTGCCTGAGCCGGGTGGATGACCGGCTTGGGCCATCGTTTCCCGTTGTAAGAAACCAACACATCGGTCCCTGTGAGTTGTGCTCGCCAGTTCGTCCGTGCGAAGCGTGGCGGGGAAACGACGAGAAGGCTAAAACCACATCATTGCCACTTGGTGACGGTCTGGTTACAGTTTCATGAATTCGGCGCGGGTCAGCGCGCCGGAAGCGTTTGCGTGCGCGGATCCGTCACACCGCTGTCACACGACTGACCTTCAATGGCCGGCCTAACCCGCTCAGAGAGGGTGCTCATGACCGAAAAGATCCTCATCGTCGACGACGAGCCGGGGCTCAGGCAGATGCTGGGCTTCGCCTTGACGGGCGCCGGCTTCGAGTGCTCGGAGGTGGCGGATGCCGAGAAGGCCGAGCTGGCCATCGCCAGGGAGACACCGGACCTCGTGCTGCTCGATTGGATGCTCCCCGGCGTAAGCGGCGTGGATCTGGCGCGCCGGCTCAAGCGCGATCCGCGCACGCGCATCCTGCCCATCATCATGCTCACGGCCCGTGGGGAGGAGGGAGACAAGGTCCGGGCCCTGGAGGTCGGCGCCGACGACTACGTCACCAAGCCGTTCTCGACCCGCGAGCTGGTGGCGCGCATCAAGGCCGTCCTGCGCCGCAGCGCGCAGGAGCAGGGGGAGGGCGAGGTCATCGAGATCGACGGCCTGCGCATCGATACCAAGACCCACCGTGTCCAGGCTCGTGGCGTCCCGCTGCCGTTGAGCCCCACGGAGTTTCGCCTCCTGCATTTCTTCATCGCGCACCCGGAGCGCGTGTACACCCGCAGCCAACTCCTCGATCAGGTGTGGGGCAGCAATGTGTACATCGAGGACCGCACCGTGGACGTACACATCCGGCGGCTGCGGAAGATCCTGGCGCCCCATCGATACGATCAGATGATCCAGACCGTGCGCAGCGTCGGTTATCGCTTCTCCAATCAGTAGAGGACCTCGCGCTCTGGGGCGTCGGTGATGCGTCAAGACGTCTGGCGGTTCCTCGGGTGGTCGTGCGCCGCGGCTCTCGCGGGGGCCGCCGTGGGTCATGTGTTCCTCGGGCTATGGCTGGGCGCGCTCCTCTACTGCTATTGGCAATGGCACAACCTCGTCCGCCTGTCGCGCTGGATCCGCCATCGCCGGCGGGTCGAGGCGCCGGACGCGCCCGGGATTTTCGACGAGGTGTGCCGTACCATCGACTGGCTACGTAACCGTGAGAAGCGGCGCAAAAAGAAGCTCGCCATCTACCTCAAGCAGTTCCGGCAGGCCACCGCCGCGCTGCGCGACGCCGCGCTGGTGCTCGGTCCCGATGACGAGATCCAGTGGGCCAACGATGCCGCCGCGGAGCACCTCGGCGTGCGCTGGCCCCAGGACGCGCGCCAGCGGATCACCAACCTGGTCCGCGAGCCGGCCCTCTATGAGCTGTTCAAACGTAACAAGGAGCGCCGCGAGCTGCGCAGCGTGGAGCTGCCCTCGCCGGCGAAACCCGAGGGCTTTCTCAGCATCGACGTGATGCCCTACGGCGAGGCCCAGACGCTCATGATGGCCCGCGACATCACCCGGCTCTATCGCGCCAACCAGATCCGGCGCGACTTCGTCGCCAATGTCTCACACGAGCTCCGCACCCCGGTGACGGTGATCCGCGGTTATCTCGAGACCCTGGCCGAGGACCCGGCCTGCCCGGAGGCCTGGACCCCGGTGATCGCCCAGCTCGAGTCCCAGATCCAACGCATGCAGCGCATCATCGAAGACCTGCTGTACCTGTCGAGGCTCGAGCAGGACGACGGGGTCCCCCGACCCGAACCGGTGTGCGTCGCGGAGCTCCTGTCCGAGATCTACCAGGAAGCCCAGACGGTGGAAGGCGGTGTGCGTCACCTCTACGCCCTGGAGATCGAAACGACGCTCTGTATCCTGGGGGCCCAGAGCGAGCTTTACAGTGCGTTCTCGAACCTCGTGGTCAATGCCGTGCGCTATACCGGTGAGGGAGGCGTGATCCGCATCCGCTGGTACCGGGATGTCGAGGGCGCCCACATGGCTGTGTCCGACACCGGGATCGGTATCCCGGCCCACCACATCCCGAGGCTCAGCGAGCGTTTCTATCGTGTGGACCAGGGCCGCTCGCGCGCGAGCGGTGGCACCGGGCTCGGGCTGGCCATCGTCAAGCATGTGCTCAAGCGCCACCGCGGCCAGCTCTACATCGAGAGCACGCTCGGCAAAGGCAGCCTGTTCCGCTGCGACTTTCCCCCGGAGATGATCGCCACAGAGGAGCGCGCGGCCGATCTCAGCCACAGCGCCTAGGCCGGCGCGCGTATCGAGGCGACCGCGCGGCCTATGCACAGGCGTTTCGGCGGGGAGCCGTCCTGCGCGCGGACGGCACCGCATGTGTCTGGTTCTAATACGATGTATATTGGGCCCGATGGACCCCGAAAGGCTGGGCCATGCCCCCCGTTAAGACCTACGCCGAGCCGCGTTTCGCGGTCCTCTATTGCGGCGTGCTGGGCCTCGTCATCCCGCTTTGGGTCATCACGACCTATGCGGCAGAGGATGATCGGCGCGCCATCGTCATCAGCCTCCTCATCATGGGTGGCTTCGCCTTTGGCATCTATTGGCTGTGGTACTACGCCTCGGAGTTTGCCGCGCAAGAGCGCGAGCTCGGGAGGCTCGACACGAGCGAGCCGGTGGAGCGGCAGCTCGACAAGCTCACCCCGGGGCTCGCCCGCACCGTCCTGGAGAGGCTGCATGGCGGCCGGCCTGCCCCGAACGGCGTGCTCACGACCTTCATCCCGTATCTGATCGGAGCCCTGGTCCTGCTCGGGCTCATCGGGACCTTCATCGGGCTCGTGGACACGCTGAGGGGCACGCGCGCCGCGCTCCAGACCACTTCCGAGATCGAGGCCCTGCGCCGATCCCTCCTGGCGCCGATCGCCGGGCTCGCCCGCGCCTTCGGCACCTCGCTGTCGGGGGTGGTGACCTCGCTCGTCCTGGGGTTCGCATCCACGCTGACGCGCCGGGAGGAGCTCCGCCTTCACCAGCGCATCGCCGGCCTGTGCCCCGGCCCACAGAGCCCCCTGCACCCGGTCACCCGCCAGACCGTGGCCCTGGAGGACCTCGTCGAACAAGGGGTGGTGCTGCCCAAGCTCCTGACAGAATTCCGCGAGGCCGTGGCGGGGCTCGGCAACACCTTCGAGGAGGGGCGCTTGGGCCAGGAACGCCTGGGCAACCACATCGCCGGCCTCATCAGCCAGCAGTTGGGGATCCTGCGCGGCGATCTCGGCTCGGAGCTCAAGCGCTTCAGCGATCACCTCGAGCCGGCCCTGCAGGGATTCCTGGTGCACGCCGTGGGGCTCCTGGACGATACCGGTCAGGACCTCATGTCCAAGGTCCAGGCGCGCCTCGAGGCCACCTCGACGTATGATCAGGAGCGGCGCAACGCGTTCCTCCAACTGATCGAGTCGGAACGCCGTACCCGCGGCTCCGAGGAGGTCGCGCACTTCGAGCGCTTGACGGTACACGCCAAGATGTTCAGCGATGCGCTGCACGGCCACGTGCAAGCCATCGGCTCGCAGTATTCCAGTTACCTCGCCAGGCTCGAAGAGCGCATGGCGGCATTCGACGAGGCCTGGCGCACGGATAGTGCCGGCCGCCGCCAGTACCAGGAGGCGGAGCGCCGCGCCTTCGAGACCCATCTCGAAGAGATGCGTCGGAGATTCATCGAGGCGTGCGAGGAAGAGGCGCGGCGCCACCACGGGTTATTGGAGCACATGGCGTCCCAGTATCACGACCTCGTCGAAGGTTTCGGGAAACAGACCTCGACCTTGGCGGATCAAGCAGCAAAGGCCGTGGCCGAGGTGTCCGCGCTGCACTCCGGCATCGTGGAAAAGCATGAGGGCGATCGGGAGCAGATGCGCAGGGCCTGGGGCATAGAGCAGGGACGCCAGCAGCACCAGTTCGATGCATTGCTGGAAAAGATGCGCGAGGACTTGGACGATCGGCGGCGCAGCGGCGCCGAGCAGGTATCGAACCTCAACGCCTGGGCGCACCAGTTGGTCAAACGCGTGGAGCTCGGGGTCGCCGACAAGGCCGTGGGCTGGGACGCGCAGTTCACCAAGCTCCTCGCGGCGCTCGCCGAGGCCACCGAGGCCCTGCACCAAGGGGAACGCGCACGCATGCGCGAATTCAAGGAGATCGCGCAGATCCTCGCGGACGCCGACCGGCATCGCGGCGAGGAGCTCGGGCGCTTGATCATGGCCTTGCGCGAGTCGAACGATGGCGCGCGGCCGATGATCACCCAATGAACGCGAAGCCACTCGATCCCGACAGCGACGGCATGGACACCACGCCGGCCTGGTACATCTGGCCGGCGATCGCCGACATCATGGTGTGCCTGCTCGGGATCTTCGTATTGCTGTTCGTGTGGTCCACGGTGTTGCAGATCGAGATCGAGGCCAAGCTCAAGGCGGAGCAGGAGGCCCGGCAGGCCGAGGCCAAGCGCCTCGAGGTGCTGGAACAGGCGCTGGCGAAACCCGTGGCCGAAGGGCGCATCACGCTCAGCGGGGCGCGCATCGCCATGCAGGGCAGCGTGTTGTTCAAGCTCGGCTCCGCGGAGCTCTCCTCGGAGGGAAACGCGATCATCCAGGACATCGTGGAACCGCTCGGGGCCTACTCGGAACAGAGCGAGGTGAGCGTCATGGTGAGCGGCTTCACGGATGATCAGCCGCTCCTGGGGATCACCAGCCCGTTTCAGGACAACTGGGAGCTCTCGACCGAACGCGCCTTGACCGTCATGCGCGCGCTGGTGGCGGCCGGGTTTCCCGTCGGAAAGGTCTTCGCCGCGGGGTTTGGGGAGTACAAACCGGTGGCCCCGAACGTGTCGGACGAGAACCGCGCCCGCAACCGGCGGGTGGAGATCACGCCGGTGCCGACCCTGGAATCGATACCCCCGCCCTGATCGATACGCGCGTCCTGGCCCGCGCTGCTCGTCTCTACCCGAGGGATCTGCTGGGTCAGGCAGGCGCCGAGCCCCCACACCGGATCGGTGCAGTCGATAGCGACCACGCGCCCTCCAGGAGCTGTCGGCACAAGCTCGACGCGTTCGCGATAACGCAACGGACTCGAAGCTCGCCACGCTGCGCGAGTGCCTTGCCAAGGCCGAGTTCCACGAGATCTCCGACGGCCGGGGCAAGCTCCTTATCTTCACCGAGCATCGCGACACCCTCGCCTACCTTCGCGAGCACCTAGAACGCTGGAGCTACTCAACATGTGAGATCCACGGCGGCATGAACCCGCATGAGCGCAAGCGGGCCCAAGAAGAGTTCCGCACCAACCGTCAGATCTGTGTCGCCACGGAGGCCGCCGGCGAGGGCATCAACCTCCAGTTTTGCCGGCTGATGATCAACTACGATATGCCCTGGAACCCCACGCGCCTCGAGCAGCGGCTGGGGCGAATTCACCGCATCGGCCAGGAGCGAGATTGCTACGCCTTCAACTTCGT
>JBQTJM010000188.1:0-22351 GCA_052387115.1 Gammaproteobacteria bacterium | reverse complement strand
TGAGATTGACCTGGCTGGTACATGAGGTGCTCGGGTCCTGGCAGGTGAGCCGGACCCCGCACGTCCTGGCCTGACAAGTGGAAACGGGTGGGAACCCGATTGGTGGGATTGCCGGTGGCGGTGGTGGGGTTGGGACCGCGGCGAGCGCCGCATCGGCCTGGATCAACCCGAAACCGGTGCCGAAGTCGAAGCCGGTGTCGAACCCGGCGGTCGCCGGATCGTCCATGTCGATGGCCGTCGACTTCAGGACGGAATAGATGTTATCGGGGCCGAACGACGGGTTTCGGTCCGTGATCAAGGCCGCTACCCCGGCGGCATGTGGGGCGGAGGCGGAGGTCCCGAAGAAGTTCGGGAAGCCGTCCTCTTCAGGATCGACGCCGCGGAAAAAGAACGTCGTGTTGGCGCCATCCGGCGCCGTGATGGCCGGCTGCGCGCGGAGCTCGGGTGTGGCGAGCCGGTTCCCGGCGGTATCGAAGAGGATGGGGGTGCCGCCGGCCGAAGAGAACGTCTCGATGAGGGGCGGGCTCTGCCCGAACACGGGCGTATGCCGGTAATCGGCCGCGCCGACGCCGAGCCCTCCGCGTGCGACACCGTGGCCGAAGGAGGTACCGCTCCGGGTGTCGAACTCATTGATCGTGAGAAGGCTGCTCCCAAACAGCACCGTTTTCATCAACCCCGGGGGCGGTCCTGAACGCCGCAGGATCCTCAAACCGAAGGCGGCCGTTGGACCGTTGTTGATAACGCCGAAGAACTCGACGGGGTCGCGTCCGACGTTATTCGTCGCACCTGGGAAAGGGTTTGGACCGGGTAACGGAAGATCATTGCAGACCGCGTCCGTCAAGACGATGTCCAGATCGCTCTGCGATCCCGGCCCGCCGAGCGTGGCCGAGGCAAACGGCTGGTCCCACTGGAAGCTCACGACGGAGACTCGGCCGCCGCCGGGGAGGGTGATCTGCTGACAGGTGTCGATTCCCTCCCCCGGGTCGAAGTCGTGTGCCTCCGCCGGCCCGCGGCCGATGTCGAACGTTTGGCCGCTTGGGTTGAAGGGAAATTCGTAGGAGGTGCGGGCCTGGTTGCCCGCCGCGCTGAAGTAGCTGATCCCGCGCGTCTTCACCTGGTCGACCGCCTGGGCAATGGGGCCGTCCTGGAACATCGGCTCCGCGAAGTAGATCACATCGTCGGTGATGACCCTGGCCCCGGCGTTGGCGAGATCGACGATGCCCTGGGCGAAATTGGCTTGGCCGTTGAAGGCGCTGTGGACGGCGATCGCGGCCCCCGGGGCGACGTCGTGGATGACCTCGGCGAGCGCCCGCGCTTCATCGGTCAATCCTTGCGCGCAGGGACCTTCTTCGAGCACCGCGACCGCGGCCGGCAGATCGCCGCTCGCCACCCCGGCCGCCGCGCCCCCGAGGCAGTTGAAGCTGTCGGAGAGGGCACCCACCGTGACCCCCGTGCCGTCGATACCAAAGGTGCTGCGCGCGATGTCCGCCCGCATCGCGACATCGCCCTGGCTCGTGACGTTGCCGACCAGGGTCATGGCATAGGCCGGGCGCGCGAATTGGAGGGAGCCAAGGTTTTCCAGGGCCGGGACCGCCCCGAGGGGCAGGCGGCCCGAGACTATGCGTCCGAACACCGCCGCGTCCTGCATCCCCAACGCTTCCAGATCCGCCGCGAGGGCCTCGGGATCGCCGGAGGCCACTAGATCGACGACCACGTGCCCCGCGGCGATGCGCGCCAAGACATTCGCCGATCGAAACCCCGACGCCCCTCGACCTTGTCCTTGCGCCTGTTCGAGATACGTCTGATACTCGCCATAAAGCGCAGCCAGATCAGGGCCGGCCTTGCTGTCGGCACGGACCTCCGTCCCCGCCCCGATCCCGAGACCGTTGGTGGCACTGCGCAACGCAGGTATGGTGGTCACGGGCCCGTCTTCCGCCATCACCGAGGTGGGACCGAGGCAAATCGCGATGAGCGCCGCGGTCCAGGCGATGCGAGCCACTTTGCGCCGGACTCCGGACGCGACGCGAGGCCGCGAGGCGCGGCGAATGGAAGTGAGCGGGATCGATGCTGGGATGGAAATGCTGCGCTGCATGACGTCCTCCTCTGGGTCCCCTTGTCTCAGGGTCCCTGTGTCATCATCGTTAGATCACCGTCTCGGTGTCCTGGCGCCCTCGGACGAAATCCAGCCAGCCGGCGTGGGCATTCTCGCAAGGGTACTTCGAGCTTACTGCAAGCCCCTCGGGCAGTCAAAGGCCGCTGGAACGGGCCGCCCGCGATGACGAACCCGGGAAACCGCATGAGAGCGGTAGGGGCGAATGTCCATCGGATCGTATTGCGGGCCTAGGATGGCACGCTATTGCCTCGGGCTCGCGACGACCTTCCACGACCCGGCCCTCGCCATCGTCGGCCCGGACGGCGAGGTGCGCTACGCCGAGGCCGCCGAGCGTTATCGCCAGGACAAGCGCGCGACCAACGCCGAGCCCGATCACATCTTCCGGATCGCCGAGCTGATCCAGACCTACTGCGAGCCGGATGCCGAGTTCGTGGTGGGCCGGACGTGGCGTGCGGGGAGCGCGCGCCTGCCCCTTTGGATCGCGCTCGCGAGCCGTCTGGGGCTCTTGGAGCCGGGCATGATCGCGCGCCTCCCGGATACGGGAGTCGCCAAGCTGCTGCTTTTCCGTCCCTACCAGATCCACCACCTCACGCTGTGCGTGCGGAGCAGCCACCTGAAGGCCGGGGCCAATCTGGCCTTGGCGCTCCGCAGGCTGTGGGGCAACCGCAAGCTGTCGTTTCTGGATTTCGATCACCACCTGAGCCATGCGGCCACGGCCTGCTACACGAGCCCGTTCTCGGAAGCGGCGTGCCTCTGCGTCGACGGCATCGGGGAGCACGGCTCGGTCGCGGCCTACACCTACCGCGACGGGTCGGTGATGCCGCTCGCGCGCCACCGCGGCTCCGAGAGCCTCGGCGCGCTCTATATGTTGGTCACCGATCTGTGCGGCTTCTCGATCTTCAAGGGCGAGGAATGGAAGGTGATGGGCCTCGCGGCGTATGGACGACGGGACGTCGACCTTTACCGCGAGCTCGGCTCTCTGGTGCGCGTAGTCGGCCTCGGGCTTTGTTACGCGCCCATGCGCAGGGTCCGAGCCATTGTGCGTGCTCTAGAAACGCGGCGGCGCGGGCCGGACCAAAGCCCCCTGGCGGCGGCCGATCTGGCCCACACCTGGCAGATCGTGTTCTCGGAGGTGATGGACGCCCTGCTCGCGCGCCTGCACGCCGTGACCGGTGCGGAGAACCTCGTCCTCTGCGGCGGCTGCGCCCTGAATTCCAGCTACTGCGGCCGGATCATCGAACGCACCCCGTTCAAAAGGCTGCACATCCCCTCAGCCCCGGGCGACGACGGCAATGCCCTGGGCGCCGCCTGGCTCGCCCATCGGCGTTTCCATCCCGAATGGCGGCCCCTCGCTAAGACCCACTCGCCCTATCTCGGCTCGTCGATGTCCGGCGAGACTCTGGATCGGCTCTTTCGAATCGGCCATGTCCGAGGGCTTCGACACCTCCCGGGTCAGGTGCACCGCAAGGCCGCCGAGGCCCTCGCATCCGGTGCCATCGTGGGGTGGGTGCAAGGACGCGCGGAGCTCGGCCCGCGTGCGCTCGGCAATCGATCGATCCTGGCCGATCCCCGTGACCCGGCGATGAAGGATCGGATCAATACCCTGGTCAAGTTCCGCGAGGACTACCGGCCCTTTGCCCCCGCGATCCTGCATCGGTACGGTGACGAGTATTTCGAGGATTATCAGGAGTCCCCCTATATGGAGCGAACGCTACGGTTCAGGACAGAAGTCGTGGACCGAGTGCCCGCCGTTGTGCACAAAGATGGCACCGGCCGCTTGCAGACGGTCAAGCGCGAATGGAACGAGCGATTCTACGAGTTGATTGCCGCCTTCCATGCCTTGACCGGCATCCCGCTGGTCTTGAACACGAGCTTCAACATCATGGGCAAGCCCATCATCCATTCCGTCGAGGACGCCCTGGGGTTGTTCTATACGACGGGGATGGATGTGCTCGTGATCGAGGATTATCTCATTGAGAAGTAGGGAAACCGCGCCCGCCCGGTTAGGGCTAGAACAGACGCTGGATCCGCTCCTGGATCCGTTCCGCCGCCTGGCGCGGGTCCGCGGCATCGCGGATCGGCCGGCCGACCACGATGTAGTCGGCGCCGTTCTCGAAGGCCGCCTCGACATCCACCGTGCGCTTCTGGTCGTCTGTGTTGGCCACCGGGCGGATGCCCGGGGTGACGATGAGGAACCGATCTCCAAGTGATGCACGCAGCCGCTCGGCCTCCAATCCCGAGGACACCACCCCGTCGCAGCCGAGGGCGAGGGCGCGCCGGGCGCGGGACAGCACCAGCGACTCCACATCGCACTGGAAGCCGAGGTCTGCGAGGTCGCCCTGGTCCAGGCTGGTCAGCACGGTCACCGCGAGGATCCGGACCGGACCCTTCTCGCCGGCCGCGGCGGCCAGTATCGCGTCGTTGCCGTGTACGGTGGCGAAGGAGGGCCTGTGCTTGGCCAACTGCCGCACCGCGAGGCGTACCGTCTCGGGCACATCGAAGAACTTGAGGTCCACCATGACCTTCTTGCCCTGGTCCGCCAGCCGGTCCATGAGCTCGAAGTACCCCCCTGCCATGAATAGCTCGAGCCCGAGCTTGTAAAAAGATACGGTCTCGCCCAGGGTGGCGAGCAGACGGATCGCATCGTCCGTGCTCGGTACATCGAGGGCGAAGATGAGTCGCTCGGCGGCGGGAACGGCTTTCGTGGACAGGAACATGCGCGGCGGCTCGGGTGATATGGCGCTCCCTAGGGGAATCGAACCCCTGTTTTCGCCGTGAGAGGGCGACGTCCTGGACCGCTAGACGAAGGGAGCGGGGCGAAAAAAAGATGGTATTATAAGCACGTAGGCGAGTTGCTCCAAAGGCTTTGGGCGCGCCGGCCACCGATGGACCCTCAAACCTCCGCGACAGTCACCCATCTCCAGCGCCCACCCCGCGTCATCCCGCGCTCGGGCCACATCATCTCGCGCGCCAACATCGACGAGCGGGCGTTGAAGGTACTGTACCGCCTGCAGAGCGCGGGCTACGAGGCCTATCTGGTCGGCGGCGGCGTGCGCGACCTGTTGCTGGGGCGCGAGCCCAAGGACTTCGATGTCGCGACCAGTGCCCTGCCGGAGCAGGTGCGCGAGCTGTTTCGCAATTGCCGGCTCATCGGGCGCCGGTTCCGTCTGGCACACGTCCATTTCGGGCGTGACATCATCGAGGTGGCGACCTTTCGCAGCCCGCACGCCGCCGGGGCCGACGAGGGGGGAGCCGTCACCGATGCCGGCCGCATCCTGCGCGACAACGTCTACGGCGACATCGACAGCGATGCCTTCCGTCGCGACTTTACGGTAAATGCCCTCTACTACAACATCGAGGGCTTTTCGGTGGTCGACTACGTGGGTGGCATGGAGGACATCGAGGCGGGTCGCATCCGTACCATCGGTGACCCGCACCTGCGCTTCCGTGAGGATCCGGTGCGCATGCTGCGCGCCGTCCGGTTCGCCGCCAAGCTCGGGTTCACCATCGACCCCGTGGCCGAGCGGGCGATCTTCGATCTCGGCGGCCTGCTGGCCGAGATCCCGCCCTCGCGCCTCTTCGAGGAGATCCAGAAGCTGTTTCTCACGGGGTGCGCCGCACAGAGCTTCGAATCGCTGCGCCACCTGGGTCTCTTCGGCGAGTTGTTCCCGCAGATCGAGACCTGTCTCGGTGAAGAGGAAGGCGGGTTCCCGCACATGCTCCTGGTGCGGGCGTTGGAGAACACCGACCGCCGGATCGCGGCGGGCAAACCGGTCACCCCCGCGTTTCTGTTCGCGGCGCTCTTATGGGACCCGCTGCGGCGGCTCATGGGCGAGCATCGCGGCCATGGCCTAGGCGCCATGGAGGCACTGCAGCTCGCGGCGGACACCGTGATCTCGCGCCAGATCGGGCGCATCGCCATCCCACGCCGCTACACCCAGATGACGCGCGACATCTGGACCCTGCAGCCCAGGCTCGCGCGCCGCACCGGCGCAACTCCGTTCCGCACGCTGGCGCACCCCCGGTTCCGTTCCGCCTATGATTTCCTCGAGCTCCGCACCCTGGCCGGCGAAGAGGTCCCGGGACTGTTCGACTGGTGGACCGAGTTTCAGCACGCGGGCGAGGAACGCCGCCGGGCCATGATCGAGACCGCGCCCAAGGTTGGCGCGTCGCGCCACCGGCGCCGCAAGCGCGCGTCGAGTTGATGGCGGAGGCGCGGGGGCGCGGGGACGATCCCGTGCGCTGTTATGTCGGTCTCGGGAGCAACCTCGACGATCCGGTCTTGCAGGTGCGCCGTGGACTGACGGCGCTCGCGGCCTTGCCGGATACCACGGTCATCCAGCCTTCCTCCCTCTATCGCAGCCCCCCCATGGGCCCACCGGGCCAGCCGGACTATGTGAATGCCGTGTGCTCCCTCGCGACACGCCTGCCGGCCCCGCGGCTCCTGGCCCACCTGCAAAGCATCGAGAGCCGGCACGGGCGGGTGCGCGGGCCGGCGCGCTGGGGGCCGCGTATACTGGACCTCGATCTCCTGCTGTACGGGGACGCCGAGCTCTGCGGGTCCGACCTGACGGTACCGCACCCCGGGCTCGCGCAACGCGCCTTCGTGCTGTACCCGCTCTTGGAGATCGCGCCTGGGCTGGAGGTCCCCACCCTGGGGCCGATCGCGTCGTTGATCCGCAACTGTCCGATCGCGGGCCTGGAGAAGATCGGATGAGCGCGCGTCCCACCTCTTAGCCGGATCATGGGCAGGATCTCGATCACCGATTTGAAACGGCTGAAGAGCAGCGAGCGTATCGCCTGCCTCACGGCCTACGACGCTACCTTCGCACGGCTGGCCGATCGAGCGGGTGTCGAGGTGCTATTGGTCGGCGATTCCCTGGGCATGGTGATCCAGGGCGGCGATACGACCCTCGAGGTGCGTCTTGCCGACATGATCTACCACACGCGCTGCGTGCAGCGCGGCTCGGAGCGTGCACTCGTCGTCGCCGACATGCCCTTCATGAGCTACGCGACACCCTCCGCGGCCCTGGGAAATGCGGCGCGGCTCCTCGGCGAGGGCGGCGCCCAGGTGGTCAAGATCGAGGGGGGCGCGTGGCTCGACGAGGGCGTGAGGCTCCTCTGCGAACGCGGGATCCCGGTCTGTGGCCATCTCGGGCTCACGCCACAGTCTATCCACCGGTTGGGTGGTTATCGAGTCCAGGGGCGCGAGCCCGTGGCGGCAGAGACCCTGCGGCGCGACGCCGAGGCACTGTGCCGGGCCGGCGCCCAGTTGCTGGTGCTCGAATGCGTACCGCGCGGGCTGGCGGCCGAGATCACGGCATCCGTCGAGATCCCGGTCATCGGCATCGGCGCCGGCCGCGATTGCGACGGCCAGGTCCTGGTGCTCCACGACCTGCTCGGCGCCACCCGCCGCAGCCCGAGTTTTTCCAAGGATTTCCTCGCCCCGGCGGGTAGTGTCCAAGAGGCCTTCGCGGCCTATGTGCGCGAGGTGAAATCGGGGGCCTTCCCCGGCCCCGAGCACGGCTTCGACTGATGGAGACGATTGCGCGGCCAGGACCCCTGCGCGAGCGCCTGAGGGCGTGGCGCTGCGAGGGGCAGCGCATCGCCCTCGTCCCGACGATGGGCAACCTGCACGCCGGTCACCTCGCGTTGATCCGCAAGGGGTGGACGCTGGCCGAGCGCAGCGTGGTCTCGGTGTTCGTCAATCCCACGCAGTTCGTTGCCGGCGAAGACTTCGAGCGCTATCCGAGGACACCGGAGGGGGACGCGTGCCTGCTCCGAGAGGCGGGCGTGGACCTGGTGTTCGCCCCGGAGATCGGCGACCTCTATCCCCATGGTCTCGCGGGCCACACGCGTGTCGAGGTACCGGCGCTCGACCGTATCCTGTGCGGGGCGTCCCGGCCCGGGCATTTCACCGGCGTGGCCACCGTGGTGACCAAGCTCCTGAATCTCGTGGCGCCCGATGTCGCGGTATTCGGCCAGAAGGACTATCAGCAACTCGCGCTGATCAAGCGCTTGGTCGCCGACCTGGATCTATCGGTTTCGATCGAGTCGGTGGCCACCGTCAGGGAGGCCGACGGCCTGGCCCTGAGCTCGCGCAACCGTTACCTCAGCACCGAGGAACGGGCCATCGCGCCGGGGCTCTACCGTGCGCTGCAACACGCGGCACAGGTTCTGGGTTCGGGGGACCGCGACCATGCCGGCGTCGAGGCACGGGGGGTCTCGGACCTCGAGGCCCTCGGGTTTCGGCCCGATTATTTTGCGGTGCGGCGTAGGGCGGATCTCATGGTAGCTCGGCAGACGGATACCGATCTCGTGGTCTTGGCAGCCGCCTGGCTGGGCGATACCCGGCTCATCGACAATACCGCCGTGCCTGCGACACATTGAAGGGGCCGCGGGTTTCGGCCATAATCGCGGCTGGGCTCGTGGGGCTCGCCCGATGTATCTGACTGTACTGAAAGCCAAACTGCACCGTGCTCGGGTGACGCACTCGGAGCGCGAATACGAAGGTTCGTGCGCGATTGACGGGCGGCTCCTGGACGCCGCGGGGATCCGCGAGTACGAGCAGATCCAGATCTATAACCTCGCCAACGGCGAACGCTTCACCACCTACGCAATCCGCGCCGAGGCCGGCTCGCGCGTGGTATCGGTCAATGGAGCGGCTGCCCACAAGGCTGCACCCGGGGACCGTGTGATCATCTGCAGCTACGCGGGCGTGAGCAAGGAAGAGCTGGCTGGGTTCGCGCCGACCCTGGTCTATCTCGACGAGCACAATGGCGTCACCCGCGTCGGTCATGCCATTCCGGTACAAGCCGCTTGACCGGACGAGCGCCATGACACCATTCCCGGCGCTGGTTCCCTGGCCCCGTTCCGTGACCCCGTCCCGTGATCCCATCCCGTGATCAACCTGCAAGTTGTCGGCGCGATCGCGATCGATCGACACCTCAACCTTGACAGAGGGTAAGCGACCGGTATGATGGGCGCCCGACCGGAGTGCTCGGCCGCGGTCATGCTCGGGTCGCAGTCCAAAGGTGTTTTGTAAACTGTCAACGAAGAGGAAACTACAATGGGTGGAATTCTGGAACTGGTCGAGATGTTGAAGACACCGGTCGGGATCATCGTCGCGCTGGTCGTGGTCGTCGGGGCCGTGTTTTTCGTTCGCTGGATGAAACAAGACTAGCCCGGCGGCGTTGCGTGGGGTCGAGCCGTGGCTGTGCCCCCCTCCCGGACGGGAGGGGGCGCGGCGCGGGGTTTCGGCCCGCCATTCGGAACTTCCATCAACGCTCCGAGGTCTGATCACTTTTCCATCGTGTAGACCATCCGTTCTTGGACCAGAACGGTGAGGGAACACACACGCGGAGAGCAGGCAGGGTCGGCCGGCCTCATGTGGTTTCGGACCCCGATATGCGATCGGCCGGCATCGTTGAGGCGGCCTGGCCGGCCGGCCGGTCCTTTCCTATCACAGCGCTTGCGGATCGAACCCTGCGCACAAGAACGCATCCTGGGCGCGTTTCACGCCTTGGCCGCGCTGGTTTGATCTTGGTTACTGGCCTTCGGCGCTCGCTGGGCCACCATGATGCCTCGTCGCTTTGGAGCGGGAAGAGTCACGCATCCGCTCCTGTGAGCGCAGGATGCGTCGCATCGGAGCGTGATATTGAGGAGGCGATGCCGCGCTGCATCGTGGAGACTGTCCGTGAAGATCCCAAGCCGTAAAACACCGACCATCGTGATGGTGGTCGTCCTCGTCATCGCTGCCGGCGTTGTGTCCTGGTGGTGGATGCGGATGCCGCCCTACGAGCCCGCCCCTCCCACCAAGGAGTTCGCGTTGGGGAAGGTGGAACCGCCCTGCCCGGACTCGCCCCCGGGCTGGCGGTCGTCTCAGGTCATCGACGACGTCACCATCGACGAATCCCTCGGCTGCGCGCCCGACAACCCCGCATTCGTGGCCGCCGTCACGAAGGGCACCAACAACGTCTCCCACACCACGCTCATGGAGTCGGGACTGGCCATGGACGCGGTGGTGCTGGAGAGCGACCGCGATGGGGACGGTGATCCCGATGTCATCCATATCAGGCTCGAGGTGGCCGAGCTCAACGGCCGGTCCCCCGAGGTGGCCTTCCCGGTCCCTACTTATTCTATCGCACCCGGGATCCAGCCCGGCTTCTGGACATTCGTGCCAAAACCCCACGGCATGGCGACCAAAGACATCTTCAGCATGGAGGCCAGCCCGCTGTTGCGCATGCCCTCGCCCACCATCCGCGTGGAGGCAGGCGACACCGTGCGGGTGACGCTCGAGAACACTCACTACCTGCCCCATACCATTCATTTTCATGGGGTCGATCACCCTTACTTCCTCGATAATCCCCTGCACGGGGAGCATCGGGGGAACGACGGCGTGCCCGAGACCAGCCATACCGCGACCCTGCCGGGTACGAGCTTCACCTACGAGATGACGCCGCGGCAGACGGGCACGATGCTCTACCATTGCCATGAGCAGCCGCCGGTGCATATCATGATGGGGCTCATGGGGATGTTCGTCGTCGAAGAGAATCGCCCCGACAACTGGGTCCAGACCCTCAACCTCGGCGCCGGCCAGGTGCGCCACCCGGCGGCCGCGATCAAAGAGCGATTCGCGAGCGAGTACGATCTGCTCTACCAAGAGGTGGACCGCGATCTCGGCGAAATGATACAGGCCGCGAACGATCCACGCCTGATCGGGAAGGCCACGACCAGCGGGTTCGATATCACCAAGGCCTCGTCGGAGTATTTCCTGCTGAATGGGTACTCGTTTCCTTATACGATCCGCGATTCGCTGATCATCGTCGAGCCCAACCAGAAGGTGAAACTGCGCATGGCGAACGGCGGAGACGATCGCAGCATCGCCATCCACACCCACGGCCATAGGCTCGCGATCACCCATTACGACGGCATCGAGCACAACCCCACGGCCTGGATCACGCGCGACGTGTTCGATCTGGCCCCCGCCCAGCGCCTCGATCTGGTGTTGGATACCACGGACGACGGACTGAACGGCTATGGGCCGGGGGTATGGATGTTTCATGACCATCGGGAGAAGGCCATCACCAATGACGGTGTCTTCCCCGGCGGAAACTTGAGCCTCATCGTCTACAAGTCCTATCTACGGGAGCAGGGCCTGCCTACCCTGCACGGGGTGGACCTCAAGCCCTTCTTCACCAAGGAGTTCTACCAGAGGAAGTTCCCGGTGTGGGCGAGCTACGACCAGGATGGCATGCTGGTGGAACCGGAGAGCATCCCCCGTTCGCTGCTGAGCGCGATCGCGTTGGCCTTCCTCGCGGGCCTGGTGCTGGGCGGGGTCGGACTCGCCGGCTACCATCTCGGGCGCAGGCCGGTAAGCCGATGAGGCAGGCGCGGCTGGCGTGCCTGTGCGCCTGTTTGAGCGTCGTGCTGTTCCCCGCTTGCCAGCAGGCCGCCGAGGAGGAGGCCAAGCCGGCAGCCGCGGCGCCGCCGGCGGCCGGCCAGCCCACGCCCAAACTACGGTTGCCGGAGGGGCAGCACGCCCACCATCAACACGAAGGGATGAACATGGACCTGGACGGTGCCGTCATGAACGAGAACACGGAGAAGCTGCCGCAAGACTGCACCGAGATTGCAGGAGACGTGGAGATCACGGTGAAGACGGGGAAGAAGTACGCGCGGCAGTACCCCGGCAAGATGTTCAGCTATGACCGGAACGAATGGGAGGCCGGGCCGTGCACGCGGGTCAAGCTGACCTTCATCAACGAGGACCCTGTTCGGCATCAGTGGATGATGCATGGCTTGCCCAAGTATCTCTATCCCCAAGCCATGTTCCACATCGAGGTCACCGGTCCCGCACAGAAGACCGGCACCTTCATCCTGCCGAGCACGAGGAGGACCTATTTCGTTCATTGCGACATCGCCCAGCACATGGAAAAAGGTATGAAGGCACAGTTGAAGGTCGCGGGTGGGGACGGCGACCTGCCCAGCATCCCCGGCATCGTCGGGGACCCTTACCCGGATCGTTACGAAGTGGGGGACTGGGGCTGGCCAACGGCCCTCGGAGCCGGGTTTGCCGGGCTCCTGGGTGCCGGCCTGATGTTCTGGTTCGGTCGAAAAGGCCATCAACCGAGTCGCTCCGAGGCACCTTGACGGCGCCGGAATGATCGGCTCAGGGGCCGCCCGCGGGCCCCAAAGAATAAAAAATGGGGGGCTGTCGCCAGCCCCCCATCCGCGACCCGTGGATGACGGGTTACTCGTTGACCGAGGGCTGTCTGGCTTGCTCTTCCTCGGTGATCGGGGCGTTGGTGGAACCTTGGTAGGAACTAGATTCCGGAGGATTATACCCGCACGAGGCCATCACGAACGCCACTAGGCCCATGGACATAAGATGGATTATCCGCTTCATAAAAGACGCCTCCTCATCGTTACTCTTATCGATAGACAACCACCCGCTCGGGCGGGCCACCTTTAGGGACGGCGTACCCAAAGGGTAGACAATCGTCCCACTCTTATCAAATGCGCGTCTCAAGGTGCGCGGCACCTGCCAACAACGGTTGGCGGGGGGGAGTGTACCGCATGGCGCGCGGAAATCCAACGTCGCGCTGGCCGCGACGATTCCCGTACCGCGCCGGCCGCCGCGGTGGTTCTCCAAGACGCGAGGAAAGCCCAAGGCTATCATTGGCATAGAACGACACCCGCGGCTCCAAGCTCGGTGCTGCGCGGCGCCACGGCGGGCGCTTCGGATCCCGCGGGCGCCGCGTGGGTGTGTTGCCACAGGCGCCGGCGCCCGGTCTCCCGATGCCCCGCCGCGGTTCTGTGCACCGCAGCGTTGATACGGCTGTACTGTTTCCGTTACATTAGGCAACATGCTGCGGTCGGCCCGCAACTCCCACCGCATCCGAGGGGGCCGCCGGTGCAGCGAATAACAACAAGACCGCCGAGCGAGAGTTCATCACCGGACCACACCCGGCGCACGATCACAAGGGGCTATCACCACGCGACCCCCATGACCAGGGGATGACTATGACCAGGGGATCAGTATGAGAATCGCCGTACCCAAAGAGAGCGCGGCGGGCGAACAGCGTGTCGCGACCGTGCCGGATGTCGTCGGGCGCCTGGTCAAGCTCGGTGTCGAGGTGCTGGTGGAGGCGGGTGCCGGGGCCGGGGCCTTCCATTCGGACGAGGCCTTCGCCGCCGCCGGTGCCCGGATCGTGACCGACGCCGCGGAGCTCTACCGGGAGGGGGACGTGGTGCTGAAGGTCCAGCCGCCGACCCTGGAGGAGGCGGAGCGACTGCGCGAGGGGACCATCCTGATCGGTCTCCTCATGCCGCACAAGAACAGTGATGTCGTCCTGCGCCTGCGCGATCGTCGCATCACCGCCCTGTCCCTGGAGCTGCTCCCGCGCATATCACGCGCCCAGTCGATGGATGCGCTGTCGTCGCAAGCCTCGGTCGCCGGCTATCGCGCCGTGCTGATGGCCGCGTACCGGCTTGGTAAGTTCATGCCCATGCTGACCACGCCGACCGGCACCATCCGCCCGGCGCGCTTTCTCATCGTCGGGGTGGGCGTTGCCGGCCTCCAGGCCATCGCCACGGCCCGCCGGCTCGGCGCCATGGTGGAGGCCTACGATGTGCGGCCGGCGACCAAGGAGCAGGTGCAGTCGCTGGGCGCCAAGTTCATCCAGATGGACATCAAGGCCGACGCCCAGGGCGGCTATGCGCGCGAGCTGACGGCCGAAGAAAAACAGCAGCAGCAGGACCTCATCGCCAAGCACGTGGCGCAGGCCGATGCCGTCATCACCACCGCCGCGGTGCCCGGCAAGCGGGCCCCGCGCATCATCACGGCGGCGATGGTCGAGCACATGCGCGCGGGCTCCGTCATCATCGATCTCGCCGCCGAGAGCGGCGGCAACTGCGAGCTGACCATACCGGATAAGGGTGTCCGGTATCACGAAGTCGAGATTCTCGGCCCGGTCAACGTGCCGAGCACCCTCGCCACCCATGCGAGTGAGATGTACGCCAAGAACATGCTCAACCTGCTGCAGCTCATGGTCAAGGACGGCCAGCTCGCACCGGATTGGGAAGACGAGGTGTTGCGCGACAGCACGCTGACGCGCGACGGGGAGATCAAATTCGGACCGATCAGGACCCTGATCGAAGGAGGGCAGTCATGATCGAGGGATTTGTCGCACTGTATATCTTCATGCTGGCGGCCTTCACCGGTTATGAGGTGATCAGCCGGGTGCCCGTGATCCTGCACACGCCGCTCATGTCCGGATCGAACTTCGTGCACGGCATCGTCCTGGTGGGGGCCATGGTGGCCTTCGGGCAGGCGGATCCCGACAGCACCGTGCAGACCATCATCGGTTTCCTCGGGGTGGCGCTCGCCGCCGGCAACGTGGTAGGCGGCTATGTGGTGACGGAGCGGATGCTGGAGATGTTCAAGAGCAGCAAGGGACAAAAATAATGAACACCGTCATACAGATTGCCTACTTTTCCGCGGCCGTCCTGTTCATCTTTGGGCTGAAGCGCATGAGCTCGCCCGTGACTGCACGGGACGGGATCGTGTGGGCCGGCGGGGGTATGGCGGTGGCCGTCGTCATCACCTACCTGTGGCCGGACATGCACAACTACCTGCTGATGACCCTCGCCATCGCGCTCGGGGGCATTGCGGCGTGGGTGTCCGGCAAGCGGGTGCCGATGACCGACATGCCGCAGATGATCGCCCTCTACAACGGCATGGGCGGCGGCGCCGCCGCCGCGATCGGCGCTGTCGAGCTGTCCAAGGCGAGCACCGAGCATGGGGCCGTGGCTCTGTTCCTCGCGGTGCTCGGGGGCCTCATCGGGGCCGTGTCGTTTACCGGCTCGCTGGTCGCGTTCGCCAAGCTGCAAGACCTCACCAAGCGCGGGGGCTTGTTCCCCAAGGCGATGCAGAAGCAGATCATGACAGGGGGGCTCGTGGCCTTCGCGGTCCTCGCACTCGTCATGGTGTTCATCCATCCCTACGGCCCGGTGGTGTTCCTGTTCTTCGTGCTGGCTCTGGGTTTCGGGGTGATCATGACCATGCCCATCGGTGGTGCCGACATGCCGGTCGTGATCTCACTCTACAACGCGCTCACCGGCTTGGCCGTCGGCCTCGAGGGGTTCGTGCTCGACAATGCGGCCATGATCATCGCCGGCACCGTGGTCGGCTCGGCCGGTACGCTTTTGACGCAGTTGATGGCCAAGGCCATGAACCGCTCGCTCGCCAATGTCCTGTTCGCGGGAGTCGGGACCTCGGATGCTCAGATCGATCAACGAGCGGTCGAGGGTAGCATGAGGGCTATCGAGGGATCCGACGCGGCCATCATGATGGCCTTCGCCGAGAAGGTGATCATCATCCCGGGGTATGGGATGGCGGTGGCCCAGGCCCAGCACAAGATCTGGGAGCTGACCGAGCTCCTGGAGGAGCGGGGGGTGATGGTGAAGTTCGCGATCCACCCGGTGGCCGGGCGCATGCCGGGACACATGAACGTACTCCTCGCCGAGGCCGGCGTCCCTTACGACAAGATCTATGACCTGGAGGACATCAACGCCGAGTTCCCGAAGGCCGACGTGGCCCTGATCATCGGGGCGAACGATGTGGTGAACCCCGACGCCCGGACCAACAAGGCGAGCCCCATCTACGGCATGCCCATCATGGATGCGGACAAGGCCAAGAACGTCATCGTGATCAAACGCGGCAAGGGCACCGGCTTCTCCGGGGTCGAGAACCCCCTGTTCTATGCGGACAACACGCGCCTGCTCTATGGCGACGGTCAGAAGATGGCGTCCGAGCTGATCCAGGGGGTCAAGGGACTGTGACGCCTTCGGCGGGCGTTGCATGGATGACACGGTCTTGGATGAGGCCCTGCGAGTAGGGGACGGCGCAACCCGATCCAGAGCGTTCCGCGAGCATTGACAGGCACGTAAGGACTGTCGTAGTCTTACAAAAATAGGCGTCTTATCGGGTAGGTATTGTGTTTTTTGTGCCACATCACTGGCCGGAGGCGCCCCGGCCACAACCAGCAAGAGGGGGTCGATCATGAAAAGAGGGCGGGGGAATCCCAAAACGATGTCTTCGACGGTTCACGGTATCATCGCGGGCCTGGCGCTGCCGGCACTCGCGGCGGTGTGTCCCGAGGCACTGGCCCACGACAGAATCGGGCCCATAGAGGACAAACTACGTCAGATGCAGCGGGAGATGAACGCGTTGCAGCAGGAGTTGGACCGCATGCGCACCGGAGAAGCGGCGCAGGATCAGCGGATGGAGAGCGAGGAGACCCGAAACTCGACCCAGCACCAGGAGATCACGGACCGGGTGACCAAGGTCGAGGAAGCGCCCGGGAAGCGCACCATGAAGAACTTGATATTCTTCCGGGGTGGTTACGCCGCCTACGCAGATTACGCCCGCGGCTTCGAATCGTTTACGGATACCCACAACGTGGATGGAACCGGGCAACTGCTGGGATTTCCGGAACAAGATGCGGACGGCGCGTGGTATGTCGGGGCCGCGATCGAGCATAGCATGACGGATGATCTCTGGGGGCTTTGGAAGGGCACTGAGGCCCTCGGCGAGATCAGCTTGGAATTCAAGAACTTCGGTGGCGAAAACGCGGTCCTCGTGGTGCCCGCTGCGGAATGCTCGCTACTGACCAACGCGGCCTCCTTCGATGCCTTGGAGCCGGATGGCGGTTGCTTGGTCACGGGTGACCAGAACATCACGATGTTTACCGTCAGCGCCTCGCCTAAGATCAAGTTCTTGCAAGGCAGCAAGTTCCGGCCTTGGATCATCCCGGTGGGTCTCGACTTCAACGTCATCAGCCCGCCGTCGGACGCAGCGACCTATCTCGATGTCGGGGCGCAGTTCGGAGCCGGTGCCGAATACGAGATCCTCCCCGGTATCAAGTTCGGTATGGACGCTCGTTACCACCTCGTGTCAAACATCAGCAACACGCAGAACAATTTCGTCGAGGTCACCCGTCGGGAGGCCGCGGAAGCGGGCCTCGGTTTCATTCCGCTTGCCGGTGATACGGACAAAGACCTCTCCTTCTGGACCGTCGGTGGCTATCTAGGGTTGGCCTTCTGAACCAGCGATCCGCTCGCGATTGAAAAAGGGAGGCTCATGCCTCCCTTTTTTTCGCCGGTAGCCTGCGCCTCGCCGCCAACCCCACTATCCTATCGGCTATCCTATCGGCCCATGAGTGCTGAGTTCTGGACCAGCCACGGCCAGTACGGCCTGGTCCACAAGGCCGCCGGCCCGAGTACCGATGTGATGGTGCTGTTCATCCATGGCGTGTTCGGGGACTGCCGCCGGACCTGGGGCCGGATGCCCCAGTGGGTGCTCGATGCCGCGGGTCTCGACCTCGATGTCGCCTCTTTTTCGTATCCGTCGCGGCTCTGGGAGCGGACCGCGATCACGCCGGCGGCGGATGATCTCAAGACCTGGTTGGAGACCGAGCTCAAGGGTTATCGCCACCTCCTGTTCGTCACCCATAGCACCGGGGGGCTCGTGGTCAAGGAGATGTTGCGACGTGCCTATCGGGATGGCCGCGGTCTGTCGCCGGACTCGGATCCCGACGCCTTGCCATCCCTGTGGCTGCGCACCCGGCGCATCATCAACATCGCCGTGCCCCATCGTGGCGGGGATCCGCTCATGGCCGGGTTCGGCAAGGTGGCCTACGCGACGGTGTATCCGCTCATGGCGCCGCTGCTGCGGACCGTCCGTTTCGTCACCCAGGGGGGAAAGGACTGGGGCAGGAACGAGATCATAGCGGTCTTGCGCTGGCACAACCCGTGGCTGCTCACCCTCGAACGCGAGTTCATGGAGGCCGTCGCCGGCGTGGACGGCCTGGGGCTACCGGTACCGGTGACCCACGACATCTACGCCAAGTCCGACCTCTCGGTGCCCATCCAGGTCGCCGATCAAGAGCGCGACATCTATTTCCGCGGCACCCACGGGTCCGTCAAGGTCCCGAAGCGTCCCAACGCGCCGATCGTGAGCATCGTGGCGGGTTTCGTAGGGCGCTACGGTGCCGATCCGGCCCTGCAGGTGGTGGATCGTACCCTGGTGCGGGTCGCGGAGGTCAACCGGGTGACCGGCACGACGGCACTCATCGACCAGGTGGCCGGAGAAGCGGCGCCCGCGGACCGTGCCGTGGCCACCGCGAACGCCGCCTCGCTCGGTACCCAGGAGGACATCTGCGCGCTGGTCTGCGAGCGGCTCATGCAGGGCCGAGAAAGGCCGCGCCAGATCGTCGTCACCGGCGCCGCCGGGGTGGGCAAGTCGGCCGTGATGCGCATGCTCGCCTGGCGCCTGGGTCGCCTGTATCTGGCCCAGCCGGGGCCCGCGACCCCGTTTCCGCTCTTCATCCCCATGCAGCAGGTCACGCTGTCTCGCGAGGAGCCGCACGCGGGACGCTTGTGGGAGGCGCTGTGGGCGTGGTGGTCGGCGTGGGTCACGCACCTCTACCCCGGTCGTGATCACCGCTCCGAGTGGATCGAGGATGTATTCCGCAACCGGGCGGTCACGGTCATCCTCGACGGGGTGGACGATTTTCTGGTCAATCATCCGACCATCGGCCTGTCGTCCGTCGTCGATACCTTGCGTGGCGTCGTGACCCGCTATCGTGACAACCCGCGCTTCGCGATCGTGGCGGCGGTCCGCAGTGGACTGCACGGCTTGGAACGCCTGGCCAGCGACCCACGCGATGTCCTGGAAGTCCTGCGCCTCACGGTCCCCCAAGCAGAGCGGACCTTCCCCGCCTGCAAGCGCTGGTTGTCGCGGGTCACCGATCCACGCCTCCTCGAGCTCGTGCTCACGCCCCTCATCCTGTCGAACTTCGAACCCGACACCGAGCACGGCTTCGGTGCACGGGGGCTTACTGCGGGAACGATCATGGATGAGACCATTCGCACCATGTTGCGGCGCAGTCATCTCGTCGGCCTGCCCACAGCGGACGGCGCGACCGTCGAGATCGACCATCTCCTGGACGCCCTTACCTTGGTCGCGTGGCTCTTCTTCTACCAGCACCGCGGCGAGATCGATACCCAGACCCTGCTCGCCGAGGCGCGGACGGTGGTGGAACGCTGGCGTGCGGAGCTCACGTCCGAGCAGGCGCTCGCGGGTGGGGGTAGCGACGTCTGGTTCGGTTTCGGTCTGGTCGGGCACCGCAACACCTGCACGGCGATCACCCAGCGCACGGTGTTCGTCTCGACCGGCCCGGACAAGGTCCGATTCATCCATCGGAGCTGGCAGGAGTTCCTGCTCGCCAGATACTTTGTCCTGTGCCTCAGGTGGGGGTGCGTCACCGAATTCGGGGTCACGGCCTTCAATTCTCACATCTACCGCATGGCGGGCGAGGGATTCCGAGGTGTCACGATCAGCGAGGGGCAGGTGCGCTCGGTGCTGGAGGCCTGGCGGCACTCCAAGAACACCTATATTAGTGGTAATGTGATCGCGTTCCTGGCCTGGACCGAGACCGCCGTGGAGCCGAGGGCGATCCAGCTATTGCTCGAAGAGCTTGCCCAGTTCGAGCCCTTGTCGCGGGTGGTCGCGATCGCCGGTCTGGGTTACCGGGTGCTGCTCAACAGCGCTACCGACCGATCTCTGGGCGACTTGCGGCGCGCCTTGTTTCCCAAGCTCCGACTGTTCTCGAACCCGGATACGACCCCG
Organism: Gammaproteobacteria bacterium; assembly: GCA_052387115.1. GTDB lineage: Bacteria > Pseudomonadota > Gammaproteobacteria > JACCXJ01 > JACCXJ01 > JACCXJ01. The sequence goes on along the minus strand of JBQTJM010000188.1, from coordinate 2,543 downwards.
GTCAGAGATCCGGTGGCTTGCAGCCTCGCATGGTGCTACCAGAAGGCCTTCGCGGGACTGTTCGGCCTGCCGAAACCCGAGGTCCCATGGCCTCGCATCGGCTTTTCGGACGCCGAGACCGCCGCCGCATTGCCGATGATCTGCACCGTCTCGGATGGGACGGCGGTGGTCGATGCGCGCTCTCGATCGTTACAACTCGCTTTCCTGGTCCCCATCCTCGATGCCTATCACGATCCCAAGCTCGCGATCCGCGCGCTGCATTACCTGTATTATCTCGTCGTCGCCCGCAAGCACGGCGTACATGTGTTCGAGTTGTCGCAGGAGTTGCCGCAGCTCCTGAAACCGGGCTGTGAGTTCGAGAAGGTCATAGCGTCCTTCGCCCTGGTGCCCGAGGTCCTAGAGCTGTACCGCGCCTGCCAGGCGCTGCATGCGCGCCTGGAGGCGGGCACCGCTTGATACATCGGCGAGCGAGATCGAGACATGCGCATCGCCCTCTTCACCGATACCTTCCTCCCGCAAGTCAACGGTGTCGTACGCTCGGTCGTGACCACCGCCAACGAGTTGGTGCGCCGCGGGCATGCGGTCGCCGTATTCACCATGGACGTGAGCAGGATCGAGGGCGAGGACGGGCCGCAGGGCGAGTTGGACCAACGTGTCCTCGTATTCCCGTTCCCATCGTTCACTTGGCCCGGCTTCCGGCACATCCAGGCGCGCTTCCCGACGATCGCGCGCCCACTCGCGAAGCTCCGGCATTTTCGGCCGGATGTCATCCATCTGCACACCATCTTCACGGTCGGTTGGGAGGCCGTGGCCTGCGCCAAGATCCTATCCTGCCCGCTGGTGGGCAGCCACCACGGTTTCCTGGCCGAATATCTCAGCAACTTTCGGCTCGATTACACGGTGATCAAACGCCTGCTCCGGCGTTATCTGGCATTCTTCTACAACCGCTGCTCGGCGGTGATCACCCCCGCTCGCGCGCTGCAGCGGGAACTCTTGGAGCACAGGCTCAGGCGCCCGGTCCACGTTTTATCCAACCCGATCGACCTGCGGCGTTTCTCTACCACTGTGCACAAGGCCGCGCTGCGTGTACGGTTCGGGATGGACCGGCCGACCGCCGTCCACGTCGGCAGGCTCGTGGAGCAGAAGCGCGTCGACCTCGTGCTCGAGGGATTCGCCCGACTGCGCTCCGGCGGACTGGATGCGGACCTCGTGATCATCGGGGACGGGCGCGAGCGGCCGCGGCTCGAGGCGCTGGCCAGGAGCTTGGGGATCTTCGACCGGGTCGTGTGGACGGGCATGCTGCACGGGGCGCCCTTGGTCGAGCGGCTCGCGGCGTGCGATGTCTTCGTATCCGCCTCCACGACCGAGGTCCAACCGCTGGTGTTCCTCGAGGCCATGGCGCTGGGGCTTCCCGCCATCGGTGTGCGGGCGGGCGGGGTGCCCGAGTTGGTGAGCGATGGGAGAGGCGGTTGCGTCGTAACCCCCGACGACCCCGAGGCCCTCGCCGAGGCCATGCGCAAGCTCCTGACGGATGACACCTTGCGGGGTGCCTTGGGCAATGGTGCCCGCGAGGTTGTAAAATCCTTCGAGGTGGGCCAAGTCGTGGCCCAGCTCGTGGGGCTCTATGAAGAGGTCTGTTCGGAAAGGCCAGGCCGTTCGAATCGCCGTGCCATCGTTCCAGCCGGTGGCGTGAACGCCGTTCGGGGCAAGCCACCCACCCGTAGTTCTCTGCCCTAGGAGGTGTGTGTCATGAAGGTAGAAGACATCGTTAGGGTCAAGGGCGCTGGGGTGTTCACCCTGCCGGCCGACGAGACCATTGCGGTCGCGGCAAAGCGTATGATGGAACACCGCATCGGGGCCGTAGTCGTGTGCGACGGGGAGGGCCGGCCACGGGGGGTGCTCTCCGAAAGGGATATCGTGCACGGGCTCGCGAGCCATGGGAGAGAGATCCTGGGGATGCCCATCCAGGCCCTCATGCGGGCCGAGGTCATCACCTGCAACCCGTTGGATTCGCTGTTGAAGCTGATGGCCTTGATGACCGACCGGCGGATGCGGCACGTGCCCGTGACCGGTGGCGACGGGTGCTTGTGCGGGATCGTCAGCATCGGAGATGCGGTCAAGGCCAGGATGGAGGAGATCGAGGCCGAGGCCCGCGCGTTGCGCGACTACATTTCCATGAGCTAGGGCCAACAGTGTCTCGCCCGGCATAGCATCGATGGCCGGTCGTGCCCGCGTGTGAGGGCAGTCGCCGCGTCCTTGCGCGCGGCGCCGGATCTCCGGGCATGCGCGAACCGGGCATGCGCGCGTGCAAGGCCCGTATCTATTTGAGAACGCTAGAATATCGATCGAGCAGGCTAGACCGGCCAGCGGCCGGCGCCGGGCTCGGCGTGGCAGCAGGAACGAGCCCGTCCCGGTGGCTTGACATGCCGGCTTCGCTTGATAGACTTAGATCACCTACGGATCCACACCGTTTCCCGTGAAGAGAGGGGCGAGGGGGTGGCGCTGTACGACGGACTTCATTCCCGGAGCAGCGCCGGGAGGGA
>JBQTJM010000187.1:0-16180 GCA_052387115.1 Gammaproteobacteria bacterium | reverse complement strand
CTCTGCCCGTCGTTCGCCGGGACCATGGCTGCATGGCGCAAAGACACGCGTACACGCGCAAGCAGCTCCGCAGCCCCGAAGGGTTTTGTGAGGTAATCATCGGCACCGGCGTCGAGGGCGGCGACCTTCTGCGCTTCTTGGTCGCGTGCGGATAGAACGATGATCGGGACGCGGGACCACGCGCGCAGTTGCCGGATGACCTCGATACCGTCGAGGTCCGGCAATCCCAAGTCGAGGATGATGAGGTCCGGTCTGCGCGTGCTCGCCTCGATCTGAGCGCGCCGGCCGCTCTCCGCCTGAATGACCAGAAAACCTTGGGCCGCCAGCACGGTCTTGAGCAGCCGGCGCATCGGCGCCTCATCCTCGACCACGACGATTGTCGGCCACATAAATCTATATAAAGGGGTTAACCATACGCCGTGGTTTCCGTGTCGTCTTCCACCCCGAGACGCGGTGGTGATGCATGTCTCGGGATGAGAAATCGGAAGACTGCCCCTCCTGTCGGTGCGTGCTCTACCCAGATCCGGCCGCCATGGGCGTCCACGATGGCACGGCAGATGGCCAGTCCCAGCCCCACCCCCAGGTTCCCGCTTTCCCGGTTCGCCCGGTAGAACTTGTCGAACACCCGCTTCTCTTCGCCCGGCGCAAGCCCTGGGCCGCTGTCGGCAACGGAGACGATGACGCCCTCTGTCTCTTCCTCTGCAGTGATCTCGATGCCACCACCCGACGGCGTGTACTTGACCGCATTCTCTAGCAGATTCATCAGCACGCTTCGAATCATGATCCCATCGACGAAGATGAGCGCGAGATCGGCAGTCAGCTGCGTGACGACCGGGTGATGGATTAACTGGCTGCCAAGCTCGGTCAGGGCCGCGCCGACCAGCTCCTCCAGGGTCTGCCACTCGCGATTGAGCGCGATCGTGCCGGATTCGAGCCTCGCCATCTCTAGCACCTTGTTGACCAGCCGGCTGATATAGGCGGCCTCGTCCTGAATGGTCTCTGCGAGCTCTTTGCGGGCCGCCTCATCCAGTTGACAGGTGTCGCTGCTGAGCGCGCCCGCCGCACCCACGATGGCCGCGAGCGGCGTGCGCAGATCATGGGAGATGGCGCTCAACAAGATGTTTCGCAGCCGCTCGGCCTCCACGCGAAGCAGGCTGTCTTGAGCCTGCGCCGCCAATCGCACGCGTTCCAGGGCCAGCCCGATCTGGTGCGCGAAGAGCTGCAAGAGGCGTTGCTGCTCGGGGGCGAAGACCCGCCGCGGGTCCGTCGGCAATATCGCGATGACGCCGAGCGTGTGCTCGGAGCCGCTGAGCGGCCAATACAGGGCATCGCTCGCCGGCAGCGTATCCGTGGCGCGACCTGCCGGTGTCCCGTGGTCATGGACCCACTGCGCGATGGCCAGATCGGCCCCATGCAAGGAACCGAACTGGCTCTTGGTGTTCGGATAGGCGATCTTACCCCGCTCATCGGGGAGCAGGATCACGCAAGGGCTATCGAAGACCTCGTAGAGATGCTTGATGGCCGCGCGCACGATCGGTTCCTCACCCCGAGTGGCGCTCAAGTCCCGACTCATCGCGTACAGCACGGCCGTGCGGCGCTCGCGGTGGCTCGCGATCCTCGCCTGCAACCGTACGCTCGACGCCAAGCCGCTGATGATGAGGGCGACACTCAGCATGACCGCAAACGTGACCAGATACTCGGTGTCGCTGACGGCAAACGAGAAGCGCGGCGGCACGAAGAAAAAGTCGAAGGTGATCACGCTGAGCACCGAGGCCAATATCGAAGGTCCGCGGCCATGGCGATGGGCCACCAAACCGACGCCGAGGAGGTACACCATGATGAGGTTGCTGAGCGCGAAATATGGGAACATCAACGCTGAGAATCCGGTACAAGCGAGCACCGTTAATGCGGCCCAAAGGAGCTCGAGCCGACGGTACCAGGCCTTGGTATCTTGCGGAGCGGCAAGGCCTAGGAATTCACGGGTGCGCAGGAAATAGGGGCGATGACGGGCGAAGACCTCCGATTCGGCAGTCTCGCCGGTAATGAACAAGACATCGATGTCGGCGCTGCGGCTGACGATGTATTCGACGGCCGATCCGAACAGCCAGCGTCGCCAGGCTGGGGTGCTCGCCTTGCCCAGGACGATCTTGGTCGCGTTGCGTTCCCTCGCGTAGGAAAGGACCGATTCACCGATGTAGTGACCGGTGAGCGTGACGGTCTCGGCCCCGAGCTCTTCCGCGAGACGCAGGGTCGCCAGGATGCGGGCACGCCTCTGCTCCGGCAGTCGCTGGAGTTTGGGGGTCTCGACGTAGACCGCGATCCATTCGGCACCCAGGGTTTGAGCGAGCCGCCGGGCGCCGCGCACGATGCGCTCGGCCTGTGCGTCGGCACCGACGCACACGAGCAAGCGCTCCTTGACCTGCCAGACGTCCCGGATGGACCAGTCGTCACGATACTGGCGCATCTGTGCGTCGACCCGGTCGGCCGTGCGCCTGAGCGCCAGCTCGCGCAGCGCAATCAGGTTGCCTTTTCGGAAGAAATGCTCGACCGCCCGCTCGGCCTGATGGGGGATATAGACCTTGCCGTCTTTCAAGCGCTGCAAGAGATCATCAGGAGGCAGGTCGACCAGCTCCACCTCATCGGCTTCTTCCAGCATCTTGTCCGGAACGGTTTCCCACACGCGGATGCCGGTGATCCTGCTGACCACGTCGTTCAGGCTCTCCAGATGTTGGACGTTGAGTGTGGTATGGACATCGATCCCGGCATCGAGCAGCTCCTCGATGTCGTGCCAGCGCTTCGGGTGGCGCGACCCTTCTACGTTGGTGTGGGCGAGCTCATCGACGAGGATCAACGAGGGCCGGCGCTCGAGCGCCGCATCGAGGTCGAATTCCTGGAGCTGGGTCCCGCGGTACTCCACCCTGCGCCTCGGCAGTTGTTCGAGCCCCGCGAGCAGGGCCTCGGTTTCCGCACGGCCATGGGTCTCGACCCAGCCGACGAGGACATCCTCGCCATCCGCGCGACGCTCCTTCGCCTCGGAGAGCATCGCATAGGTCTTGCCCACCCCCGCTGCGGCCCCGAAGAAGACCTTGAGCCGCCCGCGGCGGCGCTTCTCTTCCTGCTGTTGGATACGGCTCAGCAATTCATCGGGATCGGGGCGCTGATCGTTCATCGGTTGCACCCGTCGCAAAAGCGGTCGTCAGCGTGTCGGGATTCCAGGAGACCCGCCAAATTGCTTGGATAACAGTATGTTAAAGAAATTCCCTGAGACGTAATGCGCCCGGGGCCGTTGGATTGGCCAGCGCCTTTACCTATCTTCTCGCGTTTCGATGGCCGCATCCATCGCTGCCAGAGCTGATGTCGGTGGGCTAAGCAGGGCTTCTTTAATAGCGCTCGCTACACCTCGACCGGCACCGCCGCACTCACGTCCACGCACCCGATACCGACCCGAGTGCACCCCCCAAGCCCCGCAACTCCACCGCGGGTCTGCCAAATAAGCGCTTCCCGACGCGGCGCGGACCCACCCCATCACTCCCCCGCCCCCCACCGAGAAGATGCTCCGCTTTCGAAATCGCGTTGAATGTTCTATCCTTTTGTCCAAGGGCTTTGGTCTCCCGCGGTCATTACCGCGGCCTCCAGCCGCTCCTCGAAGCCAACTCCCCAGTCGTGCATCGCAAGAAGGATCGGTTTCAGTTTCCGGCCGGCAGTGGTGAGCGAGTATTCGACCTTCGGCGGTATCTGTTGGTGGATCTTGCGGTCAATGACGCCATCTGCCTCGAGCTCTCGCAACTGTTTCGTGAGGGTTCGGGCCGAGACCCCCTTAAGGGCTCTGTTCAACTCCCCAAACCGCTTGCGTCCATCCAGCAGGTGGTGGATTACCAGCACCTTCCATCGACCGCCGATGATCCGGAGCGTGGTCTCGACCGGGCAGCTAACGGCTTTTTTCATGTCGTTCGGTTCATCTTCCCTGGTGGGGTTGCGAGCGTCCAGAGGGTCTAGTTACAAATTTGCCCATACTTGTGTCTTGTTCCATGCTGTAGTAGAACTCACACCCGGAGCCAAATACAAGCCCCGAGAACGAACTTTTAGGAGGTGAATCATGGCTGAAAGAAATAAATGGTTGATCGACCCCAACGACGCCGTCATGCTGCTGATCGACCACCAGAGCGGGCTCTTCCAACTGGTCAGGGACATTGACCTTCCGACACTTCGCGCGCACGTGACCGCGCTCGCGAAAGTGGCTCGTCTTGCCAAGATCCCGACCTTCACCACGGCCTCGGTTCCCGACGGGCCGAACGGCCCGCTGATCCCCGAGATCCATCAGTACAACCCAGATGCGGTCTACATCCCGCGAACCGGCCAGATCAACGCTTGGGACAACCCGGCGTGGGTGAAGGCCATCGAGGGGACCAAGCGCAAGACGCTCCTCATCGCCGGCACGCTCACGAGCGTCTGCATGTCGTTCCCCACGCTCAGCGCCCTCGTCGCCGGGTACAAGGTCTTCACGATCGTCGACGCCTCCGGCAACTGGAGCAAGATGGCGACCGACGTGACGCTCGCCCGCGTCGCTCAGGCCGGCGCGATGCCGATCGACACGTATGCCGTCCTCGCCGAGCTCATGAGTACGTGGAATCGACCCGACGCGATGGACTTCGCGGGAGTCATGGTCGACCACATTGTCCCGCCATATCGGGCACTGATGGAAAGCTACGACAAAGCGCAAAGCGTGCAGAAGACCGGGCTGGAAACCAAGTTGGACCGCTTGGAGGCGGCCCGTAAGTAGACGCCTCTGGCAATTTGGACACTCACCGTGGCGTCTTCGGGCAAACGCTCCGAAGACGCCCGTGTGTCTGTCTCTCGCATCCATGAACTCATTCGGAAGAACCGCCATGGCCACCAACCGCTATGCCGGGGCAGACAACCTGCTCACACCTCAGAATCACGCCCTTCTGCTCATCGACCACCAGTTCCTGCAACTCCTCACGCTGGCGTCTCACGACCCGGCGAAGGTCGTTAGGAACGCGACGACGCTGGCCAGGGCGGCCAACATCTTCCGGGTGCCGACCCTCCTGACGAACGCCTTCGCGGAGCGTCAGGTTCTGCTGAAGCAGATCCAGGACGTGTTCCCCGAACAGCAACCCGGCCTCCTCGGGCCTCCGGGGCGGAAGAACTGCTGAAGCTGCTGCGCCCAGTCTGAACTGATGTATTCTGCGGAACTGGCCGTCGGTCTACCTCGCGTGCGTCATCCTGTTTCTGTTCCAGGGGCCGAGGCGGTATTCGCTCGACGCCCTCCTATTCGGGGAGCGTGCGACAGCCAAGCGAGAACACCTGCAAGAGCTCACCCCCATCGGAGTCTCAAGTTAGGACGGATCGAGGGGTAAGTGATCGCGGCGGATTGAACAATTCTGGGCAATTTGGCTGCCGATACGAACTGTAGGTTCTGCCGCGCGTGCAGTTCCGCTGGTCGATGGTGTGTTGCCCGGGAAGCACGGAACGTGATCAAGTATCCACGGAAGGATCGAGTCATTTTGGTCGCTTGCGCATGTCTCCTCAGCATGGGAATCGTGCGCTCCGCGCGACCGGCTGCGCAGGAGCGGCCACCCAGCGAGTCCTCCGCCACGGCGCGAGCACCTGGGTTGCCGGTCAACGCCTCCGCGCTGAACGAAAGCTTGTTTCCAAACGACGCGGAGGCCAAGCTGCGTGACCCATATCAAGTTGTTGCGAGGAAAAGCGAAGCGGCTTCCCCCAAGGGGCCACCGTATAAGTCCCTTCGCTATGACGAGGAATACCGCTATGTCAGCGACCCGGGCCGCCAGGCCGATGTCTGGGACACGGTTAAGTACTTGCCCTTCGGCGACCGCCAAGAACAGTACTCCTCCATTGGCGGAGAGCTACGCGAGCGTTACGAGTTTTATCACAACGAGAACTTCGGTGATGCTCCTGCTGACACTCACGGCCACAACGGGTACCTGCTGCAGCGCTACCTGCTACACGGTGACTTACATCTCGGCCCACATTTTCGCTTTTTCGGGCAGTTCATGAGCAGCCTCGAGGACGGTCGCATCGGCGGGCCGCGGCCGGAGGTCGACGAGAATGTGTTCGATGCCCACCAAACGTTTGTGGACCTAAAGAAGTCCTTCGGAGAGAAGGGCTCTGCTACTTGGCGTGTAGGGCGGCAGGAGTTTGAGTATGGCTCGGGCCGACTAATCGCCGCGCGGGAAGCGCCCAACACCCGCCGTTCGTTCGATGCCGCAAGGCTCTTGGTGCGGACCGGAGATTGGGCGGTAGATGGGTTTTGGTCCAAGCCGGTCCGGAACCAATCTGATGCGTTCGACGATGAGCCCGACCCGCGCCGTTCCCTTTGGGGCGTCTACGCAGTCCATCCTTGGGCAGCGCTGCCCGATGGGCACACCGACCTCTACTACCTCGGCTTCGAAAATGACCAGGGCGTCTTCGATCAAGGGACGGCCTACGAGTTGCGCCATACCGTTGGGTCTCGCCTATGGGGAAAGCCGTTGCCGTGGGAGTACAATTTCGAGTTCATCTGGCAGTTCGGCAAGTTCGGGGAAGGCGACATCGAGGCTTGGGCGGTCGCGTCAGACACGCATTACAATTTCGGCGACCGTCTCCTGCGTCCCCGGCTGGGCCTACGGGCGGATGTTACGAGTGGCGACTGCAATCCGGACTCTCCCGACCTCCAAACCTACAACCCGCTCTTCCCAACAGGTGCCTTCTTTAACCTCGCGGACACAGTGGGCCCGTCGAATTTCATCCATGTGCATCCAACCTTGGATTTGCATTTCACGGAGGAGTTTAAGATCACACTCGATTGGGCATTCTTTTGGCGAACGAGCCTAGACGATGCCGTCTATTCGATCGCTACTGTTCCGATTCGTCCTGGCCAGCCTAGTCGGGCTAGATATACCGGCAGTTCGCCAGCGATCACGTTCACCTGGGTGCTAACGCGGCATGTCACGGTGCTGGCCAGTTACGTCCATTTCTTCGCCGGTCCGTTTCTCAAGCAAAACCCGCCAGGCGAAGACCTGGACTACTTCACGACCTGGGTCACGTACAAGTTCTGAGCAGGCATCGGTTTAGAAGCTGATGCGGGTAGGGTCCACGGTGACACCCTGCTCCGCCATTGCGGCTAGCACGGTCGGCACGTCGACGTCGTCCATGAAGCGTAGGGCTAGAATCCCACACTCGCCGCTGTTGTCGGCGCGCATGACGAAGGACATGTACTTGACGGCGATCACGAGCACGAGCGACCACAGGATCAGTGAGCAGACGCCATACACATTGGCTGGTGTTACCGGTACGCCGTGTGCCCCGTGAAAGCACTCTCGCAGCGCGTAGAGCGGGCTCGTGCCGATGGCGCCGAACACGACGCCGAGCGCCGCCAAAGAGAGGATGGCGAAGTCGCGGGTCCATCTCGGGCCGTCGCGAGGGGGCAGAGCGACAGTACTGTGTGTCATCCCGGTTTCACGGGAGAACAAATTTACTGTGGCGCATCCAGGGCCAGGTTCAAGCGCAGCACGTTGACCCGCGGCTCACCCAGTATCTCGAACTGCCGGCCTTCGGTATGGTTGGCGACGAGCTTTCGCACGTCGTCTGCATCGAGGCCGCGAGCCGTTGCCACCCGGTTGACTTGATACTGGGCCCCCGCGGGGCTGATATGCGGATCGAGCCCGCTGCCCGAGGCGGTCACCAGATCCACGGGGACGGGACGGGCCTCAGAGGGATCAAGTTGGCGTATCGTCTCGACCCGCGCTTTGACCGCCTCGAGGAGCGCGGGATTGAGCGGTCCGAGATTGGAGCCGCTCGAGGCGGCGGCGTTATAGGGGAAGGGGCTCGTGGCCGAGGGTCGGCCCCAGAAGTATTTCGGATCGCTGAACGGCTGGCCTATTAATGCCGAACCCAGTGCCTGCCCGTCCGCCAGGATCAAGCTCCCGGTGGCCTGTTCGGGAAACACCCATCGTGCGATCCCAGTTACGGCGATCGGATAGATCATGCCCGTCAAGACCGTGAGCAGGCTGAAGAGGCCGATGGCCGGTCTGATGAGGTTCGACATCTGCGTATCTCCTTTTAGATGAGCCCCGATGCAACGAGGACGAGGTCGATCGCCTTGATCCCGACAAACGGCACGATCAATCCGCCCACACCGTAGATCCACAGGTTCTTGCGTAACAGCGCCTGCGCACCAAGGGAGCGGTATCGGACCCCCCTGAGCGCCAGGGGGATGAGCAGGGGGATGATGAGCGCGTTGAAGATCACCGCCGAGAGGATGGCGCTCTCCGGTGTCGCCAGATCCATCGCGTCGAGCAACTCCAACTCAGGATAGGTGCTGACAAAGGCCGCCGGGATGATGGCGAAGAACTTGGCCACGTCGTTGGCGATGCTGAAGGTGGTGAGGGCACCGCGGGTCATCAGCATCTGCTTGCCGGTCTCCACGACCTCGATGAGCTTGGTCGGGTTGGAGTCCAGATCGACCATGTTGCCGGCCTCCTTGGCGGCCTGGGTGCCGGTGTGCATGGCCACCGCCACGTCGGCTTGCGCGAGCGCCGGGGCGTCGTTGGTGCCGTCACCCGTCATCGCGACGAGCCGTCCGCCGGCCTGGTGCTCGCGGATGAGCTTGAGCTTGGCCTCGGGGGTGGCCTCGGCCAGGAAATCGTCGACACCGGCCTCCGCAGCGATTGCCGCGGCGGTCAACCGATTGTCGCCGGTGATCATGACGGTCTTGATCCCCATGTGGCGCAGCTCCGCGAATCGCTCCTTGATGCCACCCTTGACGATGTCCTTGAGCTCGATGACGCCCAGGACGCGCGGGCCGTCCACTACGACCAGTGGCGTGCTCCCGCGCCGCGAGACCATATGGACGAGCTTTTCCACATCGTCGGGGAACGCACTGCCTTGTGCCTGCACATAGGCCCGGATGGCCTCGGGGGCGCCCTTTCGGATCTGGCGATCGCCGAGATTCACCCCACTCATCCGGGTGTGGGCGCTGAAGGGGACGAAGGTCGCGCCGAGGGCCTGGATATCCCGTCCGCGCAGGGCGAACTGGTGCTTCGCCAAGACCACGACGCTGCGGCCTTCGGGGGTCTCATCGGCGAGCGAGGCGAGTTGTGCGGCGTCCGCCAATTCCTTTACCGCCACGCCGCCCGCATGGAGAAACGCCGTCGCGTGGCGGTTGCCGAGCGTGATGGTGCCGGTCTTGTCGAGCAGGAGGACATCCACGTCACCGGCCGCCTCCACGGCCCGGCCGGATACGGCAACCACGTTCTTCTGCATCATCCGCCCCATGCCGGCGATACCGATGGCGGAGAGCAAAGCCCCGATGGTGGTCGGGATGAGGCAGACGAGCAACGCCACTAGCACCGTGATGGTGACCGGTGCACCGGCCTTCATGACCTCCACGGCATAAACCGAGAACGGCAGGAGGGTGACGGTCACGGAGAGAAAGATGAGCGTGAGCGCGACCAGCAGGATGATGAGCGCGATCTCGTTCGGTGTCTTCTGGCGTTTGGCCGCCTCGACCATGGCGATCATGCGGTCGAGGAACGCCTCGCCGGGGTTCACGGCGATGCGCACGACGAGCCAGTCCGAGAGCAGCCGGGTGCCGCCGGTGACGGCGGAGAAATCACCGCCCGACTCCCGGATCACCGGAGCGGACTCGCCGGTGATGGCGGACTCGTCGACGGAGGCCACGCCTTCGATCACCTCACCGTCGGCCGGGATGAGATCGCCCGCCTCGACCAGCACTACATCGCCCTTTCGCAGCAGGCGGCCCTCTTCTTGGGACCAAGGCGCCCCGTGGCGGGGTGCCTCGAGGCGCTTCGCCATCACCGCCCCCCGCGCCCGGCGCAGCGAAGCCGCCTGGGCCTTGGCCCGGCCCTCGGCGACGCTCTCGGCGAAGTTGGCAAAAAGCAGCGTGAACCAGAGCCACAGCGTCACCGCCAGGATGAAGCCCGGCGGCGCCTCTCCCCGGCCCACCAGCGCCTGGACGTACAGGGCTGTGGTGAGGAGGCTCCCCAGGTACACCACGAACATCACCGGATTGCGCCACTGGTATTGGGGTGCTAGCTTCTTGAACGAGTCCCCGATCGCCTGCCGCAAGATCGTGGGATCGAAGAGCGAGTCCCATACGGTCTTGGGCAGCGGGTGAGGAATAACTACCGTTTCGTCAGTCATGTCGATCTCCAATCTTTTCCCCTCGCTCTCGCCATGCGAAAGGGGATCAACTGTTTCTTGGCGAGATCCTTTCCCCTCTCCCCTCCGAGGGAGAGGGTTAGGATGAGGGGTAATCCGATTCACTTCGCCCCGATCATCATCAGGTGCTCTACCACCGGACCCAGGGCGAGAGCGGGGATGAAATTGAGGGCGCCGACCATGAGCACCGTACCGATGAGCAACACGACGAAGAGCGGCGTGTGCGTCGGCAGCGTGCCGAGACCCGAGGGTACGCGCTTCTTCGCCGCGAGCGACCCGGCGATTGCGAGCACCGGCACCGCTAGCCAGAAGCGCCCGAAGAGCATGGCGAACCCGAGCGCAATGTTGTAGAAGGGCGTATTGGCCGAGAGCCCGGCGAAGGCGCTGCCATTGTTACCGGTGCCCGACGAAAACGCGTAGAGCACCTCGGAAAAGCCATGGGGGCCGGGATTGAAGACACTCGCCCGGCCGGTATCCAAAAGCACCGCCAGCGCCGTGAAGGCGAGGATCACGATCGGGGGGATGAGCAGGGTGAGCGACGCCATCTTCACCTCGAAGGCCTCGATCTTCTTACCGAGGTACTCCGGGGTGCGCCCGATCATGAGGCCCGCGACGAACACGGCGACGATGGCGAACATGAGCATCCCGTAAAGCCCCGAGCCGACCCCGCCGAAGACCACCTCCCCGAGCTGGATCAACCACATCGGTACCAGACCGCCGAGCGGCGTGAAGGAGTCGTGCATGCTGTTGACCGCCCCACAGGAAGCGGCAGTGGTGATGGTCGCGAAGAGCGCCGAATTGACGATGCCAAAGCGGGTCTCCTTGCCCTCCATGTTGCCGCCGGCCTGCATGTCGCTTGCTGTTTGGTCAATTCCTGACGATGCGAAGGCCGGGTTGCCCTGGATCTCACTGTACTCGGCGAAGGCGAGAAAGCCGATGAAGGTAATCGTCATCGCGGCCAGGACTGCCCATCCCTGCCGCGTGTCGCCCACCATCCGACCGAAGGTATAGGTGAGTGCCGCTGGGATCAGGAAGATCGCCAGCATCTCGAGAAAGTTCGCGAGTGGTGTCGGATTCTCATACGGGTGGGCGGAGTTGGCGTTGAAGAAACCACCGCCATTGGTACCGAGCTCCTTGATCGCCTCCTGGGAGGCAACCGGCCCCATGGCGAGGGTCTGTTCTTTGACGGTCACGGTCTCCTTGGTAGGGTTGCCGGCGGCATCGAGCAGCGGCTGGCCCTCGGCATCGGCCTTGGGCTGCTCATAGCTCGTCGGCTCCAAGAGCGGCACGGTCTTGTACGCATCGAAGTTCTGGATCACGCCCTGGCTGACGAGGACCACCGCGAGGAGCAGCGAAAGCGGCAATAAGATATAAAGCGTACTCCGCGTCATATCCACCCAGAAGTTGCCGATGCCGTCAGCAGAGCGCCGGGCAAACCCCCGGATGAGCGCCACCACGATGGCCATGCCGGTCGCCGCTGAAAAGAAGTTCTGCACGGCGAGCCCGAGCATCTGGGTGAGATAGCTCATGGTGGTCTCGCCCACATAGCCCTGCCAGTTGGTGTTGGTGGCGAAGCTCGTCGCCGTGTTGAAGGACGAATCCGGGCTGACCGCACCGAAGGCCTGGGGATTTAAGGGCAGATAGGCCTGCAAGCGCTGCAGGCCGTAGACGGCGGCTACACCCAAGAGATTGAACAGTAGCATCGCCAATGCATACTCTGTCCACCGCATGTCCTTCGCCGGCTCGACTCCGCACAGGCGGTACAGCAGATTCTCGACGGGCGCACCGATCCGGTTCAGCCCCGCCGGCCGGCCTTCGTAGATGCGGGCCATGTACGCGCCGAGCGGTTTCACCAGCGCGAGCAGCGCGGCGAGATACAGGATGATCTGGAGGATGGCATTGGCGCTCATGAGAACCACTCCGGTTTCAGTAAAGCGATGGTCAGATAAACGAACAGCGCAGCCGCGACGCCGCCGCTGAGCAGATATAGCCAGGTCATGCGGACCTCCCGAGGCGTTCGCAGCCGTACACCAGCACCGCCGTGGCGGCAAAGACGATCACAACGATTGCAAGATAGATCAGATCCATGGCACTCTCCTCTATAGGATATATGTCATCGTCGTTCAGCAAGCCAGCCACGTCATGTGCCGTGTCACAGTAGGCGTTCGGCATGCCGGGCGAGCGGATCCGCGTTCGAGTCCGCCCCACGGTGGTTTCGCAGTCGGTCGCGGTGGTCGCCGCATGCCGCAAGGCCTGCGGAAACACCAACATCACTACGACTACCAGCTAGCTAGCTAGTATAGGCACATGCCCGTAATAACGCTGTAAGAGATCCTCAGTCGGCCGTAAAAATCGCGTAAAGATCCCGGTGCCTGAGTAAGCAAAGACAAGGGTCATGCGTTGGGTCGCGAGCGTCTTGCAGGCGGCCCGGAGCCAATGGGGAGGTTTTTCTCGGCCATCTCGGCGTAGCGCATGCGATGGCGATGTTTACTGAAATAGCCGAGCACCTCTGCGATGCGCCCTCGGCGCGGATATTTCGAGTGCAGATGCGCTAGCGCTCGGATGACTATTGTGCCTTGGGCTCCCAACGCAATGGGGTTTCGGGAGAGGTCTTGGCGAATCAGGTGGGATTCATCGCCGATGCCCATTCGGCCTGCCCATCCTATCGCTGGCACATTTTCGCCTACATGTGTGCCGGCTTATCCGCTGCGCTGCTTTGGGATGATCGAGATGCTGCCGTTGCGTTCCAGCACCGCGTACTTGATCTGGTCCATACGTTCCAATCCGTACCCTATTCGCGCGGCCGACAAGATGTCCTGCTCATTGATCCGCGCCTTCTCCATCCTATCCTTGAGAGGACGACCGTCCTCGATAATGATGCTGGGGACGCCATCTATCCATTTCTCGATGCGTGCCGATCGCTGTTTCAGCGCAGTGAGGGAGATCTCGATCCCGATCAGTGTGATGATCACCAGAAAGGCGTTCGTGACCGAGGAGTCATTGCCGAGAAGCCCTTGCTGGGTGGCCTCTGCGACGATCAAGAGCAGCACGAAGTCGAACGTAGTCATCTCCGATAGCATACGCCGCCCGGCGATCCGGACGACCAGCAATAGAAAGAAATAGACAACCGTGGCACGCAGGACTGCATCCATCGTGATTTCCTCTAAACTTCGTTTGCCGAGACCCGTCGGTCGCGCAGCGTGATCACAGGGGCACGGTCAGGGGTAGATAAACTGATCGAAACGCAGCGGCTCGTGACCTGCGAGGCCGATCTGGCCTGAAAGCGAACCGAACCGGTCTGGCTCTAGATGGATCGTCACGGCTGTGGGCCGGCCCGCATCCGAGACCCGCAACACATAGGTCAGTCGATCCGCTCCGGCCTCGACAGCGTCCGGCAGCGGGAGAATGTGCTGTACCTGAGCAGCTTCGATATAGTCCCGGTTAAGCCAGATCGACACCGCGCCTTCGTGTATAACGTCCGGCCCCAGGTGAAGCCGAAGCTTCGTCGGCGCCAGAAAGCGTGCGAAACGGCTGTACTCCAGACGCAGTGCCCCCTCGGGCGTGCCGACGCTGGCCTCGCTGAGCCATCCGGACCCGAACAGCCCGAGCAGGGCGGCCAGGATCACCAGCGTGATGACCGTCCACCCAACGCGCTCAGCGATCCAGTGATGGCGTTGAGCATCCGGGTCTTGATCGATCTGCAAGTCGCCGGTTCGATGTGTATCCATGGTCCAAAGCCTCTCGGCCGCACAAGCCTTTTGAGGACGGCAGCAGAATGTATGCCAGTGATTCTCTTGGTTTGCCTCTACGACGAAGGCCACACCTCATCATCAGCGACGCCATTCCCATGGCGTGCTCGCACCAAACGGCAGGCTGTGTCCCGAGATAATTCCATCCTCCGAGCGCCAAGTAAGGAACGTCCGTTTGCCTGGCTTTCCGAGCGCGCCGGTCAACGCCAATCACCGCCAGCGGACCAAGGTGACGCCCGGTAAGCTTTACGCGTCTCGCGGTAATACTTACTGACAGTGTACCCTCACCGTCGCGTGAGAATAGAACCTTTGGTAACACGAACCGGGACTTTAGACTGCGGCAGTCGGCGTGGTACACGTATTGCCCGCTCCGGGGGTAGGCTTGTTTTTTTGCGGACGTGATCCTCTGATCAGCTTGCCGCCGAGCCGAGCCGAACCGAAGTTCAGCATATCCCAAGGGTCGAGGAATGGCTTGGCTGGGTCCCCGGCATCGGGGCTTTGCATTGATTCCCGGAGGACAATCCTATGAATGCGCTGGAGTTGCTGAGAAATGATCGGCGCCACGTGCCGGATCTTTCCGAGGCGTGGCGGATCTTTCTCGCGCGGGTCAAGTCTACGGAGGACGCTGGCAGTCATGCGAGGCTGTTCGAGCATTCACAAGGATTAAATGTCTCATTCTCACATCGAGGAGATGATTCTGTATCCGGCGATTGAAGAGCACGAAGATCTCAAGGCGTTCCGGAGAGAGTCACGCGCACAAGCCATCCTAGGGAACTATAGAGGCGATCGCTATGGCAAGAAAAGACAAGTCAAGCTACAGAAACAATCCCGGGCGCCCGGGTGAGCCGTCATCCGAGTCGAGCGCGCGCTCGACGGTGAGCGGCCCCGTGCGGTCGGACCTGCGGGATGTTTCGGCGGCCATGGAGGCACATGCTGCCAAGGCTGCGGCAACCCAGTCGCTCGCGGCGGCGATGCCCTATAACGCCAACAAGGAGGGGGAGCACGGCGACCTCGCACGCAATACGCCCACCGGAGTCGCGGTAAAGCTCTCTCTTCCGTCGACGACCGGAAGCACGCTCACCGAGGTCAACGCGACCGACAAGGTAGGGGGCGGGGTTCCGCCGTCCGGTGTCAATCCCGCAAGCGGTGCGCTCGACCGCGTTCGCGTCGACTCGGGCGGACGGGCGCTGACGACGAACCAGGGTGTTCCGGTCGCCGACAACCAGAACTCGCTCAAGGCCGGTTTTCGCGGGCCCGCGTTGCTCGAGGACTTCATCCTCCGCGAGAAGATTACCCATTTCGATCACGAGCGCATTCCCGAGCGCGTGGTGCACGCGCGCGGATCGGGCGCGCACGGCTATTTCGAATGCTACGAGCCGCTCTCGAGCGTGACGAGCGCCTCGCTGTTCGCAGAAGCCGGCAAGCGCACGCCGGTGTTCGTACGCTTCTCGACGGTGATCGGAGAACGCGGCTCCACCGATCTCGCCCGCGACATCCGTGGCTTCGCCGTCAAGTTCTACACCGACGCAGGCAACTTCGACCTGGTCGGCAACAACATCCCGGTGTTCTTCATCCAGGACGCGATGAAATTCCCCGACCTCGTCCATGCCGCGAAGCCCGAGCCGCACTTCCAGATGCCCCAAGCGGGGACCGCGCACGACACGTTCTGGGACTTCATCTCGCTCACGCCGGAATCGACGCACGTGATCATGTGGGCGATGTCCGACCGCGCCATCCCGCGAAGCTTCCGGATGATGCAGGGCTTCGGCGTGCATACGTTCAGGCTGGTGAACGCCGCCGGCGAGTCGCGGTTCGTGAAATTCCATTGGTCACCGATGGCCGGCACCCATTCGGTCGACTGGGACGAGGCGGTCAAGATCTCGGGTGCCGATCCCGACTTTCATCGCCGGGATCTGTGGGAAGCGATCGAAGCGGGCGCCTACCCCGAATGGGAGCTCGGCCTGCAGATCTTCACCGAGGAGGAGGCTCAAGGGTTCAGCTTCGATGTGCTCGACGCGACCAAGATCGTCCCCGAGGAGTTGGTGCCAGTAACGCCGGTCGGCCGGATGGTGCTCAACCGCAACCCCGACAATTTTTTCGCGGAGACCGAACAGGTCGCGTTCTGCGCCGCGCACATCGTGCCCGGCATCGACTTTTCCAACGACCCGCTGCTCGCAGGGCGCATCCACTCCTATATCGATACGCAGATCTCGCGGCTCGGCGGGCCC
>JBQTJM010000186.1:0-21512 GCA_052387115.1 Gammaproteobacteria bacterium | reverse complement strand
GATGATCTGATGGTCTGATGGTAGGGGAACCGCTTATGCACAAATTCTGTGGATAAGCCTGTGGAAAACTCGTCAGAAAGTTGCTGCGAGGCAGCATAATTACGGGCGCCCGTTACTTCGCTTACATCTTAATCACCGGCTACCTAATTTTGGTCAATCAAATACTTAGAAACCGTCGGCTGTACCAGGCGAGGCCGTGAGACCGATAGCACCCTGCGGGTATCAAGACGAGGTGGACAAGCTAGAGGCATATGCCTTGTTTTTACACATATTTCCGAAATCTTCTTGTCATCAAACCTTCTGTATGATTTGAGAAGGCAGCAATATTCCCGCTACACTTGCATGCATGTCAACCTTCACCTGGAGACGAAACTTTGGCTCGTAAGTCCTTATCCACACAGGGGCCTCGCAATGAGGTCTCCGCAACACCTAGTCGCCGGCAACATGGGGATCGGCGACGGGCCCCGCGCCGCGTATCGAGTGAAAAAGGCCGACTCATACCCAGCCGGCCTCACGGAGAAAAATTTGCCTACGTGAAGGTGACGGTGACGCTACCGCCGGAACTGTATGAGCTCATCATCAAAGAGACCACGAAGCGAAAGCTCGCGAAAGCGCCCAATCCGCAGGTGTCTGCGGTAGTACGGGAGGCCCTCGTCCAATTATTCGGGCAAGATACGTGACTGTTCAGCTACCTTCTTACCCGGCGAGTGGCCGATTGCCTGTGCTATAGTCCCGCGGCCTCCGGGCACACCGTGTCCCGATGCCGCACATCTTCTATCTCCGCTTCATCGTTCGCAATCTCGGCCGGCACCCGCTCCGGACCGGGCTCACGGTCGCGGGCATCGTGGTGGCCGTCCTGGCCTTCGGGATCCTGCGGACGGTGGTGGACAGCTGGTATGCGGGGGCCGAGGCGACCTCGGCCAAGCGCCTCATCACCCGCAATGCCGTCTCGCTCACCTTTCCTTTGCCCATCAGTTATCTGGGACGGATCCGGCGGATCAGCGGCGTCGATTCCGTCAGCTACGCCAACTGGTTCGCCGGCGTCTACCTCAACGAGAAGAACTTCTTTCCCCAGTTCGCGGTCGAGGCCAGGGGCTATCTCGATCTGTACCCGGAGTTCCTGCTGCCCCCGGAGCAGCTCCGGGACTTTCTCCACGACCGCAAAGGCGCGGTCGCGGGCGAGCGCGTGGCGGCCCAGTACGGCTGGAAGATCGGGGACGTGATCCCGCTGCGCGGAACCATTTATCCGGGCCAATGGAGCTTCGTACTGCGCGGCATCTACCGGGGCCGGGACCGCAAGACCGATGAGACCAACCTCTTCTTCCACTGGGATTATCTCAACGAGACCCTGAAGCAGGGCGCACAGTCGCGCGCCGACCACACCGGGATCTACATCGTCGGGATCGAGCGCGCCGGTGATGCGGCGCGGGTGTCCCGTGACATCGACCAGGTCTTCGAGAACTCGCTCGCCGAGACCCTGACGGAGACCGAGCAGGCGTTCCAACTCGGCTTCGTCGCCATGACCGAGGCCATCCTCATCGTGGTGCAATCGGTGTCGGCCCTCGTCATCGGGATCATCCTCGCGGTCCTCTGCAACACCATGGCGATGAGCGTCCGGGAGCGGCGCCGGGAGCACGCGACCCTGCGCGCCCTGGGTTTCGGGCCTGCTCGGATCGTGGGTTTGATCCTCGGGGAGTCCCTCGTCATCGCGCTCCTGGGCGGGGTCCTGGGCGTGCTCTTCTGCTATCCCGCGGCGGCGGTGTTTGCGGCCGAGGTCGGGACCTTGTTCCCGGTGTTCGAGGTGTCCGACGAGACCGCCTGGCTCGCCGTCGGCTGCGCGGCGGCGGTCGGGGCGCTGGCGGCGCTGTTCGCCGCCCCGCAGGCGGTGCGGGGCCCCATCGTCGTCGGGCTCAGGGGGATGGGTTGATGGCGGGCGTCCCGTACTACTACATCCTTCGCAACCTGTGGGCCCGCAAGCTCACCACCTTGCTCACGGCCGGCGGTATGGCGCTCGTGGTGTTCGTGTTTGCGGCGGTCCTGATGCTGTCCGAGGGACTTAAGGCCACCCTGGTCGATACCGGCAGCCGGGACAACGTGCTCGTCATCCGCCGCGGGGCGGAGACCGAGATCCAAAGCGGTATCGATCGGGACCAGGCCGCCCTCATCGAGACCTATCCGGAGGTGGCCGTGTCGCCCCGGGGCCGGCCCTCCGTGTCGCGCGAGGTGGTGGTCCTGATGGTGCTGCCCAAACGCGGCAGCGCCAAACCTTCCAACGTGACCCTCAGGGGCTTGTCCGAAATCGGGCTTGCGCTCCGGCCCCAGGTGCGGGTCAAGGCCGGTCGCATGTTCCGGCCCGGCACCTCGGAGATCGTGGCCGGCGAGCGCATCGCGGATGGCTTTGCCGGCGCGGGCCTCGGTGAACGACTGCGTTTCGGGGGCAGACAGTGGACCGTGGTCGGCATCTTCGAGGCCGGCCGGAGCGGCTTCGCATCCGAGATCTGGGGCGATGTCGAGCAGTTCATGCAGGCGTTCCGGCGTGGGGCGTATTCATCGCTGATCCTGCGCTTGGACAGGCGCACGTATCTCGATCCCTTGCGCGTCCGCATCGCCGCGGACCAGCGCCTCAATCTGGAGGCCCAGCCGGAGGCGGACTTCTATGCCGAGCAGTCCGAGGTGATGGTGGGATTCCTCGAGGTCCTCGGCACGGCCCTCTCGGTTACCTTCTCGCTCGGGGCGGTCATGGGCGCCATGACCACGATGGATGCCTCGGTCGCCCACCGGACCGCCGAGATCGGCACCCTCCGCGCCCTGGGTTTCCAGCGCACCGCCATTCTGCGCGCGTTCCTCACCGAATCGCTGTGTCTGGCCCTGCTGGGAGGTGCGCTCGGCCTCGGCCTGGCCTCGACGCTCGGGGCTGTCACGGTCTCGACCATGAACTGGCAGACCTTCTCGGAGCTGGCCTTCCGTTTTACCATGACCTTGGAGATCGTGGCGAAGGCCATGATCTTCGTGCTGGCCATGGGGGTTCTGGGCGGGTTCCTGCCGGCGCTCCGAGCGGCCCGCCTCGGCATCGTCGAGGCCCTGCGCGCGTCCTGAGCAAGAGCGGCCCCGGCGCCCTGTGCCCTGTCGATACAACGGCCCATGGCGATACACGGAATCGGGGAGGGGATCGGTTGGCACCGCTGCCGTATAATGCGACGGCGTTCCGTCCTGACAATAATAGGGGGAGGCCATGACCGCACTTCTCGTGTTGCTCGTCGTCATTGCGGGTGGGTGGGCACTCGCGTACTTTTCGGTACCGCTCCTACGCTGGACGCTTGCCGGGGGATTGCTGCTCCTGGTCCTGTCGCTCGCCGCGCCGGCCTGGTGGCTTTACCCTCTTTGGCTTCTTTGGGGCTTGGTCGCCCTCGCCAATGTCCCGCCGGTACGCCAACGCCTCTACATGGCGCCCATGCTGCGCCTCTTCCGCGGGCGTCTGCCGTCCGTCTCGGCCACCGAGCGCGAGGCCCTGGAGGCCGGTGGGGTATGGTGGGATGCGGAATTGTTCTCGGGACATCCGCACTGGCAGCGTTTTTTGGAGTTCCCCAAGGCCCGGCTCACCGAGGCAGAACAGGCGTTTCTCGACGGCCCGGTGGAAGAGCTGTGCCGGATGCTGGACGACTGGCGGATAACGTTCGAGTGGAAAGATTTGCCGCCCAATGTCTGGGCCTTCATCCGCCGCAACCGCTTCTTCGGGATGATCATCCCCACCGAGTATGGCGGGCTCGGATTCTCGGCCGAGGCGCATTCGCACGTGGTCGCCAAGGTCGCGTCCCGCTCCGGGAGCGCGGCGGTCACGGTGATGGTACCCAATTCCCTGGGTCCCGCCGAATTGCTGCTGCATTACGGGACGGATACCCAGAAGTCCCATTACCTGCCGCGCCTCGCCGACGGGCGCGAGATCCCCTGTTTTGCGCTGACCAATCCCTACGCCGGATCGGACGCCTCCTCGATCCCCGACCAGGCCGTGATGTGCCAGGGGGAATACCAGGGGCAGCAGGTGCTCGGCATGCGCGTGAGCTGGGAGAAGCGGTACATCACCCTGGCCCCGGTGGCGACCGTGCTCGGGCTCGCCTTTCAGCTCTATGACCCCGACCGACTCCTGGGTGGTGAAGACTATCTCGGGATCACGCTGGCCCTCATCCCGACGGGCCACCCGGGGGTCCGGATCGGGCGCCGCCATTTCCCCCTCAAGCAGGCCTTCCAGAACGGCCCGACCTCGGGGACCGACGTGTTCATCCCCATGGACATGGTCATCGGTGGCCGCGCGCAGATCGGGCAGGGCTGGCGCATGCTCATGGAGCGGCTGGCGGTCGGGCGCTCCATTTCGCTCCCGGCGCTGGCGGCGGCCGCCATCAAGTTCTGTGCGCGTAACGCCGGTGCCTATGCCAGGGTCCGCAAGCAGTTCAAGCTCCCGATCGGGCGCTTCGAGGGCATCGAGGAGGTGCTCGCCCGCATCGCCGCCGATGCCTACGCCGTCGAGGCGGCGCGGCGCCTGACCACCGCGGCCCTTGACCAGGGGTTCGAGCCGGCCGTGATCTCGGCGCTCCTCAAGTACCAGACCACCGAGCGCCAGCGCCAGGCGATTAACGACGCCATGGACATCCACGGCGGCCGTGGGATCTGCGAGGGTCCGAGCAATTATCTGGCGAATGCCTATCAGGGCGTACCGGTGTCGATCACGGTCGAGGGGGCGAACATCCTGACGCGCAGCCTCATCGTCTTCGGCCAGGGTGCCATCCGCTGCCACCCGTGGGTGCTCAAGGAGCTCGAGGCGGCGCAGGACACCGATCCGGCCCGGAGTCTCGTGGCGTTCGATACGGCCATGTCCGGCCATGTCGGGTACGTTCTGAACAACTTGGCACAGGCGGCCTTCCACCACCTGACCTTGGGGCGGTTCATGGCCGTGCCCCGGACCGGCCCGGTGGCGCGCTACTACGCGGGGATCAGTTGCGCGAGCCTGGCCTTCGCGCTGATGTCCGACGGCGCCCTGCTGGTCCTCGGCGGGCAACTCAAACGCCGCGAACGCCTGTCCGGGCGCTTCGCCGACGTCCTGTCGGAGATGTATTTCGCCAGTGCGGCCCTCAAGCGTTACGAGGACGACGGGTGCCAGGTCGCAGACCTGCCGCTCGTGGACTACGCCTGCCAGCGTTCCCTACACGTCATCGAAGAGCGCCTCGCGGACATCCTCGACCACTTCCCGTCCCGCCCCCTCGGGTGGCTGCTGAAGCGTATCGTGCAGCCGTTCGGGATGCGCCATCACGGGCCGGACGACCCCCTTGGCCAGGCGGTCGCGGCACTCCTGCTCGCCCCCTCGCCGGCGCGGGAGCGACTCACCGCGGGGATCTACGTGAACCGGGAGCCCGGGGACGTGACCGGGCGCTTGGAGCACGCCTTCGATCTGATCATCCAGGCCGACGCGATCGAGTCCCGCATCCAGGCCGCCGCGCGCGGCGGCCAGCTCGGTACCGAGAGCGGCCGCGAGATGTGGCTCGCGGCGAAGCGCGCGCAGCTCATCGGGGACGAGGACGTAGCGACCTTGGAGGCCGCGCACAAGGCGGTGCGAGCCGCCATCGACGTGGACGATTTCGCCCCGGAGGATCTGATGGGGCATGCCGCGCTCGAGGTCCCGATGGCCAGTACGGCGTAGGTGCACACCGCCCCCGCGTGCAAGCCCGGGCCTTGCTGAATCGCCTACTCGACGCGGTGCGCGATGATGCCAGTCATCCACTCTATTCGTTGGTTTCCGTCGTAGGTGACTTGCTCGAGGCCTACGAAATCGAGCACGAGCCCCGGCTCGCATAACGCTCAGCGCTTTCGCGAGGCCCGCAGCACGGCCGGGACGGACGTGATGCGGCGGATGGCGGGATCGAGCTGCTCGGCGCCCTCGATCTCGACCACGAAGGTCATGCGGGCCGTGTTTGTGCTGCGGTCGGAGAGGGTGTTGACGGCCAGGATGTCGATGTGCTCGCCCGTGACGGCGTCGGAGACATCGCGTAGGAGGCCGCGCCGGTCGTCGGCGTCCACCATGATCTCGGCGCGGTAGCACTGGCCGCGGTGCAGGCCCCAGGCCACGTCGATGAGCCGGTCGGGACGGGCCTCGGCGAGCCGCTCGAGGTTGGCGCACTCGCGGCGGTGGATGGCGATCCCCTGACCCTGCGTGATGTAACCTCGTATCGGGTCGTCGGGCACGGGTTTGCAGCAGCCGGCGAAGCGCGTGAGGAGGTCGTTGATCCCGAGGACCTCGCCGGGCATGGCGGGGGCCCGGCCGGAGTCGCTCCAGAGATGGGCCCGACGTGCTCGGCCCGGGCTGCGGCTTTGACGCCCGCAGGCTCTGCGCAGTGGGCTGACAAGATGCAGAAACAAGAGACTCGCGATGCGGAGGACCCCCTACCATGCCACCCTGATCCCACGCACATTACTGTGTTGACCGGTTTCCGTCGGAGTGACCTTCTATCCTAACCCGTGGTATCCAAATCGGAATACCCTCGCGAAGTCCCAAGGCACTCCCCGGATCTACCCGTGGACCGAATGCTCGATGAAGCTGAGCCGATGCCGTGTAACGGACATCCCATGACAGGTAAGGCTTACCCCATAGGCGGTTGATCCCGGAACACCGGAACACACCACGATGCATCACTGTCCATACTGGTCGAGCATGCTTGCATTTTGATAAAATCAAGTGTGAAAGATATGTATGGGGGAAAGCCGGGTAACTGAGAGAAAAAAGGGGGGCTTGACAAAGCTATGACAGGCTAGGATGGGGGTTGAGCCTTTCAGACTATGCGACGCTCAACCCCCACCCTCGCCCTCCCCCTGCTGGGGGGAGGGAATAAGCTGGTGCTGCGCGGCTTGGCAGAGCGCCGCGATGCCGAGCCGGCCCGGCGCTTCGAGCGCGCCCCGCTCGGTCACGAGCACATCGATGAGTGCGGCGGGGGTAACGTCGAAGACCGGGTTCCAGACATCGATGCCCTCAGGCGCCACCCGTTGTCCACCCAAAGCGAGCAGCTCCTCGGCCGGGCGATTCTCGATGGGGATGGCGCTGCCGTCGGGCGTCTCGAGGTCGATGGTCGAGACCGGGGCCGCGACCATGAACCGTACCCCATGGGCGCGAGCGGCGAGCGCCAGGCCATAGGTCCCGATCTTGTTGGCGACATCGCCGTTGGCCGCGATCCGATCGGCCCCGACGATCACCCAATCGATGAGCCTCCGGCGCATGAGGTCGGCCGCCGCGCCGTCCGCGAGGAGGGTCGCCAGCACGCCGTCCTCGCGCAATTCCCAAGCGGTGAGTCGCGCCCCTTGCAACCACGGTCGGGTCTCGCCGGCATAGACCTTGACCAACGCACCGTTTGCCCAGGCGCTGCGGATGACCCCGAGGGCCGTGCCGAAACCCCCGGTCGCGAGCGAGCCGGCGTTGCAGTGGGTCATAGCGCGCGAGCCTGCCCCGAGGAATGCGGCGCCCAGCTCGCCCATGCGTCGGTTGGCGGCGATGTCCTCGGCGTGGATCGCCTGCGCCTCGGCGAGCAGACCCGGTTCCGGATCTCCGCTTTGCACGTCGAACCGCGTCTCCATGCGATCGATGGCCCAAGCGAGGTTCACGGCCGTGGGCCGGGCCGCGCGCAATGCTTCCAGATCGGTGCCGAGGTCCTCTCGCCAGCGCTCCCCGCTCTGGGCATAGGCCGCGCGTGCGGCAAGCACGACGCCATAGGCCGCGGCGATACCGATGGCCGGCGCCCCGCGCACGACCATCCGGCGGATCGCGTCCGCGAGCTCGGCGGGTTTCGATAGCCACAGGTACTCGAGGCGCTGAGGCAAGAGGCGCTGGTCGAGGAGCCCGAGCCCCCCCTCTCGCCAGACGAGCGCCCGTACCCGGTCGGGTACCGTCTCGTGTCGGTTGGTGCTCATGCCCTCGCGAGATCTCCGGTGGTTCCTATAGAATCTGGACTCAGCCAGGGCCCTTCTGATCGAGCCCTTCTCATATATATGGCCACGCCCATCGACCTCCTCCTGCACGCTTGCTGGGTCATCCCCGTCGAGCCCGAGGGCGCGGTCTACCCCGGCCATGCGGTCGCGGTCCATGGTGGCCGGATCGTGGACGTCCTGCCGAGCGCAGGGGCCGAGGCGCGCTATCGAGCCCGCGAGGTACAGATCCTGGATCGCCATGCCCTGATCCCGGGACTGGTGAATGCCCATGTCCATGCCGCCATGGTCCTGTTCCGCGGGTTGGCCGACGATCTGGCGCTCATGGACTGGCTCGAGCATCACATCTGGCCTGCCGAGCGCCGTTTCGTGGACCCGGAGTTCGTGCGCGACGGGATGCGGCATGCGATCGCGGAGATGATCGCAGGCGGCACGACTTGTTTCAACGACATGTTCTTCTTCCCCGACGAGGGTGCGGCGGTGGCGGCCGAGATCGGCATGCGGATCACGGCCGGGCTCATCGTCATTGAGTTCCCGACCCCCTGGGCGCAAGACACCGACGAATACTTCAGCAAGGGCACGGCGGTCTACGATGCCTATCGCGGCCATCCCCTGGTGCGCACGGCCTTCGCCCCGCACGCACCCTACACGGTCTCGGACGCTGCATTGCAAAGGGTGTCGGCGCTCGCCGAGGAGCTCGATGTCCCCATCCAGATGCACCTCCACGAGACCGCCCGCGAGGTCGATGAGGCGCTCGCGGCGAGCGGCGAGCGGCCGCTCCAACGCCTGAAGCGGCTCGGGCTCCTGTCCCCTCGCCTGCAAGCGGTTCACATGACCGCGCTCGACGCGCGCGACATCGCCGTGGTCGCCGAGCACGGCGTGCACGTGATCCACTGCCCGAGCTCGAACCTGAAGCTCGCGAGCGGCTTCTGTCCCGTGCACGCCTTGCAGGCCGCCGGGGTGAACGTCGCGCTCGGCACCAATGGCGCGGCCAGCAACAACCGCCTGGACCTGTTGAACGAGATGCGTACTGCGGCCTTGCTCGCCAAGGCCCAGGCCGGCGAGGCGCGCGCCGTCCCGGCAGCGCGGGCCCTGCACATGGCTACCCTGGCCGGCGCCCGGGCGCTGGGAATGGAGGACCTCATCGGCTCGCTCCTGCCGGGCAAGGCCGCCGACCTGGTGGCCATCGACCTCGGCGGCATCGATACCGAGCCGGTTTACGACCCCATCTCCCAGATCGTCTATGCCGCCGGTCGGGAGTGCGTGACCGATGTGTGGGTCGCCGGGCGGCGGTTGCTCGCGGCGCGGGGCTTCACGACGCTCGATGTGCAAGCCATCCTGGGCCGCAGCCGCACATGGCGCGCGTGCATCGCCGCCGAGGGCACGCGATCGGGCTAGCCGGGGGGCGGATCTCGCGCGGCGGGCCAAGGCGCGGCCGGTCACGTGCTCGGGTTGGGTGGAATCGTGGGATCTCGGTGGATCGCGGGGTGGAGGGAGAAGGGCAGTACCCGGAAGGGTGGTGGGGGTCCATCCCTGGACAGGGAGCATCCCTACCTGCACCGTGGCTTCCTGCGAGTCCTTTCGCGGGGAACCGTTCGATGCGTTGCTCTTAGCGGTCCTGGGTGGGAATGCTTGAATGCATCCGGAAGGGGTCGAGGGTTTTCAAGAGGTCACGGTGCACCCGGGGGTTGCCCGCGACGATGTTGCCGCTCGTGAGATAGTCGTAGCGATCGAGCTCGTCGCTGACGAAGCCGCCGGCCTCCAGGATCAGGAGCGCGCCGGCCGCCATGTCCCATTCCTTGAGCCCGATCTCCCAGAACCCATCGAGCCTCCCGGAGGCCACATAGGCCAGGTCCAGGGCCGCGGCGCCGGCCCGCCGGATCCCCGCGCAGAGGGGGATCACGGCCTTGAGGGCCGCGAGGTAGGCGTCGAGGCGCTCCAGGCCGCGAAACGGGAAACCGGTGCCGATGAGGGCGCCCTCGAGGCCGGCGCGGTTGCTCACCCGGATCCGGCGGTCGTTGAGCATAGCGCCCGCGCCGCGGGTGGCGGTGAAAAGCTCCCCGCGCAAGGGGTCATAGACCACCGCCTGCTCCAAGACGCCCTTACGCTTGAAGGCGATGGACACCGCGAACTGCGGAAAGCCGTGCAGGAAGTTGGTGGTCCCGTCGAGCGGGTCGATGACCCACAGGCAGTCCTCGGGACCCTCTAGGCCGCTCTCCTCGGCGAGGATGCCGTGGGCCGGGTAGGCCTTGCGCAAGGTGTCGATGATGGCCGCCTCGACCAGCCTGTCCACCTCGCTCACATAGTCGTGGCGGCTCTTGGTGTCGACCTTCAGCCCTTGCACTCGATCGACGTGCCTCACGATAATGTCCCCACCGCGGCGCGCGGCACGGACGGCGATGTTGAGCATCGGGTGCATAGTGTCTCTGAGTAATTCCGCGGGTGCGGTGTCGATCGGGCCGGGGCCCTTGTCGAGGGTGCGGGTCGTCCTGGTTCGGCCGACCCACCCCGGCAACATCGGGGCGTGTGCCCGAGCAATGAAGACCATGGGCCTCACGCGCCTGTGCCTGGTCGCCCCGAGCCGCTTCCCCTCGGCCGAGGCCACGGCCATGGCCGCGGGGGCCGACGACGTTTTATATCATGCCGGCGTGAATGAGTCTTTGCCCGAGGCCTTAGCGGGTTCCGGCCTGGTCGTCGGCACGAGCGCCCGGCGGCGCGGCATCGCCTGGCCCGAGGCCGGCCCGCGCGCGGCGGCAGCCCAGGTCCTCGACGCCGCCCGGCACGGGGAGGTGGCCCTGGTGTTCGGGCCGGAGCATTCCGGTCTCGCCAATACCGAGATCGAGAGCTGCCAGCTCATGGTGTGCATCCCCACGGTACCGGATTTCAGCTCGCTGAACCTCG
Source organism: Gammaproteobacteria bacterium (assembly GCA_052387115.1). Classification (GTDB taxonomy): domain Bacteria; phylum Pseudomonadota; class Gammaproteobacteria; order JACCXJ01; family JACCXJ01; genus JACCXJ01. The sequence goes on along the minus strand of JBQTJM010000186.1, from coordinate 10,652 downwards.
CGGCCGCGGTCCAGCTCATGGCCTACGAGGTCCGGCAGGCCGCCCTGGACGCGGGGCCGATGAGCCACCGACCGGAGGCGCGTTCCGCCACCGCCGAGGAGCTCGGGCAGCTCTATGCCCACCTGGAAGAGACCCTGGTGGCGGTCGGGTTCCTGGACCGGGCGAAGCCGGGCCGGCTGATGCACCGTCTGAAACGCCTGTTCAACCGCGCCCGGCTCGACCAGAACGAGCTCAGCATCCTGCGCGGCTTCCTCGCCGCAGTTCAGGGGCGGTTGAAATAGGGGTCAGACTGATATTTATTGACGACCCGTGCTAAGCTGCGGCGAGTGTTTCGGTGTTATAAATATCAGTCTGACCCCTAGTTCACTATTTCAGATCGCTAGAGAAATGAACGGCCGAGTGCTCGTCATCGCGGGGTCCGATTCGGGCGGCGGGGCCGGGGTCCAGGCCGACATCAAGACCGTCACCGCGCTCGGTGGCTACGCCGCCACCGCGATCACGGCGCTCACGGCCCAGAATACCCTGGGTGTGATCGCTGTCCTGCCTATCCCGGCGGCGTTCGTGGCGAAGCAGATGAGCGCGGTCCTGGATGATATCGGTGCCGATTGCATCAAGACCGGCATGCTGTGCGACGGGGCCGTGATCGACGCGGTGTGTGCGGTGTTAGATGAGAAGGCGAGAGGCATCCCGGTGGTGACGGATCCGGTGATGCGGGCACACGAGGGCACGCCGTTGCTCGACCCGGATGCGGTGCGGATCCTCGCGGCACGGCTGTTTCCCCGTGTGACCCTCTTGACCCCCAACGTCCCCGAGGCCGAGGCCCTCACTGGGATGCGCATCGATAGCTGCGACGCCATGATCGCCGCGGGGCGGAGGCTCCTATCTTTGGGACCCGCGGCAGTCCTGGTCAAAGGTGGACACTTGCCCGGTGCCACAGTGCGCGATGTCCTGGTTGCTCCCACAGGGACAGAGATCTTCGAGCACGCGCGCCTCGGGCGCAATAGGGGTCAGACTGATATTTATTCCTCAGAAACAGCCGCCGCAGCGTGTCAACGGTCGTCAATAAATATCAGTCTGACCCGTATTTCTCTGCACGGGACCGGTTGCACCCTGGCCTCTGCGATCGCCACCGGTCTCGCCCAGGGGATGGGGATCGAAGATGCGGTGCGGCGGGCGCGCGGTTATGTCTTCGAGGCGATCCGCCGTGCACCGGGGTTTGGCAGTGGTGTGACCCCACTGGACCACGGGTTCGATGGGTGAGCCCGCAGGGGTATAATATTGCCGTCTCGCGCCAGCAGTGACTGAAATAGGGGCCAGACTGATAAATCTATTGACGACCGTTGATATGCTGCGCTGCGGCGGCTGTTTCGGTGGAATAAAGATTAGTCTGACCCCTATTTCCCGCCTCTCCTGGGTCTTCGCTCTCTCGGCACTCCTTTCCTGCGCGCGACCGCTGCAGGTCCCGCTCGGGTCCGAGGCCCATGAGCCCGCGCTCGATGCCACGCACGCCGTCATGGCCGACGGCTATGTCCTGCCCATCCAGTCGTGGCAGCCGCCGGATCCGCCGCGCGCGGTCGTCCTGGCGCTGCACGGCTTCAACGACTACCGGGATTCTTTCACCGCCGTCGGCCCTTATCTCGCCCTGCACGGCATCGCCACCTATGCCTACGACCAGCGTGGGTTCGGGGCAACGTCCCATCGTGGGCTCTGGGCCGGGACCGAGCCCATGGCGCGGGACGCCGCAGAGCTCAGCCGCTTGCTGAGGCGAGCGTATCCAGGTCTGCCCGTATACCTGCTCGGAGAGAGCATGGGCGGCGCGGTGGCCATCGCCAGCGTCACGGGGACCTATCGGGCCGCCGTGGACGGCGTGGTCCTGATCGCGCCGGCGGTGTGGGGACGCAAGTTGATGAACCCCTTTATTCGGGGCTCGCTGTGGTTGTTGCTGCGGACCTGGCCTTCGCTCCAGTTGGCCGGCCGTGGGCTCAAGATCCGCGCGTCCAGCAACGACGACGCCTTGTGGCGGCTGTCCCGTGATCCGCTGGTCATCAAGGCCACCCGTGTCGATGCCGTGGCGGGGCTCGTGGACCTCATGGATACCGCCCTGGGCGCCTTGCCTCGCCTCACGCTGCCGAGCCTCATCCTCTACGGCGCCCATGATCAGCTGATCCCCCAGCGGTCGTTCGACACCCTGGTCGGGTTACTGCCGCATCGCGTGCCGGCGGGCTGGCGCGCGGCGTTCTATCCCCAGGGCTATCACATGCTGACCCGCGATCTGGGGGCCGAAGTGGTCCTGCGCGACATCGTCACCTGGGTGTTCGATCACCAGGCCGCCCTGCCCTCCGGTTCGGAATGGCGCCCCGGACCCCCGAAGACCTTGAGGCTCGCCGGACCACTGCCCCGGGGGGCGGATCTAACCGAATGACCGCGCACGGTTGAAGGGGCGCTGGCTTCTGGGAAAAGGTAGGGGGTACGAACCGCCCAGCCGCCGGTCGAACGCCAACCGGAACTGTTAGTGCGTGGAACGCCGGCTCACTCGCTTCCCGTTGGCGCGGGAAAGTCTAGCCGCCCAGCTCCTCCAGCAAGCTCACCAGGTCGTCGGCGTGCTCCTCTTCCATTGCCAGGATCCCTTCCAGCATGCGGCGCGTGGTTGGGTCGTCGTTCCCGAGATAAGCGATCATCTCGCGATAGCTGTCGATGGCGACGCGCTCGGCGACCAGATCCTCCTGGATCATCGCCACGAGCGAGGTGCCCTCGACGTACTCGGAGTGGCTGCGGCTGAGAAGACCATCGGGCGAAAAGTCGGGCTCCCCGCCGAGCTGCACGATGCGCGCGGCGATCTGATCGGCATGCGCCTGCTCTTCGTTGGCGTGCTGGAGGAACTCCGCTGCGACCCCTTGGGCGTTGATGCCCGAGGCCATGAAATAATGGCGCTTGTACCGTAGTACGCAGACGATCTCGGTGGCAAGCGCCTCGTTGAGGAGCTTCAATACGGCGCCGCGATCGGCCTTGTAGCCGGCCGTGACGGCGCCCTGCTCGATGTGCCGCCGGGCGCGCTCACGCAGGGTGTTGACGTCGGTGAGAAACGGTTGTTTACCCATGGTGGCCTCCTTTGATGATCGGGGCAGGACGGTACGTCGGAGCTGCACCTGCCTGAGCTACCCCCGAGTTTCGCGAGCCGCGCTCGGTGGCGCCGGCCTAGCACGCCGTAAATCTGGCGCCCAAACACGACGCCGAGCGGACACGCCCCGCCTTGCAGGACAGCGGCGGCGAGATCCATCGCGCTACGAAGCTCGCGGGGATGAGCCGCGCGACCTTCTGGCGCAAGCGCAAGCGCCTCGGGATCTAGCTCCCGCTTGTCAGGCCGGCGAAAGGGCCCGAGGCTACGCGCCTTGCAGTATGGATGTGCCTATGGCGACCAGAAGGTCTCGGCCCCGGCGATATGGATCTCCGGCGTTTTCAGAAACTCGGCCCTGGCATCCTCGCTTGAAAAGCAATAGACCTTGCCGTTGTCAGCGGTCCAGGTAACCGAGCAGTCGGTCGGAACGTGCTTATTCATCGCCAGCCCCATGGCGCATTCCTTGTTGAACTCCGCCTCGGCGGCCTGGGCAGCCAACGCGATCACGCCAAGGACGGCAGCGCAAAGTAGGTCAAATCGTTTCATAGAACCCTCCGTCGATGTCCTAGCAGCATACACGAAAACACGGCGCTCGCCACCCCAAGCACCGCTGACGAGCCTGAAATGCAAGACTCGCTCCCTTCCTTCACAGCGGGTTCAAGCACATAGGGGCCCAGAGGGCCGTCGAGATCGTCGAGGCACCCACGGTGGGGTGCCCCCACGGCACTGCGGCCTTACCGGCAATGCGCTTCCGGGTGCTCGTCAGGGCACCCACGGGGGGTGCCCAACGGCGCTGCAACGCGAACCGGATCAATGCGCCTCCGGCCGCGACCAGAAGACCTCCGCCTTGTTGAGGTTCCCTTCCTTGTCCTTGAGGAACTCGGACTTGGCCTCTTCGTTCCCGAAGCAATACGTCTTGCCGTTTTCGGACTTCCACATCACCGAGCACTCCGTAGGGATGTGCTTCTTCATCGCCAGTCCCATGGTGCATTCGTTCTTGAACTCCGGGTCGGCGGCCTGCACACCGGTGGCCATCAAGCCGCCGATCACGGGTAAAAGTAGATGGGATCTCTTCATAAACGCCTCCGTTATGGTGGGTTAAGACTGTGGATGAAAACACGACACAAGCCACCCCGTTGGTGGTCTTGACGTTTGGACCGGCCCCGGGGTCCTGTCCGGCTCGCGGCGAACCAGCCCCGACGGAGATACGCCGTGCATGCCGCATAATCTCTCTCAAAGTCGGCGCATGAAAGCCACGAGGTCTTTCTTGTCCTCTTCGCCGAGTTTCAGCTCGAGGATCAGGTTGAAGAATTCTACCGTGTCGTCCAGCGTGAGCAGCCGCCCATCATGCAGGTAGGTCGGCGAGTCCTTGATTCCGCGCAAGGGGAAGGTCTTGATGGGGCCATCGGCCGAGGCCATCCGGCCATTGATCATGTGCGGTTCGTAGAACCGTTCCACCTTCAGGTTGTGCATGAGGTTGTCCGTGTAATAGGGCGCAGCGTGGCAGGCGGAACACTGGCCGTTACCGAAGAAAACCTTCTGGCCGCGCAGCTCCGACTCGCTGGCCTTCGCCGCGTCCAACTTGCCGAAAACGTCGAGCTTCGGGGCCGGTGGAAAGTCCAGGAGCTCCTGGAGCTCTGCCATGGCGTGGACCTGGCTGCCGCGATCGAGAACGTTCACGCCCTTCTTCTGCGCGATCACCGGATCGCCGTCGAAGTAGGCGGCACGTTGCTCGAACTCGGTGAAGTCCTCCACGCTTTTCAAAGCGCGCTACGAGCCGAACAGCCGCTGGATATTGACCCCGCGCAAAGACGGCGTGTCGATGCGATGGCGAAACTCCTGAGGTCGGATGTCGCCCACCAAGTGGGTGCTGGCGTTGGTGTGGCCATTCGCGTGGCACTCGAAACAGACCACCCCTCTCCCTCTACTCGGCGCCTCGGTACGACGGTCCTCGGTCTGGTTGAATCGCTGCTGCGGGAAGGGTGTGACCAGCAACCGCAATCCTTCAAGCTGCTTCGGATTCAGGATGCCGTTGAACAGCTCGTAGTAGTTCATGATCGTTCGCCCGTGGGCCAATCCGACTCCGCGCCGGCTTACGGCTCCGCCAGGCTTCTGCTAAGCTAATCGTGCAGAACACCGCGCCCGATGCGTGTCGCCGAACGCGCTGGCCTCGCGACACTGCGGCATGGCTTTTGGGGCAGCGCGGGTGGAAATGGCAACCGGAGGAGGGTGGCGGGGGGTGATGAAGAGACAGGCCAGCCCGAGCCGCGCCTGGAGGTCCTTCAAGAGGTTGATGACCTGCGATCGCATCGACAAGCCGCGCCTGCTCCTCGGCTGAGGCGAACCGCGTGCCCCGCCTCACGCGTGCCTTCTTCGCGCGTCCCTGTCTCGAGGTGGCACCCGGTCTGCTCGGCCTCTACCTCGTGCACGACGAGCGTGCCGGCCGCATCGTCGAGGTCGAGGCCTACGTGCACGAAGAGGACGGGGCCTGTCACGCGCGCTTCGGCCGCACCCGGCGCGCCGAGACCTTGTACGGTCCGCCCGGTCACGCCTACGTCTTTCTGATCTACGGCATGTACGACTGCTTCAACGTCGTCACCGAGCCGAAGGATTCGCCGGCCGCGGTGCTCATCCGCGCCGTCGAACCGGTGCCGCCGCTGGAAGGAGGCACCGACGGGCCCGGCAAGTTGTGCCGCGCACTCCGCATCAACCGCGCGCACAGCGGCGAAGATCTGGTCAATGGCGCGCTGGTGTGGATCGAGCGGCGCAACCGCAAAAAGGTGCACATCGTCACCACGCCGCGCATCGGCGTCGACTACGCCGGTGTTTGGGCGAAAAAGCCGTGGCGCTTCCTCGACGCCGACTCGCCCTGGGTGTCGCAGCCGCGGACCTCGAAGAAGCTACCGCGCCGTTCCTGACAAAGCCTGTTCGATGAAATCGAAGCAATAGCAGCACGAGACAACTCGATGCCGCACGCTGCGTGCCCCTACTGCTTCAGCGTCAAGTTCATCCACCTCCGTCTCCATAGCCAGCGGACTGTGCATTCACTGCTGCATTGCCCTTGGTTCTGGCGGTGGCCTCGTTACTGCCGTTATGGTACTCCATGGTTACGACGGTCTTGCCCGACTGTGATCTGGCTCGTGTCGTCCAAAAAGCCACGGACCAATAGGGCGCTGTGCCGACAGTTGCGGGGTTGGCGAAACCGGTCTGCAAGGCAAAGTACTACACCAGCTCCTGCCGGCGCACTGGTGCCACGTGCCCTCGCTGGAGCAGAGGTCTCCCTTGCAAAAACCCGGAACCGAATGGGTGGCGATTTTCTTGGAGCCGACTTGGCTTTTTAGCCATAGACCTATGCGGTTGGAGTCTCGATGGGATTCGCTTGCGTCATTAGTAGCATTGATGCATGAGGTGCGACCAATACGGCCAACGGGGGGGCAGGGCTTCCAATACTCGTTGCTCTCCAACCCCAGGATCCAGCTACTTACTGAAGGATTGATGTGCCGTATGAATGCTTTGAAATTATTACTCAGAGTTGTAGCAGGACCAACCGTATCTTGGTTGACCCAGTCCGGAATTAGCCTCGTACCCGGTGAGTCGTCCTTTGTGAGGAAAACGATCACGGCTATCCCATCCCCGATGGCCTCGTCGAGAAGCCTCTTGAAGCCTACCCGTCCCGATGATGGGAGGATACATCCGACTCCTGTGCAAGGTGTGTTGGAGAAGGTCCCCGTTCTTCTATAGAAGTCAAAATCCGAACCTACCGGAGTGGCAAAGATGTGCGTGTATCCACGGGCTTTAAGCCACTCCCGACATGCATCCCTTTGTGCTGCGCTGCGTCGCACGTAGCCATGTGAACCGCCACAATCGACGAGGGGCCCCCCGAGCCTTTTGCCCATATGCCAGTTGGCCTTGATTGGCAGGTCCCGGACTATGCTCGCGCTCAAGCCTTTCGAGGTCCGAACGAGGAGCTTGTAGTCGGGCCGATCCGGCCGATCGGTCAAGAATACCTGGCCGTCCTTGTCGACATACTTGAAGATCTCCGCCACCGCATCCGGGCCGCAGCAAAAGGCAGACACCCCAAGGACCAGAGCGAGCACGAGATGAGCCTGTCCTTTTCCGATACCGTTACGCCATTGGAGTTGTAGGTGGTGCGGCTTCCGACTCGCCCGTGTTCGTCTCGTTCGTATACTCTGCCTCCCCTCGTTCAGCCCCATCATCCGCGAAGCAGCCGACGAGCGCCAGGCTCGTGACCGACGCCATGGCGAGTCCCCGTGCGTGCTGCGCCAGGAGCGCGCACCTAGCGATTCGAGTGCAACATGAATGACATTCATCATCGTAATCCTCCTAGAAACCGCGAGGTCTTCTCGAAAGTACGTCCGACGCATCCGGATCGGCAAGCGCGCACCACTGCCCGGTGGAACAACGCAACGCGTCGGAATTATCTCACCCACCTTCGTCGTCGAGTCAACACTTTCGATCCGGGAATTTGTGATGCAGCTCTCGCTCTGTATGAGAGCGTGCCACACTCCCCTGGGTCCGGAGCGCTGGGTCTACGTCTGGGCGGTTTACTCCGCACTTCGGGCCGAGGAGATGCTGTGGTGTCTTCCGGTCGTCATCGGGGTGAACGCGCGCGCGGAGAAGCGCTTCCGCGCCATCGAGCACGGGGTGCGGGAGTCTACCGAGTCGTAGCGGGAGGTGCTGTTAGACCTCAAGAGGCGGGGGTGGAGGCACCCGCGTTGGCGGTGGGCGATGGGGCGCTGGGGGTCGAGGGGCGCTGCGGTAGGGGTTTCCCGACACCCGTGAGGAACGTGGCTTCAAGAGCGCGAATGTGTTGAACTATTTACCAAAGTTCAGACCTCCTGATCTCACAGACCCATCCTTTGGCGTTCGGTAGCGGCAAAGCAAGGGATTGATCAAGCGGTTAGGAACGGAGTAGGCGCGTCGGTCCTGGGTGGCTGGCGGGCCGGTCTGGATTCTGAAATGATCCGGAGTTGAGGAGCGTGCCGGGTCACCTCCTCGCTCGTCACACGCCCGTAGGACCGCTCCGAGAGGTCGCCTCAATGCCACAACGCCACTTGCCGCTCTTCCCCCAAGGCGTCACCCACATCACCCTGGAGCTGGCCTTTATGAAGGAGAACGGCCGGGTGACGTATTTCAACGGGCACATGCCGGTGTTCATTCACGAGGAGAACGACAAGGCGACCTTCCGGATGATCACCAGTCAATTCTGTGTGAACGGCAATGCCAAGCAAGCCGACATTGTGCGGGCCTTCGGGGTAACGACCATCAGTGTGAAGCGTTCCGTGAAGCGGTATCGAGAGAAGGGACCTGCTGGCTTCTATGCCCCGCGCTCCCCGCGCGGGCCAGCGGTCTTGATCGAGCCGGTGGTGGCCGAGATCGAGGAGTTCCTCAATGCCGGCATGAGTGAAGCCGAGATCGCGGAGCGGCTCGGGTTGAAGCGTGACACGCTCCACAAGGCGGTGCGCGCGGGCAGGATCCGTGTTCCCGCTAAAAAAAAGAACTCAGCCCCGCTTCCCCGGCGCTAACCCCGAGCACCAAAAGCGCCCGCGCCGAGATCGATTGCGCGGCGCCGATGGGCCGCGGGGCGACGGCGACGCTGGAGCGGCTCGCGGCGAGCCTCGGACAACTCGGGGCGATGGCCCCGCGCTTCGAGGACGCCCTCGACCTCCCCCAAAGGCGGCGTTCTGCTGGCCCTGCCGGCGCTCTTGGTCTGTGGGCTCCTGCGCCATGCCGGCCAGTACTTCCAGTTACCCCCGGGGTTCTACGGGCTCGAGACGATCTTTCTGCTCTTGGCCTTCCTGGCGCTCGCACGCCTCAAATCCATCGAGGCCCTGCGCTATTGTGCGCCGGGGGAATGGGGAAAGCTCCTGGGGCTCGACCGGATCCCCGAGGTGCGGACGCTCCGCGCCAAGCTCAAGCACTTGGCCCTGCAAGGGCAGGCCTTCGAGTGGAGTGCGAGCCTCTGCACGGAGTGGATGGCGGCGGTGCCGGAGGAAGCCGCCGTCCTATACGTCGATGGCCACGTCCGGGTCTACCACGGATCTCAGACGCGTCTACCCAAGCACTACGTGGCGCGCGAGCGGCTGTGTCTACGGGCCACCGCCGACTACTGGGTCAACGCGATGGATGGCCAGCCGTTCTTCGTGGTGAGTCAAGCCGTCGATCCGGGGCTCTTGCAGGTCCTGGAGCAGGAGATCATCCCGCGCCTCGAACGGGACCTGCCGCGAGAGCAAAGCCCTGAGGAATTGGCTGCCGATCCGCTGCTCCATCGTTTCACCGTGGTCTTCGATCGGGAAGGGTACAGCCCGGCCTTCCTCGCCCGGATGAAGGAAAAGCGCATTGCCTGTCTCACCTACCACAAACACCCCGGCGAGGATTGGCCCGTGGAGGAGTTCGTGCTCGGGCAGGGAAGACTGCCGAACGGAGAGCCCGTGACGATGAAGCTTGCCGAGCGGGGGACCTTTCTCGGGGGCCAGGTGTGGGTACGCGAGATCCGCAAGCTCACCGACACGGGCCATCAAACGGCGATCCTGTCCACGGACTATCGTAGCGAAACGGCGCGCCTGGCCGGGGCGGTGTTCTCCCGATGGTCTCAGGAGAACTTCTTCCGCTACATGCGCCAACACTACAGCCTCGATAGCTTGGTCGACTACCGCACCGAGACCATTCCTGAGACGACCCGGGTCGTCAACCCCGCCTACCGCACCCTCGATGGACAGGTGCGCAAGAGGCTCGGGATCCTCAACCGCAAGCGGGCGGAATTCGGCGCACTGAACTTAGAAGGCGAGATCGAGCCGCTCAAGGTAGAGACCTTCGAGCGGCGCAAAGCCGAGCTCCAGGACAGCATTGCAGCGCTCCAAGAGGAGGTCGCGGCGCTCAAGGCCGCGCGTAAGGCCACCCAACGGCATATCCCCTTCTATGAGCTGCCCGAAGAAGAACGCTTCAAACGCTTGAGCACGCAAAGCAAGCACTTCATCGATACCATCAAGATGATCGCCTACCGCGCCGAGACGGCGATGGCGCAAACCCTGCGCGAAAAGATGGCCCGCTATGACGATGCGCGCAGTTTGCTCCGCGCCGTCTACAGCTCGGAGATCGACCTCTTGCCCAATGCCCAGGACAAGACGCTTACGGTCCGCTTACATCCACTCGCCAACCAAAGCTCCGATGACGCCGTCCGCCATCTATGCGCCGAGCTCAACCGTACCGAGCTGCTCTTTCCAGGCACCGAGCTGCGCCTCGTCTACGAACTGGTCTCATCGCATAATCAGTGAGATCAGGAGGTCTGAAGTTGGTGCAGCCCAAGGGCCTTGGTCGTGCTGCACGAGATTGGGATGGCCGAGAGGCACGCGGGGCGGACATCGCCTTCGGCCGGTTCATCGATTGGCGGGTCAGAAAGTGGTCCGCGGCGGGGCAGATGCGCTCAGTTGACGCGGTCCCGGTGGGTCGCGCCGGGTTACGGCTCCAGGCTCTTGCTAATCGTACAGAAAACACCGCGCCCGATGGGTCTCGCCGA
>JBQTJM010000185.1:0-1533 GCA_052387115.1 Gammaproteobacteria bacterium | reverse complement strand
GGCCCACGGGACAGCCCGCGGCTACTTTTTTCCGCGTCGATTCCCCCCGGCATCCTTGAATCTCCTAGTTTATTTTCGCGCCGTTGATGATGTGCTTGTTTTCCGCGGCGATTCGGCGCGGCCTCATTGAAGCATCCATACAGTGTGTTCACTGTTCAGCCACACAGTCTGTTCCGGGGCGATTCGCCGCGGCCTCATTGAAGCCATTCGTCAGCGTAATCCGCGAGATGGTGATTACGGTTTTCCGCGGCGATTCGCCGCGGCCTCATTGAAGCACTTGGGCGGTGCCGAACGCCTCCGCGCTCGCGATGTTTTCCGCGGCGATTCGCCGCGGCCTCATTGAAGCTCCGCGGCGACCGTAATTGCATTGCTCAATCGCTCGTTTTCCGCGGCGATTCGCCGCGGCCTCATTGAAGCTAGGCACGCCCGGTTTTCCTCGGCCGGGCGGGCCTCGTTTTCCGCGGCGATTCGCCCCGGCCTCATTGAAGCAACTTCTCCTAGATCATAATGGCTCTTCCAAGCGGGTTTTCCGCGGCAATTCGCCGCGGCCTCATTGAAGCCAGCGTGCTCTCGCATTGCAGAACGGCGGCCTCCACGTTTTCCGCGGCGATTCGCCGCGGCCTCATTGAAGCTATTGCCCGCGATGCACGCCCAATGATTCTGGCTCGTTTTCCGCGGCGATTCGCCGCGGCCTCATTGAAGCTCTCGTGTGCGTCGCCTTGCTCGGCATGGTGTGGATGTTTTCCGCGGCCATTCGCCGCGGCCTCATTGAAGCAGATCGGCGCTCTCTGGAACCCGCATCCTCCCAGCCGTTTTCCGCGGCGATTCGCCGCGGCCTCATTGAAGCCTGATTGCGTTATTCGCGATCCCGGCCGTGGCCAGTTTTCCGCGGCGATTCGCCGCGGCCTCATTGAAGCTGGCAAGTTGCGACCGAGACAGCGATTGGCTGTTCGTGTTTTCCGCGGCGATTCGCCGCGGCCTCATTGAAGCTCAGCCGCCGGCGCCATCGCGACCGCCGAGGCCTTGTTTTCCGCGGCGATTCGCCGCGGCCTCATTGAAGCGGGCAAATCCTGGCGCGCATCCACGAGCGCAAACTGTTTTCCGCGGCGATTCGCCGCGGCCTCATTGAAGCGCGACCTCGGCGGACGGCGAGACGGCCGACACCACGTTTTCCGCGGCGATTCGCCGCGGCCTCATTGAAGCCGCTTTGAGCGTCGATTCCATCAGGATTACCGCTGTGTTTTCCGCGGCGATTCGCCGCGGCCTCATTGAAGCACCGTAAACGGATATCTGGCCCTGGTGTGCCGCGGTGTTTTCCGCGGCGATTCGCCGCGGCCTCATTGAAGCACCGGGGATGTGACTAAGAGCGCCGGTGGAACGGCGTTTTCCGCGGCGATTCGCCGCGGCCTCATTGAAGCTGGGCTAGGGGGCTTCTTCGGGCCCCTGCCCGTCAAGTTTTCCGCGGCGATTCGCCGCGGCCTCATTGAAGCTCTACGTGCCGGGCGCTTTCGAGCCCCGCACGCAGGGTTTTCC
>JBQTJM010000184.1:0-58525 GCA_052387115.1 Gammaproteobacteria bacterium | reverse complement strand
CATCCCCGCCCGTAGTGCCTACCACCCCATCCAAGGACCTCACGGAGAGTACGGCAGCGATCGAGGTCCAGCACGTCTCCAAGCGCTTCGGCGAGGTACGCGCCGTCCACGGGGTGAGCTTCACCATTGAGCGGGGGTCGATTTGCGCCCTCTTGGGCGCCAACGGCGCCGGCAAGACGACCACCCTCGCGATGCTGCTCGGGCTCGTGACCCCGAGCGCGGGGTCGATCCGGGTGCTGGGCCACGATCTCCTCAGGAATCGCTTCGAGGTCCTCGGGCGCATGAATTTCTCCTCGCCCTACGTGGATCTGCCGCAACGCCTGACCGTCGTCGAGAACCTGACGGTGTATGGCCGGCTGTATGGCGTCCCGAACCTCCGGGGCAGGCTCGCGGAGCTGGCGCAACGGATCGAGATCGAGTCCCTCATGAAGCGCGAGTACCGTACCCTCTCGGCCGGACAGAAGACCCGCGTGGTGCTCGCCAAGGCCCTGGTCAACCGTCCCGAGGTCCTGCTCCTGGACGAGCCCACGGCCTCGCTCGACCCGGATACGGCGGATCGCATACGGCGGATGCTCCTGGACTATCAACGCGAGACCGGCGCCACCCTGGTGCTCGCCTCCCACAACATGACCGAGGTCGAGCGGATCTGCGACCGGGTCCTCATGATGCGCGGGGGCGAGATCGTCGATCGCGGGACGCCCTCGGGCCTCATCGCCCGATACGGGCGTGATACGCTCGAAGAGGTGTTCCTGGACATCGCCCGCCATCGACAGCACGACGCACCATCTAAAGTGTGACGAAAGTTCCGCGCTAAGGCGGACAGTCTGCCGACGCAAGGCGATCGTAGGAAGGAAACGCTATGAGATCCAAACCCGTACGCAATAACGTCATCGTCTCGGGCTTTCCGCGCCAGCGGTCGCTGCTGCTGTTTTTGTTGCTGTCGGGACTGCCCCTTCCCGCCTGGACCGACCCCGGGGACCTCGACCCTGGCTTCGCTGCCGGCGGGCGCGTGCTCACCGACTTAGGCGGAGGCGATGGGGCCTCGGCCTTGGTCGTGCAGCCCGACGGAAAGCTGGTGGCGGCGGGGGGGTCCACCGTGAATTTCGCGCTGGCGCGCTACCACCCCGATGGGAGCCTCGATAACAGCTTTGGTAATGGAGGCGTCGTACTGACCGATTTCGGCGCCCCTAGCCGGGCCCAGGCTTTGGTGCTGCAACCGGGCGCGAAGCTGGTGGCAGCGGGGTCTACCGGTAATACTCATGATTTCGCGCTGGCGCGTTACAACACCGACGGGAGCCTCGATCCCAGCTTCGGTAACGCCGGTCTCGTGGTCACCGATCTCGGCGGCGGCAGTGAAGATGCCGGGGCGTTCGCATTGGTCGTGCAGCCGGACGGAAAGCTGGTGGCGGCGGGGGCTTCCAACGACCACTTCGCGCTGGCGCGTTACCACCCCGATGGGAGCCTCGATAGCGGCTTCGGTATTGGAGGGGTGGTCCTGACCGACTTCGGCGCCTCTAGCGGAGTCGAAGCTTTGGTCCTGCAACCCGACGCGAAGCTGGTGGCGGCGGGGAGGATCAGCTTTGTCGGCGCCGGGGACTTTGCCCTCGCGCGTTACCATGCCGACGGCACCCTGGATTCCAGTTTCGATGGGGATGGGCGCGTGCTGACCGACTTCGGCGGTCCTGCCCGGGCCTTGCTTCTGCAACCCGACGGGAAGTTGGTGGCAGCAGGGGGATCCTTTACCGATTTCGCCTTGGTGCGGTACAACCCGAATGGGAGCCTCGATACCGGCTTCGGTGACGCAGGCCTCGTTCTTACCGACTTCGGCGCATCCGGCGAAGCATTCGCCTTGGGCGGGCAGCCCGACGGGAAGTTGGTGGCGGCGGGTGGATCGTTCGGCAACTTCGCGCTGGCTCGTTACCATCCCGATGGGGGCCGTGATACGAGCTTTGGTGACCGCGGGCTGGTACGCACCGATCTCGGCGGCTCCGCCCAGGCCTTGGTCCTGCAACCCGACGGGAAGCTGGTGGCGGCGGGGTCGAGCGGTCAATCCTTCGCCCTCGCGCGATACTTCGGTACCGTTGCATGTCGCGGCCGTTCCGTCACGATCTTTGGGACCTCCGGCCCCGATACGATCCGCGGTACCCGAAGGCGGGATGTCATACACGGGTTGAGAGGAAACGACGTCATTCGAGGGCTCGGCGCCAACGACATTATCTGCGGAGGGGCGGGTCGCGATACCCTGGCAGGGGGGGCCGGCAACGACCGACTGTTTGGAGAGGCCGGCAAAGACAGGCTCGACGGCGGACTCGGCCGGGACCGCTGCAACGGTGGCCCGGGGCGCGACACGGTCACCGGGTGTGAACGCGGTTCGCGGAGAAGCTCCCGATAGGCGAGTAGATGTCAGCGTCGTTTGCACGCGATCATGTAGTCATGGGATCAGGTCTGGTACGAATACATCGTCGCCCGTCTCGGTGTCGTATTCCTCCAGCCCCCGGCTGACTGTCGGATCTGGAACCTTCGAATAGCAGAGCTGGCCCGGAAGCCAACGCGGCAATGGCGAGCTGATGGGAGTGTCAAGACACTTGTTCTCCGGCCAGCGAATCGGGGCCATGGTCTTGCGTTATCTGTACCTCCTGCGCGGCTCCTGGCCGAGGATCGTGGAGCAGGCCTACTGGCCGACCGTGCAGATGGTGATCTGGGGGCTGGTCACGCGCTTCTTCGTGACCAACAGCTCGTGGGTGGCTGAGGCCGCTGGTGTGCTCATCGCCGCCGTGCTCCTGTGGGATGTCCTGTTCCGCGCCCAGCTCGGGGTATCGGTCATCTTCATGGAGGAGCTGTTCGCCCGCCACCTGGGCCATCTGTTCGCGAGCCCCTTGCGGCCCTACGAGATGGCGCTGTCTCTGGTCCTCATCAGCCTGGTGCGCACGCTCATCGGCGTCGGGACCGCGGCGCTCCTGGCCATTCCCCTGTATCACTACTCGATCTTCGACATGGGCCTCCCGCTCCTCTGCTTCTTCACCAACCTCCTCATCTTCGGCTGGGCCATCGGATTCGGGATCTGCGCGCTGCTCTTGCGTTACGGCCTCGGGGTGGAGTCGCTGGCCTGGGCCTCGATCTTCGCCCTCGCCCCCGTAAGCGGGATCTACTACCCGATCGCGACCCTGCCCGAATGGCTGCAACCCCTCGCCTGGATCCTACCGACCAGCCATGTCTTCGAGGGCATGAGGGCCGTGCTCTTCGATCGGCACTTCGACACGGATATGTTCCTCTGGGCGGTCGCGCTGAACGTGGTCTATCTCATCTGCGGTGCAGCCGTTTTCCTCCGCGCCTTCGAGCACGCACGCGAGCGCGGTTTGCTGCTGCAGACCGGCGAATAGCGCAGGTCAATAACAACGGGGTGATGTTCGTCAGGCAGCGCACAGGCGTCGCCCCGACCGAGAACACCTCCTCGGGTCGAGTCATCTCGGAATCAGCGCGATTGGGGCTACGTCCGCAGCGCAGAGAGGGCGAACGGGCCGGATCCCCGGTGTTCGGACGTACCGTCCGTTTCGGCCGATACTAAAAACTAACCGCCGCCAGGTCACGCCCCCTGGCGCTCCGCTGCCAGACGTAGTCATACACACGACTCGCGACCGCCTCGGTCTCTTCCTCCGAGAACGGCGGCCGGGGGAGCGACTGCCATAGATTATCCAGGATGAACATCTGCACCTCGGCTTGGGTGGCGGTGTTCTGCGTCCAGTCGTGCATCGGTCTCAGCAAATCGCGTAGCGAGGCGAGCAACGCCCGGCTCGCCTGCTTGAGCCGCTCGCGGTCGGCCTTGCCGATGCTCTCTCTGAAGAGCAGGTCGAACAGGGCCAGCTCGTCGTCGCTGAGGCCCTCCGCCGCTGCCCGCCGCTCTTCGGCGTCGAGGCCGGAGGCGAGCGCAACCAGCTGCGCGAAGGTCTCCTCGACCGTCACCCGGTCCTTCTCGCGGTTGTAGTCCGCGATAATTTCCTGGTATTCCCTGTAAAAGTCCATCCGCATCGGGTTCCGGGCAAGCATCTGCACCAGCTTCTTCTCGATGACGTCGCGGATGTCTTGCAGGGCGGCGTGCTTGCGGCGCACCTTGCTCGCAAACTCGTCGCGCAGCTTCGCGAAATCGATCTGGCTGAGATCCACGGTGAGCCCCTCGGCGTGGTCCTCACCGGGCGCCGCGGCGCGGATCGCCTCATTGACGATGCGGTGCAGTTCCTTGAGAACTTCCGTCACGTCTGCGGTGTCGCACCGGTCCTGCAGCTTCTTGTAGATGGCCTCGATGTTGTCGTGGCGCTCGGCGTAGGCCAGGGCACTCGGTTCCATGAGAAGCGCCTTGAACCGGATGAACGCCTGCCGCGCCATGATCTCGAAGCGGCGCTTGGCCTCGTCGGAGGTGTACACCGCGTCCACCGCGTCGCGCAGCGCCTCGATGCGATCGAACCCGCTGGTGCCTTGTAGACGCGTGGCATCGAAATCCAGCCCCAGTAGGTGCTTCTCCGTAGCCTCTATCGCCTGGATCAGAGCCGCCACCAATTCCGCGATCGGCGCGACGATGTCATCACCGTCATCGCCTTCGTCATCTTCCCCGAGGGCGTATTGCGCGAGAGCCTCGCGCAAGCTCTTGAGCATGCCGTTGTAGTCGACGATGACTCCGCAGTCCTTGCCCGGAAAGATGCGGTTGGCACGGGCGATAGCCTGCATCAGGTTATGCGCCTTCATCGGCTTGTCGATGTACAGCGTCGCCAGGCACTCCACGTCAAACCCGGTGAGCCACATCGCGCAGACGATGGCGATGCGGAAAGGATGCTGCGGGTCCTTGAAGGCGTCCTCGACCGGCACCCGCTTACCGTCCGGCGTCTGGAAGCCGGTCTTCATCACCATGCGGTGCGGGATGATATCGAAGGCCCATTGCTGGAAGTCGCGTACCTCGTTTTGGGCCTCGCTGATGACGATCTCGACGATCGTGCTCTCCATCCACTGCGCCTGAGCGTGCAGCGATTCGATGTCCCTGGCAAGGCGCTCCCGCACGTCGGGGTCGGTGGTCGCGGCCAGCGCCGCTTCCTTGACGGGAATCAGCGCCTCGACCTGGTCGAGCTTGGCCTGCCAGCGCGGCTCGATGCGCTGGAACATGCGCGCGCAGGTGATCTTGTCGACGCACACGAGCATCGACTTGCCGGTCTGCCAGCGCGTGGAGCAGTGATCCACGAAATCGGCGGCCAGCTTGTCCAAACGGTCATCGGCGGTGATGACCTCGTAGTCCCTGCCAAGCAGTTTCTCCAGCAGCGCGGCCTGGTCCGGGTCGAGGTCGGCCTTCTCCACGGCCTCGGCGATCCGGTCATTCAGATCGAGCCGCGCGATACCCAGCTTCTCGCCCCGGTTTTCGTACACCAGCTTGACCGTGGACTGGTCCTCCTCCGAGCGCTTGAAATCGTAGCGCGAGATGTAGCCGCCGAAGATCCGGCGGGTCAGCTCGTCGTGCTTGAAGAGCGGCGTGCCCGTGAACCCGATGAACGAGGCGTTGGGCAAGGCGAGGCGCATGTTGCGCGCGAACTTGCCCGCCTGGGTCCGGTGCGCCTCGTCCGAGATGACAATGATGTCGTCCCGCTCGCTGTAGGGCTCGGTCACCGGCTGGTTGAACTTGTGGATGAGGCTGAAGACGAAGCGGTGATTTTCACGCAGGATTTCCTGCAGCTCCTTCCCCGAGCCGGCGCGGGGGGTCTTTTCATCCGTTACCCCGCAGCCGATGAACGTACGCCAGATCTGGTCATCGAGGTCCTCGCGATCGGTCATCACGAGGAAGGTGAAGTTGCCGGGCACGACGCGGCGCACCTTCTCAGCGAAAAAGGCCATCGAGTAGGACTTGCCGCTGCCCTGTGTGTGCCAGAACACCCCCAGCCGTCCGAGATCGACGTGCGCCCGCTTCATCAACGGCAGATCGACTTCGCCCGCGCCTTCTGAGGCAAGCGATACGGTATAGGCCGAGTCCGGCGGGGGTGCCTCCGCGACCTTGAGCAGCAGAGGCCTCGGCACCCGGTATTCGACCAGGCGCTCGCCCGAGGGGAACCGCCGCTTCAACGCCTCCTGCCGCAGGACCGAGACGACCGCGTTGTTCACGCCGAGCACCTGATGGTTGCGGGCCACGATCTTGCGGGTGCCCCCGGCCCGGCTGTCGTCGAACAGGATGAAGTTCCCGACGAGATCGAGCAGCCGATCCTTGGCCAGCATGCCGTCGAGCAGCGCTTCGGCGTCGAGGCGTCCGGTGTCCTTCTCCGCGTTGCGCTTCCACGCGACGAAGTGTTCCCAGTGGCTCGTGATCGAGCCGTAGCGGGCTGCATCGCCGTTGCTCACGACGAGAACGGCGTTGTGGTGGAAGGCGTGGGCGATGCTGTGCTCGGAGAGGTAGTCGTTCAGGTTATGGTCGAAACCCGCGCGGATGTTCCGGTACACGGCCTTCAATTCGATGAAGACCAGCGGCAGGCCGTTGACGAAGCACACCAGATCCGCGCGACGGTTGTAGTGCGGAACGCGCACGCCCTGAACCCTCAGCTCACGCACGGCCAGGAAGCGGTTGTTCGCGACGTTGCGAAAGTCGATCACCCTCGCCCGCGCGTGGCGCGTATCGCCGGAGCCATCGCGCCACTCCACCGGGACACCCCCGCGAATGAAGCCGTAGAGCTCGCGGTTGTGCTGGATGAGCGAGCGGGCGAAATCGATGCGCGTCAGCTTCTCGATGGCCTGCTCGCGCGCCGGCGCCGGAATGTTCGGATTCAGGCGCGCGAGAGCCGCGCGCAGGTAGCGCACCAGCACGACGTCCCGCTCCGACGCGCGACCGAGCGTGCCGTTCAGCCCGAAGGTCTCCGCCTTGTAGGCGTAGACGCTCTCCCAGCCGAGCACCGTCTCCAGATGCTCGGCAAAGGTCTGCTGGACCAGCCGGTCTTCGCTGTTGATGTCGGTGAGGGCCATGCCCTGTCGGCCCGACTACGGCTTTAGGGCAGCCGGTTCCGGGGCCGCCTCGCGATCTTCGACCAGCTTGCCGTCGCGCACCACCACCACGGCGGTGCCAGTCTGCCGCGCAATCTCCCGGGCACGTCGGGCGGCGCGGAGCAACGCGGCCGGCGCCGCCTGCATGTCGGCATCGGGCAGACGGGATATGGGCTGTGTTTTATAGACGACACTCGTTCTGCCACCGAAGTTGGGGCCCGATTCGCCTGTAAGCCAATCAGTGCGGTAGCGGCTCGAAATCGCCCATTGTCATGGGCTCATAGTTCGGCCAGCGACCGCCCAACTCCACCAGAAGACGTTGCTTCGCCGGCGCAGGGGCAGGGTTGACTCTAACCACTCTAGCGACGTACCCACTAGGCGCCTGGGCGATAGCATGGACTAGGTCGCCGACCAAGTACCGCGGCGCCCAGCCGATCATGTAGTACTCCACAGTCTGGATTTGGACGGCAAGTTGCGTAGCGGGATTCGTCAGCTCAATGGTTACATAGAGTGTTTCCCCTGGTTTCAGGGCGTCGATCCGGCGTTGCGCATCCAGGTTCACATACCGCCAGCCATGCAGGAAAAACCGGCTACGAAACGATCCGTCCATCGCGCGCTCGATCTTTGGAAACACCTCGAAGCTGTCCGTGGCCCGATAGCCGCCGTCGACTTCCAGAATCTCCACGGGTTCCGACCCTTCCGGCAAATCCAACATTCGCAAGTACTCGGGGAAATCCCGTCGTCCCGCCGGAATGATCCGGTTCATGAATAATGGAAAAAGAACTGACGATTCGTATGTCCTCCCCCATTCCGGAAAATCCATCAAGGCATCAAAACCGGCACTGCGACGGGCACGCTCGGCGCCCTTGATATAGCAGAAGCGATAAGCTCCCTTGTCCGCCCGAACATCCAGCCGCCCCACGGGGAACCACTCGCGCGTCAGGCGCTTGTCCTGCCAGGCGAGAAACAGGGTCTTGTCGGTCATGGTGTGATCCTATTCAGTTGATCCAGGGTGTAACACATCAGCTCCACGGCAAAATCCCGCGCGAGCTCACTCATCCAGTCCTCGGGCACCCGCGTCACGATCATGTGTAGCCTGGCCCGGTCCAGCTTATCCAGCCGCTTCAAGGCTGGTGCGAATAATTCCGGATGCAAGCCAGCAGCGCGGCGTACCAGTTCAAGCGGGCTGATTCCATGCTTGTCGGTCACTTGCCAGAAAATCGCACCGGGCGCCTTCTCCGCATACTGCGCCAATCGGCCTTCTGCCAGCAACCTGCGGCGGCACTTGCCGGCGCTGTCATCCACGAGTTCGCGGCCCAGTGACGAGGCATGATCGAACGTCGGCGCCAGCATGCCCTGCCACCCCCGCTCGGTCCTTTTGCGCAGGATGCCCCAGTTCTCGTGATGTCGGTCGGTGTTGCCGATCAAGGCGTCCAGCACCAGATAGTCGGCCAAACGTTCCTTGGCCCACCGAGCGGCCTCCGGCGCCAGGAAAACCCGTTCCAACGCGAGAAAGATGTTGTCCAGCGTATGATCCGACTGCCGAAACTGCTTGCCGGGATCATAGCCTAGCACATGGCCGGCCAGCACCTGGTTGCCGTAGTAGACCTCCCGGCCATCGCGGGCGAAGGATACCGTGGCCGAGCCGCGTACCCCTTGGAACACCGCCAACTCCACTTGCGCATGCAGGATGTCCAAGTGGTCCGCCACCTCGGCGGCGATCTTCTCCGACCAATGCTGCCCGGTATTGGGCTGCGGGAACTTGAACAGCCAGTCCGGTCCGTCGCCATCCCGATACCAGAACTTGTCCTTACTGCCCATCGCCTCCGACTCCCGCACCCAGTCGGGCTGGATCTGTAGGATGGGGTAGGGAGCGGTGTCAGTCTCGGTCATACCGCGATGTCCCCGCGCGAAGGTCTATTTGACCAGTCGGTCTTCGTTGTGAATGTCGGTCATCATCCTGAACGGACGACAAGACCTCAGAAGATCCTCATTCTTCCCCTCGCGCCTTCTCGCTTCAGGAAATCGCCTGGTTTTAGAATCACCAAGCCGTAGAAGGCGCCGCCCCAGCAAGTTACCGAAATCATGCCGGTCCAGGGTGAGCAGCACGTTTGCCCAGGCGGCGGCCGTAAAGAGGATTGGCCGATCCTTAGCCGGCGTAAAGACCGTCGCCCACTCGAACGTCAACACATCCGGAACTTTGGCCAGAGCCGCGCGCAGCCGTGCCCACTGTGCCGCTGCATCACTGGGGAGCAGCGGCAGGTTGACCGCCACCTCGCTCAATACGTAGTTGCTAGTGAGCAGGCTCCAACCTTGATCGATGGCCCGGTCGAAGACTGCTCGAGAGGCGCCGGCCGAGCTGCCGCAAGCCGCCAGGACGACGCTCGCATCGAGGAATAGATTCACGACCCGTGGCGGTATTCGGCCAAATCGCGTTCATCCTCCTCGATCCATGCCTTGATCTCAGCGGCCGTGAAGCTGCGTGGCGAGGGCAGCGAACGCCCTTCGGTACGCAAGCTCTCAGCGAGCACGATCAACAGTCGTTGTCTTTCGTCCGCCGTAAGACGGCGCGCGGCGGACTCGATCTCCAGGAACGTACTCATGACCGAGATGCTACACCGTCTGTATCCAGCCGACAACGCCGCGGCTTCACCACCGCGCACTCGCCGTTCATCAGGCGCGGCAGCAGCAGGTCGCCAACCAGCGCCACATGGCGCTCGTTCGTGCGCCCGAGCGTCCCGTGTGGCCCGAGCGTCTCGGTGTTGTAGGCGTAGACGCTCTCCCAGCCGAGCGCCTTCTCCAGATGTGCGGCGAAGGTTTGCTGCACCGGTCGGTCTTCGTTGTTGATGTCGGTGAGCACGGCGCTCTACCTCCTTAAAACGGTGCATCCGCGCCCTTCGGTATCTTCTGGCGCAGCAATTCCGCTAGGTTAGGTGTTTCCAGAAATTCCTTGGCCGTTTCTGGCCGCACGACCACCTGGCCCCTTTCCGCTTCGCTCAACTCCAGCTGAGTGTGGATCTCACGCGCGAGGTCGTCGCCGTTGCCCTCCTGCTTTCGTATGACGAATATGTGGCGATTCGGGTCATCGCGCAGTCCCTGCGTCAGCATCTTGTTGATGTGTGGATCACCAAACCCGTAGCCCACGACAACGATAAGTTTCGCTATCAATGCGTACCGACGGAATTCGTAGGCGTAGAAGAGGTATGGATCGGCTGCCTCAAGCTTGAAGTCTCGCCCAAAGATGACTTCCATGCGATCTGGATCAATGTTCTCGACCTGTTCGACCGAAAACAGCTGCTTGGTCGCCTCCTCGCGTTTCCAATTGATCGAACCGTGCAGCTTGAAGAGCACGATCTGCGGCAGCGGGTTGGGGCCGGTATCCTCAAATCGTTCCCAGTCCCACACATGCCTGCTACCGAAGCCGCCGAATCCCGTCTCGACCCGGAAGTCCTGGTTTCCCAGCCGTTCGACACAAAGGTCATAATTGAGCGAGAACACAGGCAGTGGGAAGTTCAAGTCCTTCTGGAGCGTGGCGAGTCCATAGTAGTAGTCAGCCTGGGCGCTGTCCTCTGGACACATCCACTTCTTTAGAGCCTCCAAGATCAAGTGCCGAAATTGTCGCACACCTCCGAAGTCTGGACCTGCCAGCGCGACGAACCGCGAGTTCCACGTCGCTATGAAGGGATACAGAGGATGGTCTTCGTTCTTTTCTAGCTCGTAGAGCGTGTTTACCAGGGTCTCCATGTTGTAGCTCACCTGGCTGTTGAATCGCCCCCGTAGGCCCGCCGAGTAGTAAATGGCGCTTTTGACGTGGTGATACAGGTCGCGAAACCGCCTCCATTTCCCATTCACGGTAAGCAGCTGGTCGATCTTGTGGATCATCTCCGCCGAGGTCGGAATGCCCGCCTCCGCACTGGCGCCCGCACCAAGTAGAAAGATGATGTCCTTGGATCGACTACTCATGCGGCCATTCTCACAAGAACCACGGGCGAATGTCCTTCACCGCAGGCAGCGGCAATCCGCGCTCGTGGAAATCATGAACCATGTCCGCAACCAGATGGCAATAGAACACCGACACCGGCGCGCTCTTTGCGTTGAAACCTCTCCAATTGGCGCCGGACAGGTTTACCAAGTCCTGCAAAAGGGAGTCGTCAGAGATGGCGTTTTCATCACTCACTCTCAGAATCTGCAGATGGGTCGGACCGGGGAACGCTTTGGTTACGGTAGGGCGGTCGGGGAAGATACCCTCGAACCACACCAAATACTCGCGAGGCCCAAGCTTTACCCGCGTCGCCTCGTACGGCACAAGGCTGTTGACGCTCCGGTTTACGCCGAAGAATCGGGACCTGTGATTCACCTTCACGACGGCGAATCGACACCCGTCTAAATCGGGCGCGTTGGCTGCCTCCTGTACTGTTTTCTGAATTGCGTCGATTTCCAAATGTTTAAGCTTGAATGACGTGTGAATGACCACTCTGGAGAACGCGCCAGCACTCTCGTTAAGGATCTCGCGGAGGTTCTGCCGCAGCTTGGTGAGATAATCCGGTTGATCGTGGCTCTCACCCAGCACCTGAATTTTCTGGAACAGCCCGCTGCTATCCGTCATCACAGAGAACGCGAAGTACTTCTCGACGATAGTCTCGCCGTCGACCTTCTGGAGCTTGTGCGACTGGCTGATCCCCATGATGAGCGACCGCTCGGCGGCGGCCGGCCGGACCTTCCACGGGTAACCACCCGCCTTGCAAAAGATTTGCAGCGCGATGTTGGCTACCGCCCACATCAACGAACTCTCATCCTGCAGAATACGAAGCGTGCAGACTTGAGTAGCGATCCCTTCTCGTGAAAACAACGCCTTGTGAATCACGTAAGCATCATCATCCGCTGGCAGCACCAGCACCGGGAGCGTGTTCGGACGCGATTGCCGCTCCACCTTGACCCGCTCCAGTGCGGTCTCCATCGCGGGTTGATGCAGGTTAGGAAGAACGATGGGATTGCTGTCGACTTGGATGTCACATTTGAAGAGTGCGTGGAAGCCTGGGAAGCTGAATCGCTCGCGCTGGCGGGAGCCCCGGAGCCCCTGTGCCAGCATCCGCGCAGCTTGCCGGTCCTGCTCGCGAAAGATGAATAGAAGGCGAGGCGGCGCAGGTAGGGGCTGTAGTGGCCCCCAATCACGCAAGCCGGAGAACTGGCTTCGCGATTCACGATTCCCTGCGAACACGTAAGTCTTGGTCCTGAGGCGGTCAGCGCGAAGGGCGGCGAAATCACCATCCAACTGGATCGCGCTGTCCGTGCCCGGAAGCCGTAGGGACTCAAAAACATCCTGCCGTTTGGCCAGGAATGCGCGGACCTTCGAATCGCGGTCGACGTAGTAATCCAAATTTCTGCGGAACGATCCGTCCAGACTAAGGCTTAGCTGTTGCACCTTGCGGGAGAATGGCACGCCGTCCCGTAGACGGAAACGGAAATCGAGCAGGTAGCCGAATTGGCGCGACGAACGCAAGTGGTATGGCTGTACCTCCAGCCGCTCATCTCCCTCGGCATGGGTGCACTGAACGAATGACACTTGCTCGATGAAGGCGTTGTCCGGAATGTGGAACTGCCCTGATGGAAGCACACGCCGCGTAGCTGCAACAAGTGCCCAGAAGAGAACCCGGCAGGTTAAGTACCGGTTCAGGTTCGGCGCGGCCTCGAAACGCTCGAAGCCATCGACCGGATCGACCGACACCCAGTACGAGGGACAGTCGTCCAGGGCACCAGACATGGGCGGCAACCGGTATTCCATGCTCTCAGACGTGGGCCGGGACTCCTGCGGCGAGGCTCGGAGTTTGCGATAGACCGTAAAGTTAGGGAAGCAACCACCGACGGGGAGGAAGTTCAAGTGAATCTGATACTCGTCGGCCATGCGGCTCTCCCCGCTCGGGACGCGCTTGCCCGGAGGCCTGTTGCCGCAACGATCGGTCATACGATCACCTCCCCGGACATGAGGCGCGGCAGCAACAAGTCGCGGGCGGCGCGGAGTCTTTCGTTTATCTTATCGAGTTTCGCAATCTGTTCATGTAGCGGCATTGCCTTCGCCAGAAACTCACGAACGATGCGCGGCTCCGGTACCAGCAGCGGTCGGCTGTAAGCGAAACCTCTATTTAGTCCAGGTACCGCGACATCTGTGCTGATGAAGTGCATGTGCTGGAGCGCGTAGTAGAGCCACAAGGTGCTCGTCTCGGCGTCGATGAAATACACCGTGTCGATTGGCCAGTAGTCCTTCGGGCACCAATAGACGCTGCCAACGTTGCCTTTGCGACCAACGACGATTCCTGGGGAGGCGGCGAGCGCCTTCTCATGCATACCGACGATCCCGCTCGATCCGTAAACCGGACAGGGCCCCTCAGAACGATCTTCTGCCTTCAGTGCCCTGCCGTAGTTCAGCGTCACCCGGTCACCGAGCGGCATGCGCGCCCACCTCTCTGGCACGCCGTTGGTGATGCGGGTGTGCCCGTGGCCAGGGAAGCGGAGGCGGACGAACCACTCGCGGTAGAGTTGCCGCGCCGCTTCCTCCAAGAGCGCCATCCGCCGCCGGTTGTTCTCGATCAGGTCGTCGTAGGCGGAGAGGATGTCGGCGATACGCCGCTGAACTTGCAGCCGTGGCAACGCGGCCGGGAACGATGGGAACTTCTCAAGGGGAACACGATCAACGGTTGCACCCGTAATGACACTGCTGTCGATTACTTGTCGCCAGGCGCGCGACAGGAAGAAGTAGAGCAGATACCGGCTATCGGCCTGGTCCGGATCTGGTCGAACGAGCGCAACCCGCCGCCCTAGGCATCCTCGAAAGCCGTCTGGAATGATCGCGTAGCGATGGAGTGTCGCCTCATAAGTAAACACCACGTCGCCAGCCTGCGGCGTAACACGTCGTGTCCAGCGGGGATACTCTTCCTCTGAGACGTGACGGATCTCAGATAGGTCAAGTGCTCCATCGTGTGTGATATTCCTAATGCCAAGGAACACCGGACCATCATCGGCTTCCTTCGGCGTCGCATGGGGTCCGTCATAAACCCCGAGACAGTAGTCCCTGATCGGGCGCGGCTCCGCGAACTTCATGCCCCGAGTTCCTCGAAGTTCTCCTGAATCTTCACCGCCAGCCCGGCCGCCTCCTTGTTGAGGTCGGCCAGCTCGGTGTGGATGTCGCGTAAGGTCTGCTCGAAATCGAAGTCCTCGTCCTCCTCGGGCGGGGCGACTCCTACGTAGCGGCCGGGAGTGAGGCTCCAGTCGGCGGCCTCGATCTCCTTGCGGTCCACGAGCTTGACCAAGCCAGGCACGGCCCCAAGCTCGGCCTTGGGGAAGCGGTCCTGCAGCCACGCCACCTGACGGTGGAAGTAGACGGCGTGCTTCAACTGCTCGACGGCGGCCTTGCGCTCCTCGTCGAGCTGCTTCACCAGTCGAGCCGTGGCGCGGCGGTCGAGAGCATACTCCGTCATTCCGGGCATGGATTGCCCGGAATCCAGACACATGGATGTATTCGGCGTTTGCCGTCCCTGGCGACTGGATTCCGGCTTCCCAGCCGGAATGACGGCAAATTCACCGACTAGTTGCGCGAGGCGCGCTGCCAGCTTGTAGAGTAGGTCCACCTGCTTGACGAGGCCGCGGATCGCCTCGGCATTGGGGTCGAATGCCTTGCGCGCCGTGTGCTGAGCGGCGTTCTCGCCGGGCGGGGCCTTGGCGTACTTCTGGCCGAAGGCGCGCAGGTTCGCCAGGAGCTTCTTCCGATCAGCCTCGTAGAGCGCGGCCGCCTCGCGCAGCTCGGCCACGGCATCAGCGAGCGCCAGCTTCTTCTCGGCTTCCAAGCGGACATGCTTCGCCACGGCCTTGGCGAGTGCATCGAAGCGCCCGCGCAGATCCGAGAGCGGGGTCTCGAAGGTAGCGAGCGTCGCCGGGGCCGCCGCGCTCTCGGCGCAGACGCGGCCGAGGTAGTCCTTCACCAGCCCGAGGAACCGCTGCCGCTGGCCGCGATAGAGCCAGACGATCGCCGCGAGGTTTTGCATCTGCTCGGGCGAGAAGTCGTAGATCTTGCGTGTGACCTTGCGGTAGACGTTGCGCGCGTCGAGCATCAGGACGGTGTTCGGCCCCCTCACTTTGGTGTTCAGGACCGAGGGGAGAGATCCCTTGGCCCGGTCGAAGAACCACAGCTCGCAGGGGACGGTGCGTGTATAGAAGAAATTGGAGCGGATGGAGATCATCACGTCCACGTCGCCGGTCTCGACGATCTTTCGGCGCACCTCCTTCTCGCCGTGCCCGGCGTTCGAGGCTTGCGAGGACATGACGAAGCCGGCGCGGCCTTTCTGGTTCAGGTAGCTCCAGAAGTAGGAGATCCAGAGGTAGTTGCCGTTCGAGACTTTCTTCTGTTTGTTCACGCCCGGCAGGGCGAAGGGCAGGCGTGGGTCGCCCTTGATGCGCTCGGCGTCGACGAGATCGACGTTGAACGGCGGATTGGCCATCACGAAGTCGCACTTGCCGGGCAGGTTGTGCTCGTCCTGGTAGTAGGTGATGGCCTCGGCGATTTTGCCTTCCAGCCCATGCACGGCGAGGTTCATCTTGGCGATGCGGATGGTGTCGCGGTTCTTCTCCTGACCATAGAAGACGACCTTTTTCGCCGTATCGCCGCCCTCGTGCTCGATGAAGTGGCTCGACTGCACGAACATGCCACCCGAGCCGGAGGCCGGGTCGAACACCGTGCCGTGATCGGGCTCGATGACGTTGACGATGGTCTGGACGATCGAGGACGGCGTGAAGAACTCGCCGTTGTCGTGCGCCTTCTGGATCGAGAACTCGGCGAGGAAGTACTCGTAGATGCGGCCGAAGACGTCGCCTGTGGCCTGCTTGATCTGCTCGCTGTTGAAAAGACGCATCAGGTCTTCCAGCACCTTGGTCTCGAAGATCCCGAAGTCCTTCGGCAAGACCCCCACAAGTGGCTCGAACGCCGACTCGATGGCGCTCATGGCCTCGGTGACGGATCTCGGCAGATCGCTGCCGCTCGTCGCGGCCTGCTGCATGATCCAGTCGTAACGGGCCTGCTCCGGGAGCCAGAGCGCCCGGCGGCGCAGGTAGTCGGCCGGGAGGACCTTGCGCTTCGGCATCTTGCCGCTCGCACGGTCTGCCTCGATCTGGCGGCTGGCGGCCGCGAAGCGGTTAGCGGCGTGCCGTAGGAAGATCACCCCCAGCACCGGCATGAAGTAGTCGCTGGAGGTGAGCTTGGAGTTGGCGCGGAGGTGGTCCGCAGCCTCCCAGAGGTCGGATTCGAGCTTCTCGATGTCCTTGAAGGTCTCGTTGGCCATGCGTGCCGGATCTAGCGCCCTTCATGCCGTGCGCGCCGCGATGGAACATGGCGCCGATCCCCGCTCGGTCCGGCGTGGCATTGATATTGAGCCTCCAGCCTCATGCTTTAGGGTAAGCCCCAAAAAGGATAAGAAGCTCAATGGGGTTTTGCAACCGCTCGCGTCGCGTCGGACGGGCCGGTCAGTGAGGGAGTAGGAGTCCGTGGGGGGCGGGACGTGTTCTACAATTTCGAGAAACGCCGGTTCCCGAGCCACGAGACGCTGCAACAACTCACGGGAACCACCTAGATGTTCGGCTAAGGTCTGCTGGACCAGCCGGTTTTCGCTGTTGATGTCGGTGATCACGGCGCCCTCGGCCGTGCGCTTTCCCACTCGGAACGGCCCAGCCAATAACAGGCGAGCGGCGCGGGGATCTTCAACAGCTCCGGCCATGGCTCCCTTCCGCCGGGCGCCAGGACGCCGAAGTCGGTGAATTCCCGTGTGATGACGTAGCCTCGCTCGACCCGGTGCTCGGCGCAGAACTCCGCCATGCCCTTCAAGTCGCGCGCGCTCGTGTGCGCCGCGGCGCGATACTTCACCTCGAACGGTACCAACTGCCCGTCGAGATCGGCAATGATGTCGACCTCCCGGTCTTTCTTGCCCCGCCAATAGGAAAACCCGACGCTGCGCGCGTAGTAGCGCGTGAAGACGTGCTTGAAGAAGGCCGTCTCTACCGCGCGCGCCAGCCCGTCCGGGTCTTCCAGCAATCCCTTGCCCTTGAGCAGCACGCTCGGAGCGATGGCCGCATCCGCCAGGTAGATCTTGGCCCGCGCCCGCAGGATCTGCTTGCCGTAGCCGAACGGCCGCAACCGGTGGATCAGGTGGGTCGCCTCCAGCAGATCGATAAAGCTCGCCACGGTGGGGCGCTTCAGTTCCAGGCTGGTGCACAACTGCGGCAGATCGAGCAAGCCGCCATCGTGCAGGCAGAGGTATAGAAACACTTGCTCCAGCTCCAGCACACGCCGCACGCCAAAGAGCGCCGTCATGTCGCGCTTGAGCACCTTGTCGACGATGTCCTCGCGCAGCAACCTTTGCGCGAGTGGGATGCTCTCCACCAGCGCGCTTTGCGGGAAGCCGCCGCGCAGCAGATACTCGTGAAACAACCCCGCCAGCGGCCGCGCCTCTTCTCCGACGCGCACGCGCCGCGGCTCGTCCCACTCGAACAGCTCGCGCAGCGATCCCACCATAGGCAACTGCGGCGCGGGCAGGTGCCTCAATTGCAGATACTCGTAGAAGGACAGTGTCGCCAGCCGGATGGTTTGCCATCGGCCCACCCCCGACTCCTGCCCCTCGGTCACCAGCGGGGTCGCGGAGCCGGTGACGGCGATCCGTCGCCCCTTTTCGAAGTCCACCTGATGCTTGAGCCACGTCTGCCAGTCCTCCGCTACTTGGATTTCATCGAGAAACAGGTATTCGGGCCCCGCGGCGCGCGGCTCGAACTCGCGCCAGATGCGCAACAGCGCCTCCAGTCCGGCGAGCTTCAGCAGGGG
Source organism: Gammaproteobacteria bacterium (assembly GCA_052387115.1). GTDB lineage: Bacteria > Pseudomonadota > Gammaproteobacteria > JACCXJ01 > JACCXJ01 > JACCXJ01. The sequence continues at coordinate 40,671 of JBQTJM010000184.1, read as the reverse complement.
GTGATCGAAGGTGGCATACAGGATGTTCGTCGGCGGAATGCCGCGATCGAGCAGATCGTCGATCGCCTGCAGAAACAACGTGGTCTTGCCCACCTGTCGCGCGCCGCTCAACAGCAGCGCCCGCCCTGCCGGTGGGTTCTCCGTCCAGCCGGCGATCTCGCGGAAGACAGCCCGTCGCCAGGCCGGCAAGTCCGGAAAACGCCCACCCGCCCACCACGGGTTGTACTGGCGGAGCACCGCAAAAAGCTCGGGGCGAGTGGCGACCACGGGCCCAAACTACCAAAATATGCACTATAGTGCAAACGTACCTTAACTAATCCCGTCGTTTTATTCGTTCGGCAGACTTTCTGGGTCGATATACGGTACCGGTCTGGCGCGATGTCCCGGCCACGCCGGGCGGCCCGGTCCTGAGCGTCATCGGCGCCGCCGGGAGGCGGGCTCCGCGAGCAGCGACACCGCGGCCCTGCCGGTGCCCTTCGGCCTGCGATCCAAATGCGGCGCGGCGCACGCCGCGCCGCTGCGGGACGGGCCTAATCGACCCTGGGTACCCCCCCAGGCACGCCGCGGGGGCTCAACACCAGTTGCCAGAGCTGTGATGAGCGGAGGTCGAACGCCACCTTGGAGCCCACCAGGTACAACTCCCACATGCGCTGGAAACGCGGCGGATAGCGGTCCGTACCGCGGAAGAAGGCCCGCGAGCGGTGGTGCCAGGCATCCAGCGTACGCGCGTAGCTCGGGCCGAGGTTGTGCCAGTCCTCCATGACGAAAAGCCCCTCCATGGCCCGGCCGAGCTGCGCGATCGAGGGCGTCATGCCGTTCGGGAAGATGTATTTGTCGACCCAGTCATCGGGCCGCGTGACGGAAACGTTGCCGCCGATCGTCTGCAGGACGAAGATGCCGTCGTCCTTGAGGAAGCGCCGCGCCGAGCGGAAGAAATCGGGGTAGTTCTTGTACCCCACATGCTCCAGCATCCCGACCGAGACGACGCGGTCGAAGGAGTGCTCATAACGTTTATCGAGCTTGCGGTAATCGCGCCACAGCACGGAGTCGAGACCGAACCTCTCGTCCGCGAACCGCTGCTGTTCTTTGGAGAGCGTGAGGCCCGTGACCTGGACGCCATGCTCGTCGCGCATGTATTTCATGAGGCCGCCGAAACCGCAACCGATGTCCAAGACGGCGAGTCCGGGCTGCAAGCGGAGCTTGCGGCCGATGAGCGCCATCTTGGCGCGTTGGGCCTCCTCCAGGGTCTCGGTGTCCTTCCAATAGGCGCAGCTGTACTGCATGAAAGGATCGAGCATGGCCTCGTAGAGATCGTTGCCGATGTCGTAATGGTGCTCGGCCGCCTGCGCGCTCTTCAAGAGCGTCTGCATGTTGAAAAACACGTGCTGGATGGCTGTCAAGAGGCTCGGGTTCCCGGACCGCTCGAAGGGGTGCAGCAGGCAGCGCCTCAACAGGCCCTCCAGGTCCCCGGTGCTCCATAGCCCGTCCATGTAGCCCTCGCCCATGCCCAGGCTGTAACTCCGCAACAGGCGCCGGTAGAAGCGCGTGTCGTGGACCTGGATGTCATGGGGACGATCGCCGTTGATACGCACGTCGATGCCCTTGTGTCGCCCCAGGGATTCGATGATGGTTTGAAGTAGCACCGCTCTTCTATCCGGCCACGGCCATAAATCGCCCTGAGGATCACCAGCCGTTATTGCGGCGCCGAGGGATGGATAGGCGCGGGATGAGCAAGCCGAGCAATAAACCCACGCCGAGCACGATGGCCCCGTTGCGGAACCAGGTCATCTGGTGGTCCTGGTCCGCTGCCGCCAGCTCGTTCTGGACACGCTTGACCTCGCTCTCCAGGAGGCCGTTCTTGCTCTCAAGCTTACCGTTGTCCGTCTTGAGCCGGCGCACCTCTTGCTCGTAGCTCGCGAGCTTCGCGCCCGAGCCTGCATGGCTCTCCTGCACCTTTTTGAGGTCCCGTTCGACCTCTTCCAGTCGCGCGCGGCGGCTCACGCTGTCGCTCAGGAAGCGCGTCTCGACCCAGCCGCTCTTGCCCTGGCCGTCGTTGACCTCGGCGTAGCCGCTGTCGTCGTTGCGGCTGGTCACGGTGATGGGCGTCCCGGCCGTCAGCGTCCCGACGATCTTGAACTGGCTGCTGGGCCCGCGGTGCAGGAACACATACAGGTCTTCGCTGACGAAAGCCCTCTCGTCTGCGCCGGCTCGGACCGCGGCGAACAGGGCGCAGGCGATGGTGATGGCAAGGATGGCGATTCTTTTCACTCCGACCTCCCGGGCACGTCGGCCAAGCCACGATCCCTGGCACCAGACCTCCGGCCCCAACAAAAGACTATACCTCAATAATTTAGCGCTAGAAGTTCAGGTTTGTAAACCGCTTAGACCCCGGGGGGCGCGGCGCCACACGTTGTCGCGGCGCCCATCCGGGCGGACGCCCGTCCGCGCCTTACGCCGGACCCGCCATGCCCAACATCGGTGCGCCTAACCGGCGGTACGGCCCGGAAAAGGGGCGTGGAGCCCGCGCGCCGTCCCCGGTCGAAGACGATTCCTTTTTCCCTTTCAATCACTTAAGGCGGATAGAGCGGATTGGAATGCATCCTGTTAAGGGCCTTGAGTTTACGCAGGGTCTCGTACCACTGGCGTCCTCGGGAGGAACGGCGATGCGCACACGTCTCGTGGTGATCGGCAACGGTATGGTGGGGCACAAGCTCATCGAGTGCCTGATGGGATCGGACCTAGTATCGAGATTCGAGGTCGTGACGTTCTGTGAAGAGACCCGGCTGGCCTACGACCGGGTGCACCTCTCGGAGTTCTTCTCGGGCAAGAGCGCCGAGGACCTGTCGCTGGTCGAGCCCGGCTTCTATGAGCGCCATGAGGTCACGGTACACCTTGGCGACAAGGCCGTCGCCATCGATCGCGCCGCCAAGCGGGTGCGTTCGGAACAGGGCCGAGAGCTCCCCTATGACAAGCTCGTGCTGGCCACGGGCTCCTACCCCTTCGTGCCGCCCGTCCCCGGCCGCGAACGTCCGGGCTGCTTCGTGTACCGGACCATCGAGGACCTCGAGGCGATCACCGAGGCGGCGCGCGGGAAACACATCGGAACCGTGGTCGGCGGCGGGCTCCTGGGGCTGGAGGCCGCCAATGCGCTCAAGAACCTCGGGCTCGAGACCCATGTGGTCGAGTTCGCCCCGAGGCTCATGACCGTTCAGGTGGACGACGGCGGCGGCGCCATCCTGCGCCACAAGATCCAGGACCTGGGGGTGCATGTCCATGTCTCGAAGAACACCACGGCGATCGTGGACGGCGGTGCCCATGCCCACCGCATGAGCTTCGCCGATGGAGACCTCTTGGAGACCGATCTCATCGTGTTCTCGGCGGGCATCCGGCCGCGCGACGAGCTGGCGCGCGAGGTCGGTCTCGAGATGGGCAGCCGCGGCGGGATCTGGGTCGATGACCGCTGCCGGACCTCGGACCCCGACATCTATGCGATCGGCGAGTGTGCGGTGTGGAACCACCAGGTGTTCGGGCTGGTCGCGCCCGGCTATCGGATGGCAGAAGTCGCGGTCTCCCAGCTCACCGGCGGCGAGGAGCGCTTCACCGGCGCCGACATGAGCACCAAGCTGAAGCTCCTCGGCGTCGATGTCGCGAGCATCGGCGACGCGCACGGCCGCGCCACCGGGGCGCGTGCTTACACCTACATCGACGAGCCCAACCGCGTTTACAAGAAGCTCGTCGTGAGCGAGAACGGCCGGCGTCTTTTGGGCGGGGTGCTGGTGGGCGATGCCGATGCCTATGGCGAGCTGTTGCAGTTTTGTCTGAACGGCATCGAGTTGCCCCCCTATCCCGATGAATTGATCCTGCCCCAGCGCGACGCTAAGAAGACCACCGGTCTCGGCGTGGACGCCCTGCCCGATGCCGCCCAGATCTGCTCCTGCAACAACGTCAGCAAGGGCCGGATCTGCGCCGCCATCGCCGACGGCGCCCACAGCCTCGGGGCGCTCAAGCAGGCCACCAAGTGCTCCACGACCTGCGGCGGCTGCGCGCCGCTCGCGACCCAGATCCTGAACAAGGAGCTGGTGCGCCTGGGGGTGGCGGTGCGCAAGGGCGTGTGTGAGCACTTCCCCTACTCCCGCCAGGAGCTCTACCACATCGTGAGGGTCGAGCGCCACAAGACCTTCGAGGACATCATCGCCAAGCACGGCCAGGGGCTCGGTTGCGACCTCTGCAAGCCGGCCGTGGCCTCGATCCTGGCCGCCTGTTGGAACGAGTACGTCTTGAAGAAGGAGCACGCCGGGCTCCAGGACACCAACGACCACTACCTCGCCAACATGCAGAAGGACGGCACCTATTCCGTGATCCCGCGGGTGCCGGGCGGGGAGATCACCCCCGAGGGACTCATGGCCCTAGGCGGCATCGCCAAGAAGCACGGGCTCTATACCAAGATCACGGGCGCGCAACGCATCGACATGTTCGGGGCACGCGTCGACCAGCTCCCCAAGATCTGGCGCGAGGTGGTGGATGCCGGCTTCGAGTCCGGCCATGCCTACGGCAAGGCCCTGCGCACCGTCAAGTCCTGCGTGGGCAGCACCTGGTGCCGGTACGGGGTGCAGGACAGCGTGGGGCTCGCCGTCCTCTTGGAGCATCGCTACAAGGGGCTGCGGGCGCCGCACAAGATCAAGATGGCGGTGTCGGGCTGCACCCGCGAGTGCGCCGAGGCCCAGGGCAAAGACGTGGGCGTCATCGCGACCGAGCGCGGCTGGGCGCTGTATGTCTGCGGCAACGGCGGCATGAAGCCCCGGCACGCCGACCTGTTCGCGACCGATCTCGACCAGGAGACCCTGATCCGCTACATAGACCGCTTCTTCATGTTCTACATCCGCACCGCGGACCGGCTGCAGCGCACCGCGCCATGGCTGGAGAACCTGGAAGGCGGGCTCGAGTATCTCAAGGACGTGGTCATCCACGACAAGCTCGGGATCTGCGAGGAGCTGGAGCAGGAGATGGCGAACGTCATCGACACCTACGAGTGCGAGTGGAAGAAGACCGTCGAGGACCCCGAGAAGCAGAAGCGCTTCCGTCACTTCGTCAACAGCGATGAGCAAGACAATAACGTCATCTTCGTCGAGGAGCGCGGGCAGCACCGGCCCGCGACGCGCGAGGAGCGGCAAAGGCTCGCCGAATCGGCATGAACCGCCGGCTGTCACATCGGCAGGCGGCATGACGGCGGGGCCAAGCGCCGTTCGCCTGGTGGAGGAAGATGAAACGGCCCGTGCTCATGTTGATGAATGGGTCGAGGTCTGCGGTTTCGATGACCTCCTCCCATGGTACGGGGCCTGTGCGCTGGTGCGCGGCAAGCAGGTCGCGATCTTTCGCGTGGGCGAGGGGCAAGTCCTCCATGCCATCGACAACTACGATCCGATCGGCCGGGCCAACGTGCTGTCGCGCGGGATCGTCGGCGACATCGGCGGGGAGCTGTGCGTGGCCTCGCCCCTCTACAAGCAGCACTTCAGCCTCAAGACGGGCCGGTGCATCGAGCAGAAGGACCTGTCCGTGCCGGTCTACGGCATTCGAGTGGTCGATGGGCGCGTGCAGATCGCCGTCTCATGACGGGCTCATCGCCTACCGGAACGTCACCGATGGACGGAGCTGCAAGGCCGCGCGCGCCCGCGTCTCTCGATTACTACACCGCCGACGTCTTCACGGACCGGGTCTTCCATGGCGCTCAGGTGGCCGTGTTCCCGGACGCGACGGCGCTCGATACCACCCAGATGGGGCTCATCGCGCGCGAGCTGAACGTGCCGCAGACCGTGTTCGCCTTTCCGCCGGAAAAACCCACCGGACACTGGCGGGTGCGGATCTTCTCACCGGTCTCGGAGCTCGACTTCGGCGGCCACTCGACCATCGCCGCGGCGCATGTGCTGGCCGCGACCGGCAGGCTGGCGCTCAGCGAGCACCACACCCACATCGTGCTGGAACAGAAGCTCGGGCCCATCGATGTCTTCATCACAGAGGAAGCCGGCAGGCCGGTCTTCACCCAGTTCACCATACGCGTCCGGGCCCAGATCGACCGCTTCGTCCCACCCCACGAGGAGCTCGCCGACATCCTCTCGCTCGACAGCTCGGAGATCGAGAAGCTCAAGTTTCAGCCCTTGGCGGTCTCTTGCGGGTTCGCATACCTGATCGTGCCGCTCCGCTCCTATGCCACGGTCCGCAAGGCGCGCTTCGACTTCAGCGCCTGGAGCCGCTCGTCGGCGCCGGCCTCACTCATGCGCGAGATCCTGCTGTTCTCGACGCAGAGCCGGACGGGCGCCTCGGACTTCCATGCCCGTCTCGTTGGCCCCCACATCGGCGTGCACGAGGACCCGCCCGTCGGCTCGGCCATGGCGGCCTTCGCGCATTACCTGTGCGCCCAGCCGCAGGTCAAGGCCGGCACCTATACCTATACGGTGGACCGCGGCGAGGCCACGACCCGGCAGAGCATCCTGCGGGTCGAGATGGACAACAAGAAGACCGAGGAGTTGACGGTGCGCGTCGGGGGACCGGCGGTCCTGGTGAGCACAGGAAGGATCGACCTCCCGGACGTCGGGTCAACAGAGAGGTTGTGAAAAAACCTACTGCGCTCGGGATCTCGCGCTGCATCCTCGGCGCGCCAAGCAGGGCCATTCCCTGGCCCTGGCTTCCCGGCGGTGCTCGGAATCCTCATGTATTTCAACATACACTCCGGTTGCTCGTCTCATCCGTGAGACTCGCCCCTTCGCGGCTAAAGCTCCGTTTCGCTCCCGGCGAAACGGTCCTGCGCTCCGGCGGAACGCGACCTCCCTTCGCTCGCGACGGTTTTTTCACAACCTCTGAATCCTAGGAAACCAGTCATGAGCCATTTCCTCGACCGATTACGCTTCTTCAAACGCATCGAAGGCAAGTTCTCGAACGGCCACGGCATCACCACGAGCGAGGACCGCCAGTGGGAGGACGCCTACCGCAACCGCTGGCGCTTCGACAAGGTGGTGCGCTCGACCCACGGAGTCAACTGCACCGGAGGCTGCTCCTGGAACATCCATGTCAAGAACGGGCTCGTCGCGTTCGAGATGCAGGCGACCGACTACCCGCGCACCCGCCCCGATCTCCCCGACCACGAACCCCGCGGTTGCCAGCGCGGCGCGAGCTATTCCTGGTATCTGTACAGCCCGCATCGGGTGAAATACCCGCTCATCCGCGGCCGGCTACTCGACCTCTACCGCGCCGAGCGGGCGCGCGGCCTCGACCCGGTCGAATCGTGGCGCGCCATCCAAAAAGACCCGGAGAAACGCCGGCGATACACCGCCGTTCGCGGCCTAGGCGGTTTCGTGCGTGCGGAGTGGGACGAGCTGGTCGAGATCATCGCCGCGGCCAATGTCTACACGATCGATCAATACGGCCCGGACCGTGTCATCGGTTTCTCGCCCATCCCGGCCATGTCCATGATCAGCTACGCCGCGGGCACCCGTTATCTCGGGCTCATCGGCGGGGTGCCGTTGTCCTTCTATGACTGGTACGCCGATCTGCCGCCCTCCTCGCCTCAGACCTGGGGCGAGCAGACCGATGTCCCGGAGGCCGCGGACTGGTACAACGCGGGCTATATCATCTGCTGCGGGGCCAACCTCCCCATGACCCGCACCCCCGACGCCCATTTCTATTCCGAGGTGCGCTACAAAGGCACCAAGGTCGTCGCGATCGCGCCCGATTACGCCGAGTACGTGAAGTTCGCGGACCTCTGGATGCCGGTCAAGCAAGGCACGGACTCGGCCCTGTTCCTGGCCATGGGCCATGTGGTGCTCAAGGAATTCTTTCTGGACCGGGACGAAGCGTATTTCACCGAGTACGCCCGCGCCTACACGGATCTACCGATGCTGGTCCGGCTCCGGTCCCATGGAGACGGCTACGCCTTCGATCGGCTGCTGCGCGCCTCGGACTTCGACGACGGGCTCGGCGAGGCCAACAACCCCGAGTGGAAGGCCGTGGTCGTGGACGAGGTCAGCGGCGAATACGTGGTGCCGAACGGCTCCATCGGCTTCCGCTGGGGCGAGGAAGGCCGCTGGAACCTTAAGCTCGAGCGCGACGGCACGCGTATCCGGCCGCGGCTCTCGCTCCTCGGTGAGGCGCACGAGGTCGTCGAGGTGAGTTTCCCGCATTTTACCCCCACCCTAACCCTCCCCCGCTGCGCAGGGGAGGGGACCAGGGATCTCCCTCCCCTGTCCGCGCCTTTTGCGGACGGGGGAGGGTGGGGTGGGGGTGTCCTTAACCGCCGCGTCCCCGCCCGCCAGCTCACCCTCCACGGCCAGGAGGTCCTCTGCGCGACCGTCTTCGATCTCCAGGTCGCGCAGTACGGCGTGGATCGGGGTCTGGGCGGTGCCCATGTCGCGGCCCGCTACGAGGACCCCGACGTGCCTTACACGCCCGCCTGGGCCGAGTGCGTGACGGGTGTCAAGCGCGCCGACATCCTCCGCACCGCGCGCGAGTTCGCCGACAACGCCGGGAAGACGCTCGGCAAGTCCATGGTGATCCTGGGGGCGGGGATCAACCACTGGTATCACAGCGACATGACCTACCGCTCGATCATGAACCTCCTGCACCTGTGCGGCTGCGTGGGCCAGAGCGGAGGTGGCTGGGCGCACTACGTCGGGCAGGAGAAGCTGAGACCGCAGGCCGGCTGGGCGCCCATCGCCTTCGCGCTCGACTGGCACCGGCCGGCGCGGCAGATGAACGGCACCAGCTTCTGGTACTTCCATACCGATCAGTGGCGTTACGAGCGCCTCGCGGCCGACAGCCTGCTTGCGCCGACCGCCAAGGGACGCTACCGGGGCCATACCCTGGCCGATTACAACGTGGTCTCCCAGCGGCTCGGCTGGCTGCCCTCGGCCCCGCACTTCAACAAGAACCCGCTCGCGATCTGCACCGAGGCCGAGTCGGCGGGTGCCGAGACCGAGCAGGAGATCGTCAATCACCTGGTACGCCGGCTCAAGAGCGGCGCGGTGCGCTTCGCCGCCGAGGACATCGACGCCCCCGAGAACTGGCCGAGGAACCTCTTCGTGTGGCGCGCCAATCTCCTCGGCACCAGCGCCAAGGGCCACGAGTATTTCCTCAAACACCTGATGGGCGCCCAGAACGGCGTCATGCAGAACCCGCTCGAAGACACGAGGGGCACGGAGACCCGCTGGCGCGACGAGGCGCCGATCGGCAAGCTCGATCTTATGGTAGACATCAACTTCCGGCTCAACTCGACCGGGGCCTACTCGGACATCGTGCTGCCCACGGCCACCTGGTACGAGAAGAACGACCTCAACACCACCGACATGCACCCCTTCATCCATCCCCTGACCGAGGCCGTGGACCCGGGCTGGGAATCGAAATCGGACTGGCAGATCTTCCGAAACATCGCCCGTGCCTTCGCCGTGCTCGCCGGGAAACATCTCGGCAAGCGCAAGGACCTCCTCTGCATCCCGCTCATGCACGACTCGGCCTTCGAGCTCGGCCAGGCGTTCGGCGTGCGCGACTGGAAGCGCGGCGAGTGCGAGCCCATCCCCGGCAAGACCCTGCCGCTCCTCAAGGTCGTCGAGCGCGATTACGGCGAGACCTACAAGAAGTTCTGCGCCCTCGGCCCGCTCATGGTCTCTCAAGGCAATAACGTCAAAGGCCTTGCCTGGAACACCGAGGAAGAGTACGAGCGCCTTAAGCTCCAGAACGGCGAGATCACGGAGCCCGGCATCACCCAGGGCATGCCCTCGCTCCGCGACGATATCCATGTCTGCGACGCGATCCTGATGCTTGCCCCCGAGACCAACGGCGAGGTCGCCCACAAGGGCTGGCTCGCTCTCAACAAGAAAACGGGCGGCGACCACACCCATCTTTCGAGCGGGCGGCGCGAGGACAAGCTGGTTTTCAAAGACCTGGTAGTGCAGCCGCGCAAGATCATCACCGCCCCGACCTGGAGCGGGGTCGAGTCGGAAAAGGTCAGCTACAACGCGGGCTACACCAATATCCACGAGCGTATCCCGTTCCGGACATTGACCGGCCGCGCGCACTTCTATCAGGACCACGAGTGGATGCTGGACTTCGGGGAGGGCTTCTGCACCTTCCGCCCGCCGGCCGATCTCCGGGCCACCGAGGGGGTGCGCGAGCGCCTGAACGGCAAGCCGCATCTCTTGCTCAACTGGATCACGCCGCACAGCAAATGGGGGATCCACAGCACTTACAACGACAACCTGCGTATGCTGACCTTGTTCCGCGGCGGGCCGGTGGTGTGGGTCTCCGAGCGCGACGCAAAGTCCATCGGCCTCAAAGACAACGACTGGGTCGAGGCCCTGAACAGCAACGGCGCGACCGTGGCGCGCGTCGTGGTGAGCCAGCGCATCCCCGAGGGCATGGCGATGATGTACCACGCCCAGGAGAAGATCGTGAACGTGCCGGGCTCGAACACCACCGGAAAACGCGGCGGGATCCTGAACAGCGTGACGCGCGTGGTCGTCAAGCCCACCCATATGATCGGCGGCTACGCGCAACTCGCCTACGGTTTCAATTATTACGGCACCGTGGGCTCGCAGCGCGACGAGTACGTGCTGCTCCACAAGATCGAGGACACCGACATCGACTGGCTGGAGCGTCCGCTCACCCCCGAGCGCGAGCGACAATTGAACCCGCCCGGGATCGGGGATCTGGCGCTACCCGAGCCCCTGCCGCTGGCCGCACGCGAGCAGGCGCCCGAACCGCATGGTCTCAGTCCCGCTTACGGCCGGGAGTTTATTTAATGAAAGTCCGCGCCAATTTCGCCATGGTCATGAACCTGGACAAGTGCATCGGTTGCCACACCTGTTCGGTGACATGCAAGAACGTCTGGACCAACCGCGTCGGGGTCGAGTACGTGTGGTTCAACAACGTCGAGACCAAACCCGGGATCGGTTATCCCAAGAACTGGGAGGACCAGGGCAAGTGGAACGGCGGCTGGGTAGTCAAGGACGGCAAGCTGGAGCTCAAGGCCGGCGGGCGGGCCAAGCGGCTCATGAACCTGTTCATGAACCCCGATCTCCCCGAGATCGACGACTATTACGAGCCCTTCACCTACGACTACGCCCACCTCCAGGCGAGCCCGCTCGCCGAGGCCGCGCCGACCGCCCGCCCGCGCTCGCTGATAGATAGGCGCCCCATGGAGAAGATCGAGTGGGGCCCGAACTGGGAGGATGATCTGGCGGGCGAGTTCCAAAAGCGCGCCCAAGACACCAACTTCGCAGATATCGAAAAGGGCATCTACGCCGAGTTCGAGCACTCCTTCCAGATGTACCTGCCGCGGATCTGCAACCACTGCCTCAACCCTTCCTGTGTGGCCGCTTGTCCCTCGGGCTCCATGTACAAGCGCGAGGAGGACGGCATCGTGCTGGTCGATCAGAATAAGTGCCGGAGCTGGCGCATGTGCGTGTCGAGCTGCCCCTACAAGAAGGTCTTCTACAACTGGGAATCGGGCAAGGCTGAGAAATGCACCGCCTGTTATCCGCGCTGGGAGTCGGGGCTGCCGACGATATGTTCCGAATCCTGCGTCGGGCGCATCCGCTTCAACGGCATCATCCTCTACGACGCCAACCGCATCAGTGAGGCGGCCGCGGTCGAGAGTGAGCAGGACCTGTACGAGGCACAGATGAGGATCTTTCTCGATCCCAATGACCCTACGGTGGTGGCGCAGGCTCGAGTGGACGGGATCCCGGATTCCTGGATCGAGGCGGCGCAGAAATCGCCCATCTACAAGCTCGTCATCGAATGGCAGGTCGCCTTCCCGATCCATCCCGAATTCCGCACCCTGCCCATGGTCTGGTACATCCCGCCGTTATCCCCCGTGCAGGCGGGCATCGACCAGGGCGCTATCCCAACCGATCCCGAGCACGTGATCCCCAGGCTCGAGATGTTGCGGATGCCGATCAAATACCTCGCGAACCTGCTCACCGCCGGTGCCGAGGCACCGATCGTGCGCGGATTGAAGCGCATGATCGCCATGCGCCAGTACTATCGATCGGTACAGGTAGAAGGCAAACCAGACCTCAGAGTCCTCGAAGAAGTCGGTCTCACCGAGGCGCAGGTGAAGGAGATGTACCGCTACATGGCGCTCTCGAAGTACGAAGACCGTTACGTCATCCCGACCAGCCACGACGAGCTGCGCCACGAGGACTCCCATGCCTTCCAGGGCCAGATGGGCTACACGTTCGGCAACGACAGTTGCTCGGTGGCCGGGCACGATGGCTTCTCGTTGTTCCCCGAAAAGCGTAAGCAGAGCGTCGATCTCAAGGTGATGCAGTTTGTGCCTCGCGCGAGGCCCAAGCCGGCCGCGCCCGCCGACCCGGTCGAGCGGACGGGGACGGAGTAGTGCGGCTCTACAAGCTCCTGTCGGTGCTCCTGGAGTACCCCACGGCAGAGCTCATCGAGCACCTGGGAGAAATAGAAGCAACGATCCCGGCACTGGAGCAAGCAACCGGGGAGGACCGCGAGGTGCTACGGACCTTCCTCGCCTGGGCTCGCGGCCTCCCACCGACCGAGCTTCAAGCCCACTACGTCAAGACCTTCGATCTCACCCCGGACAACGCCCTGTATCTCACCCATCACCTCTTCGAGGAGCAGGACCGCGCACGCGGTCCGGCGCTGGTGCGGCTTTCCGAGTACTTCACCCAACAAGGCTTCGAGATCGACCGGGGCGAGCTGCCGGATTATCTCCCCTTGATCCTGGAATACGTCTCGACCTTGCCGGACATGGCGAGCGCACGACATTTTCTGGACCAGACGACGGAAGTGGCGCACGTACTCGCGAAAAACCTGGCAGCCATGGAGAGCCCGTATGCGGCGCTGCTATCTATCGTCGCGCGGCACGGCAAAATATCTGATCTGGCGGCTTAGATACTTACGTTCTAAATGTTGACCACAACAACGCAAACAAATTCCATTTCATGTTCAAATTCAATAAGCTGCCAGGACCAAGTTATTCCCTCCCCGTGGCAGGGGGAGGGCAAGGGTGGGGGTTGAACGTCGCATAGTTCTGAGAGACTCGACCCCCATCCTACCCTTCCCCCTTCCAGGGGGAAGGAATCGCAAGAGCATACAATTTCAAATATCTTTGGTTAGCATCTCATAGGCATCATTCCATGCGGTTACAGCAATTCCTCTTCGGCATCTATCCTTACATCGCGCTCAGCGTGTTTTTCCTCGGCAGCCTCATCCGCTTCGACCGCGAGCAATACACCTGGAAGGCCGATTCCTCGCAGCTCTTGGAGCGCGAGCAATTACGCCTCGGCAGCAACCTCTTCCATATCGGGATCCTGGTCCTCTTCGCCGGCCATTTCGTGGGGCTCTTGACCCCGCATGCGTTCTGGCAAGCCATCGGCATCTCCGACGAGGCCCACCAAGTCCTCGCCATCGGGGTCGGGTCGCTCTTCGGCGTGCTGTGCATGATCGGCGGCGTGATCCTGTGGCGGCGGCGCATGTTCAACCCGCGCGTGCGCGCCACCTCGCGCTTCATGGACATCTTCATCCTGGACTGGTTGCTCGTAACTTTGGGCTTTGGCCTGTCCACCATCCCCGTGTCGGCTTACCACGCCTTGCATGGCGATGTGAGCGCCATGGTGCTTCTTGCCGAATGGGCCCAGAGCGTCGTGACCTTCCGCGCCGATCCGGGGCTACTCGATGGCGTGGGGCTCATCTACAAGGTCCATCTGCTCTTCGGGCTCACGGTGTTCCTGCTCTTCCCCTTCACGCGCCTGGTACATGTCTGGAGCGTGCCCTTGACCTATCTGTTCCGGCCTTATCAGATCGTCCGCACCAAGCTTGTGCGCTACCACCGCTGAGGGTTTGTGAAGAAATCTGGCGAATGCGATTCGAGTCTGTCGATTCGGTCGCGCCGTCCATCAAGGTGTCGGCCGCGGGCCGACAGTTTGGTGGGTTACGCCGCAAAAAGCGCGGCTAACCCACCCTACATCGATATCTGAACCGGGGTGGTCCAGGCCCTCTCAGGGTTCCAGGACCCGGCGACCGATTTCAGCGACGGCTTGAAGGTCCTCGTCGCCTACCACGAGCGCTTCCTCGGGGAAGGACAACGCCTCATGGCGTTCGCCGCGACCCTGGCGCAACAGGGTCTCGACGAAGCGGGTGTGGCCGAGGCATTGCGCCTGGCCGAGTGGTACGAAAACGCCATGCCACTGCACCATCGCGACGAAGAACGAGCCCTCTTCCCGCCCATCGTCAATCGCTCCTTTCTCATCGACGGGATGATCGAGCGCCTGGCCTTGGACCACCACGAGATCGAGGCAGCGTGGGGCGAGCTGGCCCCCTTGCTCCGCCACCCCGAGGAGATCGCAAACCCCAAACGCCTGTCCCAAGTCGCACATCCCTTCGAGAAGCTCCTACGCGAGCACCTCGTGCGCGAGAACGAGGATTTCTTTCCCACGCTCAGGCGGGCCCTGAGACAAGCTGAGCTTGAGGAGATAGGGCGAGTCATGCGGCGGCTGCGGGCATCCGCCTCGACCGCGTCGCCCGAAAAGTAGCCGTTCCCGGCGGCACCCGAACGCCCGCGCAGGCGCTTGGCACCGCGCTTGCTAATACGCAAGGCCACGGGACGGGCGACAACGCCGGAAGCCCGCTTCAAGCCACCCAGGAACGGAGGACCGGCGCTCATGGATCGACTGCGTCTCTTATGGATAGAGGGGGTGCCGAACCCGGCAGCACGGGAGCTGCTTCGCGGGCTACGGACGGCATTCGACGTCGTCTCGCATCCGGCCGGAGAGGACATCATCGAGCGGGTCGGCCCGTTACAACCCAACATCGTCTGCTTCGATTTCGACTACCCGAAGCCGGCCGATCTGTTCCTGCTACGCCAGGTCAAGGCCACCTTCCCATCGATCCCCATCATCATGTTGAGCGCGCACCATAGTGCCGATCTGATCCTCTGGGCGTTGCGCTCGCGGGTCTGGAACTACCTCCCAAAGCCAATCGGGGCCGCGGAGTTTCTCGAGGCCGTCGTCGAGCTTTGCGAGGCGTTGAAAGAGCGCTTGGCACGCCCCGCGGAGCCCCGTGCGGGCGAGCGTTCCGATCGGCGCATGGTGCTGCCGGCGATCGCCTCCGCCAAGGCCTCCGAACCGGCCGCTTCCAGGGCCCGGCAAGTCGTCGACAGGGCCAAGCACTACGTGGAGACCCACCTCGGCGAGGAACTGACCGCCGCCAAGGTGGCGGAGGTCTGCTGCATGAGCTACTTCCACTTCAGCCGCACCTTCAAGCGCGTAGCCGGCGAGTCCTTCAACGACTTCGTGCAGAACGCGCGGATCCGCAAGGCCGGCGAGCTCTTGGCCCTCCCCAACGCCACGATCACCCGCGTATGCTTCGAGATCGGGTTCAAGGAGGTCTCGTATTTCGCGCGGGTGTTCCGGCTCGTCGTCGGCATGTCGCCGACCGAGTTCCGCAAGATGATCTCCGAGGTCCCGGCGACATCGGCCGCCGTCATGACCCCCCCTCACACGCGCCAAGCGCCGCAGGGTGCGCCGAGTCTGGCCCCGTAACCCCGCCGCCCCTTGGACCGTCTCGTGCGAACCGTCGACAACCGTTCGCCCTGAGCCCTTCGACTGCGCTCAGGGCAGGCTCCGTGCAGCGCCGGAGTCGAAGGGCGGGAGGCGCCGGTTCAAGGCCAGGAGCCCGACGGCGGGTTGGCGGGCGAGACCGAAGAGGCATTCAGGACCCTGGAGCCGGGCTTCGACTCCGCGGCTCGCGAAAAAGCTGCGAGCCGCTACGCTCAGCCCGAACGGGGAAAGCTTGAAAGCTCCTCTCGTTTCTGATCCCGTGGACAGGGTCAACCCAAGTGGAACAGAATAAATACATCCGTTCGTCCTGAGCCCTTCGACTGCGCTCAGGGCAGGCTCCGCGCAGCGCCGGAGTCGAAGGGCGACAAGCGCCACTCGAAGGACACGAGCCCGAACGCCGTGCCCGCGCGGGATGAGCACGGAGGCGCGGTTTCACTGCGCAAGAAAATGCTCATCCTCCGCAAAACATTCCTAACGTTTCGTCGCCCCGTGGCCGATGATGGCGGCCATCCGCGGGACGCAGGGGTCTCACGGCCCAGGCGGGCGATGCAAGAAGCAGCCAGACCCAATCCCACAAGGGAGGCAGCGCGAGGGGAAGGGAAGCCAAGGCGCGCAGCGCCGAGGCCACCGGACCCGGGAAAGCGGACCGCGCTGCAGGGCTTACACTGGCGGCCGCCAATTCACTTTACGGAGATCCAGCGATGAAGTCTAGGTATGGCATGGGTAAGATGTATGTGGTGCTGCTTTCGGGGGGCTTGGTTGGCGCGCCCCTGGCGGCAGTGGCGGGCGGTCCGGTCGGTGCGACCTTGCAGACCGAGGGCAATGCCGGTCTTGCGGTGGCGGGCAACGTGCTGCCGGCGAAATTGAGCGTGGTCGTGACCAAGTCCGACGGCAGACCCGCAACCGGCTTCGCGCCGAGCGGCAACAACGTCCTGCCTGCGGGGTGGGGCCTTACGAGCGGCTTCAACGTGCCCCCGGGCGGATGCGCGATGACGCCCAGCGCGTTCACGAATGTCGGTGCGGGGATATACACCATCGAGGTGGTCCCGGCGTGCTTCTGGGTTACGGGCGAGCACCACTATATGGTTTCGCTGCGAAAGAACGGAAGAAGAGGCGGCGGAGAGGGAAACCAGGGCGGCCTGCGCGCCAGCACCCTGGGGACCTTGGAGGTTCCGAGCGCCCCGTAGCTATCGGGTACTCCGGGCCACCCTGACCCGGACGTGCCCCGCAGCCCCCGAGAGCCCGGCCGAAAGCCGGGCTCTTCGTTTGCGGCACTGCGAGGGCTCAGCCCGAACGGAGAACGCTTGAAAGCTCCTCTCGTTCTGAACTCACTCGAAGCGCTGAGCCAACCGGATAGTATGAGACGATCCGTTCGCCCTGAGCCCTAGGCGCGTAGCGCCGGAGTCGAAGGGCGGGAGGCGCCTGTCGAAGACCACGAGCCCGAGGGCCGTGCTCGCTCGGAATGGGCACAGCAGCGCGGTTTCACTGCGCAAGAAAATGCTCATCCTCCGCAAAACATTGCTAGCGATTCGTCGCGCCGTGGCCGATGATGATGGCCATCAGCAGGACGCATGGGTCTCACGGCCCAGACGGGCGATGCAGGGAAGCAGCAAGGCCCAATCCCGGCAAGGGAGGCATCGCGAAGGGAAGGCTAGCGCAGGCGCTCGGCGCCGAGGTTGCCGATCCACGGAGAGTACACGGGACTGCTGGGGTGTACGAGGTTGAACTGAACTGACACATTTATCAAAGGAGATATTTCATGGACAAGATCCTTTCTTTCGTGCGTGATGAGAGCGGCCTGACCACGGTCGAGTACGCGGTGGCCGGGTTTTTGGTTACTGTCGCGGTCGTAGGTGCGTTTACGGCCTTGGGCACCCAGGTCGCAGCCACGATCGGCACCAACACCGCCGCTATTACTCCGTAACTTGCGTGGGGCGTTGGTGGTGGGGCAGCGCGCTGCCCCTCCACTTTTGAACCGAACACCTATTTCGACCAAAACGAGCTGAATCCCGATGCTGATCGAGCCCAGTCCTCTTGTCCTTTTACCGGTGCTTCATGGCCAGCTCGCGCTCATGCTCTCGTTCGCGGCCTATTTAGATCTGCGCTATCACCGCATCCCGAACGGGGTGACCTTCGGGGGCGCTGTCGCAGGCCTCGTGCTGCAATCGTATTTCAGCGGGTTCGAGGCGCTCGGGTCCGGGTTCTTGGGTCTGGCCAGCGGTCTTGCGCTCTTCGTCCCTTTTTATATCCGCGGCGCGATGGGTGCGGGTGATGTGAAGCTCATGGCCGCTGTGGGTGCTTTCCTCGGCCCCTCCGCGACGCTTGTCGCCGCCGCGCTCACCCTGATCGTCGGGGGCGTCATGGCGGTCGCGATCCTGTTGCGCCACCGGGGCTTCGGCCAGCTCGCGCGGCGTTATCTGGCGACACTGAATTTCCTCGTCGTGACCGGCACGCTGAACCATGCCGGCCCACGCGGCGGCGAGGCGGCGGCGCGGCGTTTCCCCTATGCGCTCGCCATCGGGCTCGGGACGCTTTGGGCGATCCTATGGCTGCATAAATGATCGGGCGTATTACTGGATTCCGCTTCGGTCCATCCAGGCTATGGGTTCATATCAAGCATTCTTGGATGCGTTTTATTGGCAGGTATAGAGCCATGAACATGATGAATGTCTTGATTGCCATGCGGATATTGCTCGTGAACGTTTCCGCGGCGGCGTTATGGGGTCTCTTCGCATTTAGCCACTATACCAGTTTCCAAAAGACCAACGCCTTCTCTCTTTTGCTGCTGGTGTTCGCAGAGGCTTGGCTTGCGCTGATGTTTATAGTAAGAAGGGACCAGATGAGCAAGTCCACGAGCCCGCTAGAATGGGCAGTTTCGGCGGGAGGAACGTTTTTGCCTTTATTGCTGCGGCCTTCCATGCAAGGCTTGGCGCCGTACCTCGGCAGCATTGTGATGACGCTCGGGATCTGCCTTCAGATCGCGGGGGCCTTAGTCTTGAACAGAAGCTTCGGGATCGTGCCTGCGAACAGGGGCGTGAAAACCCAGGGGGTTTATGGCGTTATCCGCCACCCTTTGTATGCGAGTTATTTGGTCACCTTAAGCGGGTATCTACTGGCCAACACGTCCTGGTACAACTTCTCGATAGTCGTTGCGTGGATGGGAATGATGCTCTTACGGATCATTTTCGAGGAGCGCCACCTTCTCCGGGACGAGCGCTACCAGCGTTATGCCACATCAGTCCGTTGGCGGTTGATGCCTTATGTGTTTTAGCGTCGGTCCTGGACCCGCTTCTTTTCATCCCGCCTCCGGCGGCTCCATCGCGGCTAAGGGGATTGCGGGCTGCGGGTTTGTTTAGGCACTGACTAGCAGGAAAGACGAATGCTCAACATCGACGCATTGAAGATCGACGCGAGGCCGCATCCGGCCGAGAAGGCCGCGGCCGCCTCGGACACACGGCCGGCGGCAGCGGGCGGATTGGCGCCGCGCCCGCGTACCGTTGCCGATACGGGGCTCAGCGAGAGCTTGCTCCAGGAACTGGTGGCGAAGCACTTGCGTGAGGCCGGCATCCTGGACCTCGGTGAGCTCGCGAGCCGCACGGCGCTCGGCGGCCCGATCGTCGAGGAGCTGGTGGGTGCGCTCCGCGCCCAGATGCTCATCGAGGTCAAGGGACCGGCGCCGGGCACGGCCGGACTGCGTTACGCCCTCACGGATCGGGGGCGCGCCTTCGCCCTAGAGGCGTTGGCGCGGAGCGGCTACATCGGCCCGGCGCCGGTCCCCCTTGCTCGCTATACCGAAGTCGTCAAATCCCAGAGCGTCCACGCCCATCGCGTGACCCACGAGCGCATGCACGAGGCCTTCGCCGATACCGTGATCCGGCAGGACCTCCTCGACCAGCTCGGGGCGGCGTTGCACTCGGGCCGCTCGATCTTCGTGTACGGGCCCCCCGGCTCCGGCAAGAGTTACCTCTGCCGGCGACTGGCCCGGCTGCTCGGCGAGCCGGTGCTCATCCCCCATGCCATCGCGGTCGGCGACACCGAGGTCCAAGTCTTCGACCCCATCGTCCACAGGCCCCTGAGGGAGCAACACAGGGCGTCCCACCAGGTCACCACCGGTTGCGATCCGCGCTTCGTCCTGTGCGAGCGCCCCGCCGTGATCACGGGCGGCGAGCTGACCATGGACATGCTGGAGATGGCCTATGACCCGGCCGCGCGCCGGCACCAGGCGCCGTTACAGATGAAGGCCGCGAACGGCGTGTATGTCATCGACGATCTGGGACGCCAGCGGGCGGCCACCGTCGATCTCTTCAACCGCTGGATCGTGCCCCTCGAGACCCGGATCGATCATCTCAGCCTCGCCTCCGGCAAGCGCTTCCCGGTGCCCTTCGATGTGGTGCTGGTCTTCGCGACCAACCTCGACCCCGCCCGGCTCGCGGATGAGGCCTTCCTGCGGCGCATCGGCCACAAGATCCCATTCGGCGCCCTGAGCCGCGACGAATACGGCGCGATCTGGCAGGGGGTATGTGCCGACCGCGACATCGCGTTCGATGCGAAGGCGCTGCGCTTCACGCTCGCGCTGCACGATCGTGAGGGCGTGCCGCTACTCCCCTGCCACCCGCGCGATTTGTTGGGCATGGCCCTGGACCATGCGTGGTATCTGGGCCAGACATCCGTCACGCCCGAGCTGATCGAGATGGCGTGGAACAATTATTTCGTGGTTCCGGGCACAACGCCCGGTCGATAGAGTCCGTCAAGGCAGGAGTCGTATATGTTCAAGCAGAGATCCGTGATGATGTTCATCGTTGCCGTGGGACTGGGGACCGGCGCCACGTGGATGGCGAACCAATGGATCCAGGCCCGCCTCACCCCGGTCGCCAAAGTGGAAGAGAAGACCACCCCCGTGGTCGTCGCGGCGCTGGAGATCCCCTTCGCACAGAAGATCGAGCCGGCCCAGCTCAAGACCGTGCCGTGGCCGAGCGCATCGATGCCGGCCGGGGCCTTCACCGAGGTCGCGCAGGTCGAGGGCAAGATCGCGAACGGGACCATCTATCCGAACGAGGTGGTGATCGAGGGCCGGGTGGTCGAGCACCAGGGCGGCAGCAGCCTGGCCGCGATGGTCGCCGCCACCATGCGGGCCGTGACCGTGCGCGTCAACGACGTGATCGGCGTCGGGGGGTTCCTGCTCCCCGGCAACCGGGTCGATGTGATCGCGACCCGCAAGGACGACAGCAATCGGCGCTCGCACTCCCAGACCATCCTCCAGAACCTCCGGGTGCTGGCGGTGGACCAGACGGCCGCGAGCGAAGAGGACAAGCCGGTAGTGGTGCGGGCCGTGACCCTGGAAATGACGCCCAAGCAGGCCGAGCGGCTGGTCAAGGCCACCGACGAGGGCAATGTCCAGCTCGCGCTCCGCAACCCGACCGACGAGAGTGTCCTGGCCAAGGCGGAGAAGAAAGCCGCCGAGCCACCCAAGGTGGCGGCGCCGGCGCGCCCAAAGCCGGCCTTCCGCCACGTCACCATCATCCGCGGGGTGAAGGTGGACAGGTCCCAGGTCCGGCTCTAGTTGAAAGATCCGGTTTAAGCGTCTAAGGTAAAGTATTGAAAGATGGGAATCGAGCGTTCAGTCCACCGCGGGGAGGCTGGAGGGTGGTCGGGGCGCTCGGAGGCAGGGAGGCACCGAGCCATGCGCAGTAAGAGAGGCCCCTATGCCCACTTCAATACCATGCCTTCGCGCCTTGCCGGGCCGCTGCCCCGGATCGTGGAAGACCTCGATTTGGATCGCCTTAGCGCTTACCCTGCTGCCGCCGGCCGCCTGGTCCCAAGAGCGGCCGGGGGGCCTGGTCTTGCGGGAGAGCCGCCACGGCAAGTTCCAGATCGCGCAGCACAAATCCGGCATCATCGAACTGAGCCGCGCGGCCGCCAAGGTCTCGGTCGGCAATCCCGACATCGCGGACATCCTGGTCATGCCGGGAGATCAGCTCTACATCCTCGGAAAGCGCCTCGGCACCACCAACGTGGTGGTGTGGGACAAGCCCGGCCGCATCTTCGAGGCCTTCGACATCGAGATCACCCATGATCTCGAGAGCCTCAAGCTTAAGCTCCACGAGCTCCTGCCCGGCGAGGTCGTCAAGGTCCATTCCTCCCAGAACAAGATCATCCTGGACGGCGAGATCTCGAACGTGGTCAAGATGAACACCGCATTACAGCTCGCGGCCAGCTTCCTGCCCGAATGCGCCCCCGGCGCCCAGGGCGGCCAGGGGTCCGATCTCGGCCTCGGTGCGGCCGCGGCCCCCGCCGCGCAACCCGCGGGCGGCGGCCAGCAGGGCTGCGGACCCGAGGCGATCGTGAACATGATGCAGATCGCGGGCGCCCAGCAGGTGATGCTGGAGATCAAGGTCGCCGAGATCGCCCGTGATGTCCTGAAACGGCTCGACGCGAACACCAGCCTGTTTCGTTTCGGAGACAGGAGCATCCAGGGCGCGAACAGCGGGGGGCTGAGTTTTCCGGATGCCTTGTTCGGCGAGGAGGCGCTGGAAATCCCGATCTTCGGGGGCGGCGGTAGCAGCAACATCTCGGGTCCCGCGATCGCAGAGTTGCAGCGCGCGACCCCGACCATCGACGGCAAGGGCGTGTTCCTGAGCTATTTGAGCGGGGAATACCTGTTCGAGGCCGCGCTGACGCTGTCCCGCCAGAAGGGCCTCGGCAAGCTGCTCGCCGAGCCGACCTTGACCACGATCACCGGCCAGGAGGCGGAGTTCCTGTCGGGCGGGGAATTCCCGGTCCCCGTGCCGAGCGACCTCGGCGAGGTGACGATCGTCTTCAAGGAGTTCGGGGTGGGGGTCAAGTTCCTCCCGCTGGTCCTGGATTCGGGGCGCATCAGCCTGAAGCTCAACGTCAGCGTCAGCGAGCTGTCCCGCGACAACGCGGTCATCGTCGGCGTCGCGCAGGCGCAGAGCCAATTCATCATTCCGTCGCTCAACAAGCGCAGCGCCGGGAGCAGCGTCGAGCTGGCGGACGGCCAGACCATCGGGATCGCGGGGCTCATCAACGAGAGCACCCGCGAGTTCATCGACAAGATCCCGGGGCTCGGCGACGTGCCGGTCATCGGCCAGCTCTTCCGCAGCCAGGAATTCCGTTCGGGGCTGACCGAGCTGGTGATCTTCGTCACCCCTAGGCTCGCGCGCCCCATCCAACCGCAGCAGGTGAAGTTGCCGACGGATTCCTTCGTGCCGCCGAGCGACCTGGAGTTCTATCTCCTCGGCCGCTCGGAGGGCCAGGTGTCGCCGCCCCCCGCACCGCCGGCCCCGCGCTTCGAGAGCGGCGCACCCCAAGGCGTCCCCGAGGGGGGCAAGTTCGGACATGATCTGTGAGCGGAGGGCAGCGCGATGATCTCCACTATCAAACGCTCGGGTGCGGTCTTGTCGGCCGCGTTATTGCTCACGGCTTGCACCTGGAGCGATCCGGTGCGGGTCGAGCAGGACTTCGGCAAGTCGGTCCGCAATATGGTCAAGGCCCAGACTTACAACCCCGAGGCCTCCCGCCATCCGCCGGTGGACCCGCCGGAGAGGCTGGACGGAACCAGGGGTAACCGGGCGCTCGAGATCTACCGGGGCGATATCGCCAAGCCGGAGGTGGTCGACCAGCCCATTCGTATCAATATCGGTGATTGACGCCGAGTAGGCGCAAAGGGACAGCAAGGAGGTGCGAGATGGACAAGGGAACGAAACACAAGGGACTGGGGCACAGGGACGTACGGGGACCCCGCCGCCAGCGCGGCGCGGTCCTCGCGCTCGTGGCCGTGGGGATGCTCGCCATCATCGGGATGGCGGGCCTGGCCTTGCAGTCCGGGCACCTCTTCGTCGACAAGACGCATTTGCAGAACGCGCTCGATGCGGCCGCGCTGTCGGCGGCGAAGACGCTGAATAACGACGGCACGGTGGCGCAGGCGGAAGCGGCGGGCCAGGACGCCTTCGATGAACACGTGGCGGCCGCGGCCGGCGCCTCGACTTTCGTCGAGCGCGAGCTGCGGGACTCAACTTACACGCTGAGCTTCGAGTTCTCCGCGACGCTCGACCCCTTCGTGGGAGGCGCCGACGAGACCGACGACCCGCCCGCGACGTTCGTGCGAGCCCGCGCCACGGGCTTCACCATGGACACCTGGCTCGCCAACGTCCTTCCGGGCGTAGGGGACGAGCAGGACATCGGCGGCACGGCCGTGGCGGGTCCGGCGCCCATTGATACCACACCCGGGAATAGGGTCTGCGACATCGCGCCGATCATGATGTGCGGAGACGCGGCGGACACAGACACGGATTGCTCCGATGGGGCCTGCTTCGGGTATCACCCCGCTGACAACGAGGAGGTTCGCCTCAAAACGCATTCGGGTCGGTACAACGGCGAATGGGAGGTCGGGCCCGGCAACTATCAGCTCATTCGTCTCGGTTGCCCCGGCGGCGATTGCGTTCGCGAAAACCTGGCCGGCGGCTATTCAGGATGCTTGGAAGATGAAACGGTCCCCACACAACCCGGAAACCAGGTAGGACCCGTGTCTCAGGGCTTCAATACCCGGTTCGGCATCTACCAGGGCGGCATGAGCAGCACGGATTACCCTGCGGATACCGTCACGTATAGCCAGCCGGAGGGCGCGGACACCAACCCCGACCCGGCCATCGGTACCTGCACCTTCTGCTACGACGACTATGTGGATCGTCAGACCAGCGAGCAGTTCGATTACCCGCCCATGCCGGATGGTACCGGCGTAGCCGAGCGCCGTGTCATGCCCGTGCCGATTGGGGATTGCACGGGAACCACCAACGGTCAAGGAGACGTACGCGTGCTCGGTCTCGGCTGTTTCTTCATGACCCGACCCGTTACCCACGCGGGCAATACACAGGAGATCTTCGGGCAGCTCGTCGGGGATTGCCAGGCCGACGGACCCATCGCGACGACCCCCCCACCCGCCGGCGGCGGCTTGCTCTACAGGATCGTGCTCTACAAGGATCCGGACAGCCGGGATTCGTAGACCGCGTGCCAAGGACAGAGAGGCAAAGCCATGTTTAGAAGGACTCATACCGAGCGACCCGATAGGTTGGCTCAGAGCGATGGAACCAGATCTCCGTTCGGGCTGAGCGTAGTGGCTCGCGGCTTTTTTGCGAGCCGCGGAGTCGAAGCCCGGCTCGGGGGTCTCGAACCAGTCCGCGATTCCGAGCCTCGACCCCGCCCTTCGACTCCGGCCCTCCGGGCCTACGCTCAGGGCGAACGGGTGGAAGGAATGGATGCCGGTGATTCTCGATGCGCTAACGCGCCTGAAAGACGTTGCCGCAAGAAGCAGCGCGGGATCGCGATGGTCGAATTCGCGATCGCGGTGCCGGTGCTCTTGCTCCTCATGCTGGTTGCCGCCGAGGCCGGCCGCTGGCTCTATCAGTACAACACCCTGCACAAGGCGGTGCGGGACGGGGTGCGGTATCTGGCCCAAGAGGCCATCGCGGGGACGACCGGAGTCATTGACATCACCGCTGGTAAACGGACCGCCACCCGGAACGTGGTGGTCTACGGCAACCCGGGCGGCACGGGCGATCCGGTGCTCCAGGGCCTGAGCACGGGACAGATCACGGTCACTGCCGTAGATGGCGTCCACGTGCAGGTCCAGGTCGGCGCAGGAACGCCTTACAACTACGACCCGATCTTCGACCTCGGCATCCCCACCTTCGGGTTCGGAGACGGAAACATCGACTTCGGCATCAACATGACGGCTTCGGCCACGATGAGGGCCTTATGATGAACACGCGGCAGAAAGGGATTTACACCGTCGAATTCGCCATCATCGGCACGGCGCTCTTCATCATCCTGTTCGGCGCGATCGAGGTGGCGCGCGCCATGTTTGCTTACAACACCATCGCGGAGGCCACCCGGCGCGGGGCGCGGGTGGCCGCAGTCTGCTCCCCGGCCGATTGGGCGACCGCGAGGCGAGCCGCGGTGTTCGGGACGGCGGATGGGGAGAGCCCGATATTGAAAGGGCTCACCACAGGCATGGTCAACGTGGTGGCCGTCCCGGACCCGACGACCGGGGGTACCGTGGCCGTCCGGGTAAGCATCAGCGGTTACGAGCACCGACTCCTCATCCCCTTCATGAACGTCACGCTCGAGGAGGAGGTCTTCACGTCCGCCACGACCATCCCGGCCGAAAGCCTGGGATACGCCCCCCCCGGCCCCAACCCGTGCACTTGATCACCGCAAGACGACATTCAACGCAAGGACACCAGCGATGATGAAACCCAGATGCAAGATATTGATCTCCAGCCGCTCGCGGCTGCAGGTCGAGTACATCGAGCTGATGCTCAAGTCGGAGCCGGGCGTCGAGGTGCGGACGCGCGTCGTGGTCAATGGCCACTTGGACCCCCTGTACGGGGTGGACACGCCGCCCGACGTTTTGATCCTCGATCTCAGCCAGTTCTGGGAGACCGAGCTCCGGGAGGTCATGGCGCACCCCGAGCGGCCGCAGCTCATCGTCATCGGGCCGGCCGAGGATAACGCCCGCGTGATCCGCATGGCGATGCAGGCCGGCGCCCGCGATTATTTCACGCACCCCGTGGAACGCGCCGAGATCCTGGCCTCGGTCCAGCGGATGGCCGAGGAGCTCGGCGCCAAGGCGCAGAGACAGAAAGGGAAGGGCCGTCTCACCGCGGTCATCAACGCCAAGGGCGGCTCGGGGGCCTCGTTTCTGGCCTGCAACGTCGCCCATTGCATGGCGAGTCACCTCCATATGCGGACCGCGCTACTCGACATGGACCTGCAGTTCGGGACCTTGCCGCTGTATCTGGACCTCACCCCGCGTGACGGGGTCGTCGCGGCACTGGCCAACGCGGACCACATCGACACCGTGGCCCTCGAAGGCTATATGCTCAAGCACCCGAGCGGGCTGCGCCTCCTGGCCTCCATGTCCGAGGAGCTGGCGCTGCCCTGGGAGATCCCGGAGGACCGGCTCGATCGGCTCTTGGGCCAGGTCGTCGGGGACTTCGAACATGTGGTCGTGGACCTCCCGCGCCAGATCGATCCCGTGACCCATCGCCTGATGGAGCGCGCCGAGAACCTCTTGATCGTCATGCAGCAGGGCATCACCCATCTGCGCGATGCCAAGCGCATGGTGCGGGTCGCGACGCGCGACCTCGCGATCCCCAACGACCGCATCCACCTCGTCGTCAACCGCCACGACAAGAACGGCCCGATCGGCAGCGCCGAGATCCAGGCGGCGCTGAAGCCCGGCTCGCTCGTCGAGATCCCGAACGATTACCGGCGCGTGTCCGAGGCCATCAACCTCGGCTTGCCGCTGTGCGAGGGCGCCAAGGGCGCCGCCGTCACCAAGGCCATCATCGAGATCGCCGAGCGGCTCGCGCCAAGACCCAAGGCCGAGCGCAAGGGCAAGTTGGGCGCGGTATTCAACCAGCTTTTGTTGAGGAGATAAGACATGGAAGCCTTTTATCGCAAGACAGGGAACGGCGAGGTGGACCCGCCCACCGCCGTCCGGAGCGCGCCGACCGGCCTCGTATCCGCCGCGGCCGAGCGCAACCAGGCCCAGGAGCGCGAGTGGAAGCACCGCATCCACGCCCGGCTCCTCGAGGTCGTGGACCTCTCGCTCATCACCGGCATCGAGGAGAAGCAGGCCAAAGGCGAGATCCGCGAGGTCGCGAACCGGCTCATGAACGAGGAGTCCGCGCCCTTGAACGCGCCGTCGCGCCAGCGCGTCATCAAGCAGATCGAGGACGAGGTCCTGGGCCTCGGGCCGCTCGAGCCCCTGTTGGCCGATCCCGCCGTCACCGACATCCTGGTCAACGGCCGTGAGTCGGTCTATGTCGAGCGCGGCGGGAAGCTCGAGCGCGTGGCGGTCCACTTCAAGGACGACGCCCATGTCCTCGGCATGATAGACCGCATCGTGTCTAGAGTCGGGCGGCGCATCGACGAGTCCTGCCCCATGGTGGACGCGCGGCTCAAGGATGGCTCGCGCGTCAACGCCATCATCCCCCCGCTCGCCATCGATGGCCCGACCTTGTCCATACGGCGCTTCCCGAAGGAGCGCCTGCGCGCCGAGGACCTGGTCCGCATCGGCAGCACCAGCCAGCCGATGATGGAGGTACTGCAGTCGGTCGTGAAGGCCAAGCTCAATGTCCTGGTGTCGGGGGGCACGGGCAGCGGCAAGACCACGTTGCTGAACATTTTGTCCGGCTACATCCCGCCCTACGAGCGCATCGTCACCATCGAGGACTCGGCCGAGCTGCAGCTCCAGCAGCCGCACATCGTGCGCCTGGAGACCCGGCCGCCCAACATCGAACAGAAGGGCGAGGTCACCCAGCGCGATCTGGTGCGCAACAGCCTGCGCATGCGGCCCGACCGCATCGTGATCGGCGAGGTGCGCGCGGGCGAGGCCCTGGACATGCTCCAGGCCATGAACACCGGACACGAGGGCTCGCTCTCGACCGTACACGCCAACAGCCCGCGCGATGCGCTCTCCAGGCTCGAGACCATGGTCATGATGGCCGGGCTGCAGCTGCCCATCCGCGCCATGCGCGCCCAGATCGCCTCGGCCATCCACCTGGTCGTGCAGCTCGAGCGCAACGAGGACGGCAGGCGGCGGCTGGTGAGCGTGCAGGAGATCCAGGGGATGGAGGGCGACATCGTCACCATGTCCGAGATCTTCAAGTTCGAGCGCACCGGCGTGGACCAGGGCGGCGAGGTCCTGGGTTGTTTCCAGGCCACCGGGATGGTGCCGAAATTCCACGACCACCTGAAGCGCCGCGGGATGAGCCTGGACCTGGGCCTCTTCAAGCCCGGCCGCCGGATCGGCTGAGGAGCGACGACCATGTGGACCGACTACACGATTCTCCTCATCATGGTCTTCGTCGCCGTCGCGCTCCTGTCGATGGCGATGTTCGTGCCGACCTTCGGCACCGACGCGCATATCGCCCGGCGGTTGCGCAGGCGCGTGCGGGAGGTCGAGGATGCCCTGGATCCCGCGGCGGTATCGCTCTTGCGCGAGAAGTACTGGCGAGAGCTTCCGCCGCTCGGAAAAGCGATGCAAGGCCTGCCCGGAATGGAAGGCCTGGCCAGGCTCGTCGAACAGGCGGGACTCAAGACCCGCGCGTACCGCGTGGTCCTGCAGGCGGCCGGGCTGGCGCTCGGCGCGGGCGTCATCGTGGCCGCCTTGACCAAAGAACCGCTGTTCGGCCTACCGGCGGCGGTTGCGGCGTTTTTCCTGCCCATCCTGAACATCCGTCTCAAGCGCAACCGGCGCATCGCGCTCTTCGAGGAGCAGCTCCCCGATGCGCTCGCGGTCATGAGCCGGGCGCTGCGGGCGGGCTTGCCGTTCACCGAGGCCATGCGCTTCGTGGCCGAGGACAGCGCCGAGCCCATCGCGGGCGAGTTCCGCACCGCCTACTCCGACATCAACTATGGCATGAGCACCAAGGCGGCGTTCTTGGCGCTGCTCGAGCGGGTGCCCAGCATGAGCTTCATGACGGTGGTGACGGCGGTCGTCATCCAGCGCGAGACGGGGGGCAATATGGCGGAGATCCTCGACAAGATCGCGGCCGTGGTGCGCGGGCGTTTCCGCCTGCAGCGGCGCGTCCGCACCTTGTCGGCGGAGGGCCGCATGTCGGCCTGGATCCTGGTCTTGCTCCCCTTCGTCCTGGTCGGGGCGCTATTCGTCACAGAGCCCGGTTACTTGCCGGGTCTCACCAAGGACCCGCTCGGCCGATGGCTCATCCTGGGGGCCTGCGTCAACATGACCGTGGGGATCCTGTGGATGAGGAAGATCATCCGGATCGAGGTGTGAGGAGATAGGCAATGGAATACCTGGCGCAGTTCTTTTCGCAGATCGCGAGCGATCCGGCGCAAGCGCGCTGGCTGCTCGCCGGGAGCATCGGTTTCGCCGCCGCCTTGTTCGGCCTGAGCGTCCTCGTGGTCGTGACCGGCGTTTTCGATCCGTTCCGGCGCCGCCTCCAGGCGGTCTCCGGCGTGAGCGGCGAAGACCGGGGTCGCTTCGCGCACCTCGCGAAGGTGGTCGAGCCCTTCGGCGCCTATGTCCTGCCCAAGAGCGATGTGGAACGTTCCGGCATGCGGGCCAAGCTCCTCCAGGCGGGGTTCCGCTCCGGTACCGCCCTCATGACCTTCTACGCGGCGAAGGTGATACTGCTGCTGTCCGTGGCGGCCGTGGTCGTGCTCGGGGCGACGTTCTTCCCGGGATTGGGCACGACAGAGGTCCTGATGGCCGCGCTCTATGCAGGCGGCGTCGCCCTGTTCCTGCCGAACCTGTATGTTAGCCGCCGCGCCGAGCGCCGCAGGCGCGCGATCATGAACGGTTTCCCGGATGCGTTGGACCTGCTCGTGACCTGTACCGAGGCGGGGCTCGGCTTGAACGCCGCGCTCCAGCGCGTGGCCGAGGAGCTCGTGGTCAGCCACGAGGCGCTCGCCATGGAGCTGGCGCTCGTGAACGCGGGGATCCAGGCGGGGGTGGAGCGCACGGACGCCCTGAAGGCGCTGGCGGAGCGCACCGGGCTCGATGATATCCGCGGCCTGGTCTCGCTCTTGTGCCAGAGCGTGCGCTTCGGAACGAGTATCGGGGATACCTTGCGGATCTACTCGGAGGAGTTCCGCGACAAGCGCATGCAGCGCGCCGAGGAGGCCGCCGCGAAGATCGGAACGAAGATGATCTTTCCGATGGTGTTCTGCCTGTGGCCGTCGTTCTTCCTCGTGGCCGTGGGGCCGGCGGTCTTGGCCGTGATCCGCGTGTTTCAGACGGCGCATTGAGCGGTTCCCTGCGCCGTGCCTCTGCGGGGAGGCACGGCGCTTGGGGAAGAGATCGGGGGAGGTGAAGACCATGACGATGCATTTCGGTATCTTCAGGGGCGCGGTGCTCATGGCCGCGATCGGGATGGGGGGTTGCGCGACGCTGTTCGAGCCGGCCGCCACGACGGAAGCACAGGACGACACCAAGCAGGCGGAGGTGGGCATGGCGCGCGCCGACGCCGCGCTGCGCCAGGGGGAGCTCGACCGGGCGCTCTTCGAGTATGTGAACGTCCTGAGTCTGGAGGAGGACAAGGCGGACGCCCACTATATGGTCGGCGTCATCCACTACCTCAAGGGCAATCTAGAACTGGCGATGCGCGCCTTTCACGAGACCCTGTCCATAGCCAAGGAGCATGCCGGCGCGCTCGAGGGTATCGGTCTCGTGCTGCTCCGCGACAAGAAACCGGAGGAGGCCAAGGCGTATCTGGAAAGGGCCCTGGCCGCCGATGAGCACCGCTGGCGTGCCCACAACGGGCTCGGCGTCATCGCCGATCTGAACCACGACTACCCGGCCGCCGAACAGCATTATCAAGCGGCCCTCCGCGAGCGGCCCGACGCCGCCATGTTGTTGACCAACCTCGGCTACTCGAAGTATTCGGCCGGGGACCTGGAGGGTGCGCAGTCGCAATTCGAGCGGGCATTACAGATCAATCCCCGGCACGAGAAGGCCTGGTCCAACCTCGGCCTCTTGTACGTGCGCACCGGACGATATAACAAGGCGATGGATGCGTTCACGCGCATCATGCCCGAATCACGTGCCTCGAACAGCGTGGGCTATCTCTGCTTGATCGACGGGAAGTACCGGCAGGCAGAGGACTACTTCGTCGAGGCCATCAAGCAGTCCCCCGCCTACTACGCCGAGGCCCATGACAACCTGCAGAAGGCCAGGGCGCTGGCCTATCAGAGCGCAGGGCAGGAATTTAAGGACCTTCTGGAATGTAGGTGACAGGCTCGGCCGGCCGCTAGCTAGGCAGCAAGCGGGCGACTCGCTGCTCCGACACACCGCCTAGGACGATCAGCACGCCCGCGGGCAGGAAGGGCAACCGCCATGGTATTCTATTGGGTCCACGAGAGCCATGGCCTGACCGGCCTGTATCTCATGCTGTCGCTCTTCGGGGTTTGTCTCTATGCGATCCTGGCCGGGGGCAGTTACCTCGTGTTTTTCGTCTTACGACGCGAGAGGCACCATCCGGGATACCGTCCCGACGCTGACGAGCTGCGCAGATCGGTGTTGTGGTCGCTCTATTCAGTTTCCGGAAACGCGCTCCTCATGTTGCCGATCGAGGTATTGATCCTGTCTGGCGCGAGCGAGGTCTATTTCTCGGTGGCCGAGCACGGTTGGCCCTATCTGCTCGGCAGCATTTTCGCCGTCCTGGCCATCGCCGAAACGTCCATCTATTGGATCCACCGCGCCCTGCATACCCGTTTTCTCTACCGCCACCTGCACGTCTTCCACCACCGGTTTCGAGAGCCCACGCCGCTGGCCAGCCTGGCGTTTCATCCGCTCGATTCGTTTGCACAGGCCTTGCCCTATCATCTCTGTGCGCTCTTGTTCCCCCTGCACGTATGGGTATACAACGGCTTCGTCACCCTGGTGACGATCTGGGCCGTCATGATCCACGATCGCATCCGCTGGACTCCATTGAGCTTCGTCAACCATGCAGGATGTCACACGGCCCACCACTGGTATTTTCGGTATAACTACGGACAGTTCTTCACCTTCTGGGATCGGTTATGCGGGACCTATCACAGCCCGGCGGATCTGCCGGAACGCTTCTCCGCCTCCTGGCCGGCGCGGCGGGCAACGTGACGAAACGTGTTCCGTATCACATGCCTGCCGTAGATCCGGAAGGTGCGGAAGACGGTTGTGTAATCAAGCGTGCTGAAAAGCGAATCGGCGAGGCCGAACGGCAGCATGGTCGCGATCGGGCCACGGGCATACTCGAGGATCCAGGCGTGATCGACGATGCGATAACACTTCGCCTGGCCCTTGCCCAGATAGATCGTATCCCCGGGTCTATAAACCGTTTTGTCGGTCTCCCCGGCGGCGTAATACCACATCTCGCCGTCAAGCAAAAAGCAATGGTCCTCGATGAACGAGTACCGGCCGGTATGCCCGGTGGTACCGATGGGAGTGCCGAAAAAAATGAGATACTCCTTCCACGAGGCGTACAGGATGGTCAACATACCCATCGCCCCCCCGGCATTGTTGAAGAACCATTCGGGCTCGGTAATGATCCGGCCCGGAAAGCTTCTCGCAAGCTCGTCCGTAATGACCTGAAACATCTCCGAGTGCGGCAGGCCGATGCCCATCTTCGAGATTTCGCACAAGCGCGCGGGATCGAACACGTATCTCATAGGTCTCCTCCCACACCAGATCAGCTCAGTACAAGCCCGGTACGATCCTGTAAGGCACGAGTCGGCAATACCGTTCCCAGTCTTGTCCGTACTTGCGCGCGCAACGCCGGTCATCGCGTATGGCACGATGCGCAAGCAAGACCACCAGGAACGTCACGTAGACATAGGGCATAAAATGCTCGAACAGCGCCGGTACGCTCCAGAAGAAGGCGCCCAGGGTCTCCGTCAGGTAATGGAAATGGCGGCTGATCCCCCAGAAGCCGGAAGCGAGCAGGAGACTCTGGCCCGGATCGCGGGTCTCGGTGAAGTAGCGGGCACGGATGATCCGTGGCGGCATGCCCCAGACCCTGCAACGGCCGTTCGTGGCGCGCACGTGCTGACGCTGCCGATCGGCAAGGTAGGTCGTCATCACGCACGTCGCGCCCAGGATGAGGATGGCGGCGGCCAGTGGGATACCGAGGTGGCGCGGGTGATTGACCAGATACAGAGTAGCGGAGGTGTAGACACCCGGGACCCATACGAGACATCCCCAGCAGATATAGAAACCCGCGCGATCGTGGACGATATCGAGGGTCCTCAGATAGCCGGTTTCCCACCAGAAAAACTTCGTGATGTACATGAGCTGCAGCGCCACGGCGACCAGCATGGAATCGCTGAGACCGTGTAGCTCGTGCTGCTCGGCCGCGAAGGAGATGATGATCACCGCCCAGCCCATCATGCCGATGCGGCAGTTGGTGAGCTGCTTCACGTCCCAGCCGAGGATGCGCGGATAGAGCTCGGTACCCCGGTAGAAATCGAACCCGGGACTACCGCTGTGTTCGGTGTCGCTGCTCGAGGGTGCCACCCGCCCCTTCACATACAACATGAGGCACAGGATCAGGGCGGACAGGTTGAGCGCGCCCAGGATGCCGCCGAAGTGGTCGTATACGATGCCGGGGGAAAATAACCGCAGATAAAACGCGCCGAACCAGTAGAACGCCAGGGTGATCGAGAACGCGAGCGGGCCGTTGGCCCGGTAAACGGGGATGTTTCCGCGCGGCGTGACCGGGCCGTGAAACGATCTGCCCGGCGCCACCCGCATCAACACGAGTTGCAGCCCCCCGAACACACCCAGGATCATCCATGCCTCCGGCGTGCCGAACATCACCGGCCGCCAGGCGGCGTAAATCGTCGTGAACAACCCCTCGCGCGAGCATAACTCCCATAGGGATAAGAGGGATCCTCCGAGCGCCACATTGGTGTACCAGAGCACGATGACGAAGGGCGGCGCACAAAGCATCAGCAGAATGGATGCGAGTGCCGGCATAGGGGTGGCTATGGAAGCTCGTGCCTCGGTGACGCGCGGCAATGAATCGGTCCTCACCGGTTCGGAACAGGTTCCGGCCACGCCCCGACCCGCGTCAGAGAAGCGGGGGACCGAGGCTACATACCTTATCACACCCCGATCAGGGCGGCGGATGCCCCACCCCGGCGCCGTGGATGCGGCCGAGCTCCAAAGTCACGCGCCCGGGAGACGGAGACGAGATCGCCTCCCGCCGGGGGCGGACGCTCATTGAGTATGCCGACGCAGGGATCGACTATGCTATCAGGGTGAAGACCGGAACCAGAGGACCAGGCTCGTCCCGCCGGCGAAACCGGCTCATCGTGGCGGCGCTGTTTGCCGGGCTCGCCGCGAGCACGGTCCGAGCCGATACGTTTCGCTGTGGTACGGGCCTCGTCAGGCCCGGCGACACCTCGTTCGAGGTGTTGAAGAAGTGCGGTCGTCCTGCTTCTCAACAGCAGATCTCGGGGGCCAACGAGCGCTTCGTCGAACAGTGGTACTACGAACCCGGGCCCGGGGCGTTCCAACGCATCCTGACCTTCGTGGGGACCCGGCTGGTCAACATCGAGACCGTGACCCGGCCTTAACCCGGATTTCTCATCACCGCATAGAAAACGGCCGGGGCGACACCGCGCCCCGGCCGAAGATCGCAGGATTAGTGGATCACTGCCTGGGGGATCACTGCCTCGGGGATCACTGCTTGAGTGCGACCGCGATGTCCGCCATGGGCACCGGGAACGCGCCGATCAGGAACGCCCTGCCGGTCAACAGTCTCACCGAGTAGAAGCGCGATTTGCCGCCGACCATGAGCGAAGCGAAGGAGGTATTGCTGAAGGTCGCACCGTTTTTCAGCCTGGAATAGATGTCGAACCCGACCGATGCGTCCGGGTCCACCGTGAGGCCGCCGGTCGCCGTGAGCACCCCGGCGTTCGGTGGCGACTGGATCACCACTTGATTACGCTGGCTGTCGATGTCGAACAGCGTGGTAGCGGTGTTGGGATCGAGGTCGTTATTGGTGTACGCGGCGCCCGTGACCCCTATCCCGGGGGTCGCGGGGATGGCGGGCGTCGTGGGCGTGGCCGGTATGGCCGGATAGACCAGATCGGTATCCTGCGCCGTCCTCTGGGGAGCGAACTGCGGGGCGAAGCGGTGGCGCAGGTTCTGGCCGGTGTCGCTGATGATTCTGAGCGCATTCGCCGCGGGGTTGAAGTCCACGCCGAAGAAGTTGCCCACCAGGGGCACCGTGAGCGGCGATTCGGGCGCTTCCGATGCCACCCCCGTCCGGGTGTCGATGGTGTAGATCCCGCCACCATTGCCGAGGCCGTAGAGCTTCCCGTCCTGGACCCGGAAGTCGATACCGACGAGGGCGGTATCGGCCGAATTCAAGCCCGCGATGGGACCGATTTTCTGCAAGCGCCTGGGCCTGTCGCTGCGAAACTTGACGAGCCACTGATCGCCGGTCAAACCGAAGACCTTGAGGCCCACGCTGTCGGAATTGGTCGCTCGGGCCGGGGATGCAGAGAGTGCCACCGCCATCGCCAGGCCCAGGCACCAGCCGGCATGCCGGATGACGATGTGTCTAAAGGCACGGTCACTCAGGGTTCGCGCGTACATGTCTGTCTCCTCCAATATAACCAGTGTGGTCGAAAGGGTTGATGAAACGGCGCCGTTCGAGAGATGTTACGCAGGAGAGGAGATTTTGGATGCACCCCGGCGAGCGACCGGGCCAGGGGGGCGTCCCCGGGGCGACGCGGGCGAGCCGCGCGCTAGTGCAGGATGTCGGGGAGCGAGAGCCTGAAGACGGCGATGGGGGCGTCGAAACGCACCCCGTCGTCGCCGATCATCTGATAGCTGCCTTGCATGGTCCCGACCGGGGTCTCGATCATCGCGGCGCTGGTGTAGCGGAACGCCTCGCCCGGTCGCAGATAGGGCTGTTCCCCGACCACGCCCTCGCCGCGCACCTCGCGTACCTTGCCGTTGGCGTCGGTGATGATCCAGTGCCGCGTCATGAGCTTGGCAGGCAGGGTCCCGGTGTTCTCGATGGTGATGGTGTAGGCGAACACGAACTGGTTGGCCTCGGGTACGGACTGCTCCTCGATATAGGCGGTCTCGGAACGGACCGCGATGCGGTGATTCGGCATGCCGCGCATTTGACCGGATCGATCGCCATGGCGCAAGCCTTTCGTCGACCTCAGGCCGGTGGGGCTACGAGCCTGTCTTGCGTCCCAGACGGCGGTAGGTGATGGCCTCGGTGAGCTGGGGAGTCTCGATGACCTCGAGGCCGGCCAGATCGGCGACGGTACGAGCCACCTTGAGGATGCGGTGCACGGCACGCGGCGACAGGCCCAGGCGCTCGATGGCGCCGCCGAAGAGTCGCCGATCGCCTGCTCGCAGGCGGCAATCGCGCTCGATCTCGGCCAGGCCCAGGCGGCTGCTGGGCTTGCCCGCGCGTTCGAGCTGCCGCTCGCGCACGCGGCGCACGCGCTCGCGCACCAGGGCGCTGGTTTCGGCCTCGGCGGTCGTCTGGAGCAACACCTCTTGGGGGATGTTCGGCACCTCGATGCTCATGTCGATGCGGTCCAGGAGCGGGCCGGAGATCTTGGACCGATAGCGTCGCACCTGCTCGGGGCTGCAGTGGCAACGACCGCTCGGATCGCCGAGATAGCCGCAAGGGCAGGGATTCATGGCCGCGATGAGTTGCACGCGCGCCGGGAAATCGGACTGCTGCGCGGCGCGCGAGACCGTGATGGTCCCGCTCTCGAGCGGCTCGCGCAGGACCTCGAGCACGCGCCGGTCGAACTCGGGCAGCTCGTCCAGGAACAGGACCCCGTGATGGGCGAGTGAGATCTCCCCCGGCCGGGGGTGGCTGCCACCGCCCACCAGGGCCACCGCCGAGGCCGTGTGATGAGGCGCGCGAAACGGACGCCGCCTCCAGCTCTCGGGCCGGAAGCCCTGGGCGCTCACCGAATGCACGGCCGCCGACTCCAGGGCCTCCTGCTCATCCATGGGCGGCAGGATCCCGGGCAGGGCACGCGCCAGCATGCTCTTACCGGTGCCGGGCGGTCCCACCATCAAGAGGTTGTGGCCACCGCCCGCGGCGATCTCGAGCGCGCGTTTGGCGTGGTACTGGGACTTGATGTCCGCCAGCTCCACGTGCTGTCCGTCGATCGGGGCCACGGGCGCCGGGGCGCAGGGCTGCATCAGCGTCTGGCCCTGCACATGGGCGCAGACCTCCAAGAGGTGCTCGGCTGGAAAAACGCGCAGGGCATCGACCAGGGCCGCCTCCGCGGCATTGTCCCGCGGGACCACCAGCGCGCGCCCGGCGTTTCGCACCGACAGGGCCGAGGGCAGGATCCCACGCACGGGCCGCAGCTCCCCGGTCAAGGCCAGCTCGCCCACGAACTCCAGGCCCCGGCAGGCGGCGGCATCGAGCTGACCGGATGCGGCCAGGACGCCCAGCGCGATGGCCAGATCGAAGCGCCCGCCTTCCTTGGGCAGATCGGCCGGCGCCAGGTTGATGGTGATGCGCCTGAGCGGAAACTCGAATTGGGAGTTGAGCAGCGCGCTGCGGACCCGGTCCTTGCTCTCCTTCACCGCCGCCTCGGGCAGGCCGACGATGGACAGCCCCGGCAGGCCGTTGGACAGGTGCACCTCGATGGTCACGAGCGGCGCCTCGATCCCGACCTGGGCGCGGCTGTAGACGATGGCGACGGACATGGGTGTTGGAGCTACCGACCGGAGGGTGATCGGGATGTCATCGGGGCATCATCGGGATGGGTGGGAGGCGCGCACGGGCTCGATATCGGCCCGGCGGTGGCGCCGTTGACGCCTTCCGCGGCGGCAATGATTAGAAACAACGCGGCCGCGGCAGCAAGGTCGATCGCGGCGCCCTGTCGCGCGATGATATTATTATTTAATTATGAACAAGCGTAGACGGGCGCGTTCCAGCACCCACCTCTACCTGATGCTCGCGGCCGTCCTGCTCGGTTCGACCGCCCCGCCGGTCTCGACCCAAGGCACCGGGAAGCGCGTGATCGAGCTACAAGGTACCGAGACCCTCGGGATCGGCACCTCGCCCTCGAAGGCCGCCACGGCCAAGGTGGGGCAGGACCTCCTGGCCCTGTACGCGGAGTACCAGGCGCACCTGAAGGACACCAGCGGGCAAGGGGCGCCCGCCCCGGCCTTCGAGTCCAGCGATGCGATCGCACCCGTCGCCGGGGGAGCCGTCGTCATCGATGCCACGGCATCCGGCGATCCCGAGGCCCTGGCCGCCGATCTACGCGCGCTCGGCGCAGAGAACGTCACGGCGTTCGGACGAATGGTGTCGGGTCGCCTGCCCATCACCGCGATCCCGGCGCTCCAGGACCTCTCCTCCCTGCAGTTCGCCCGCCCCGCCTATGCGACCACGAATGTCGAGGACGCGGGCAGTTAGGGCGGCGCCGCGATGTACGCACCCCGAACCATCGAGAGGAGCTCCATGATGATCCAGCGTAGAGAGACGAGCGCCCGAACCACCCTGAAACTCGTCCTCGCGGCCGTTGTCCTCGGCTCGACCGCCCCGCCGGCCTCGGCCCAGGACGCCGGTCCTCCTGTGATCGAGCTACGCGGGGCCGAGACCCTCGGGCTCGGCACGTCGCCCTCGAAGGCCGCCATGGCCAAGATGGGCGCCGACCTCATGGCATTACACGCGGAGTACCAGGCGCATCTGATGACGAAGCGGCAAGGGGCGGCCGCCCCGGCCTTCCTGTCGAGCAATATGATCGCACCCATCACCGGGGGATCGGTGGTCATCGATACGGCCGCTTCGGGCGATCCGGAAGCCCTCGCCGCCGATCTGCGCGCGCTCGGGGCGGACAAGGTCACGGTGTTCGGACGCATGGTGTCGGCCCGCCTGACCATCACCGCGATCCCGGCGCTCAAGAGCCTCCCCTCCCTGCAGTTGGCACGGCCCGCCTATGCGGCCACCCAGGTCGGCGAGGTGACCAGTCAGGGGGACGCCGCGATGCGCGCGGACCTCGGTCGCACGGCCTTCGGCGTAGATGGCGCCGGAGTCATGGTGGGCACCCTGTCGGACAGTTTCGACTGCCTCGGGGGTGCCACAGCGGGCGTCACGAGCGGCGATCTGCCCGCGGGGATCACCGTCCTGGAAGAGGGTTCTTGTCCGGCGACGGACGAAGGGCGGGGCATGATGGAGCTCATCCACGATGTCGCCCCCGGGGCCAGCCAGGCCTTTCACACGGCGTTCGGCGGGCAGGCGGTTTTCGCCCAGGGCATCATCGATCTCGCCAACGCCGGGGCAACGGTGATCAACGACGATGTCATCTACTTCGACGAGCCCTTCTACCAGGATGGCATCGTCGCCCAGGCGGTCAACACCGTCAAAGGGATGGGGGTGGCTTATTTCAGCTCGGCCGGCAATGCGGATCGCAATGCCTACGAGTCCCCGTTCCGCCCGAGCGGCGTCTTGGTCGACATCGGCTTCGGGCCGGAAGAGGCGCACGACTTCGAGCCGGATCCTGGTCTCGTCGACGCCTGCCAGCAAATCACTGTCCCTGTCGGCCGCACGTTGACCCAGGTCTTCCAATGGGACGAGCCCTTCGCCTCGGTCAGCGGCCCGCCGGGCTCGGCGAGCGACCTGGACATCGTGCTCACCGACGCGGACTGCAACACCGTCCTTGACCGCAGCGCTGACGACAACGTCGGAGGGGACCCCTTCGAGGTCTTCAGCTTCACCAACGCGGGACCCGACACCACCTTCGGCGTGATTATCGGAAAGTTCTCTGGGCCGAACCCGAGTCTGATGAAGACGGTGAACGTTGGAAGTGGCTCTATCACAATCGACGAGTTCGACACCAGGACCGGCGCCTCTTGGGGCCATAGCGCGGCATTAGGAGGGCTCGGCGTCGGCGCCGCCGATTACCAGCGTACGCCGGCGTTCGGCGTGGACCCGCCGCTCATCGAGACGTTCTCGTCGGCCGGGGGCTCGCCCATCCTCTTCGACACCGCCGGATCCCGGCTCGCCACACCGGAGGTCCGCGAGCAGCCGGACATCACGGCGCCGGACGGGGCCGACACGACGTTTTTCGGGAGTGACACGGACGGCACGGGCTTCCCGAACTTTTTCGGAACCTCGGCCGCCGCCCCGCACGCCGCCGCGGTCGCGGTCTTGATCAGGGAGCTGAACCCGGCATTCAACCCCGATGGTATCTATTCCCTTCTTAAAAACACGGCCATCGACATGGACGATCCGGCGACGCCGGCGTTCGACACTGGTTTCGACTTCGGGACCGGCCATGGGTTGATCCGGGCCGACGCCAGCCTCGCGCAGGTACCGCCTCCGGTCCTGTGTAACGGGCTCCCGGCAACCGTCGTCGGGAC
Source organism: Gammaproteobacteria bacterium (assembly GCA_052387115.1). Classification (GTDB taxonomy): domain Bacteria; phylum Pseudomonadota; class Gammaproteobacteria; order JACCXJ01; family JACCXJ01; genus JACCXJ01. The sequence continues at coordinate 204 of JBQTJM010000184.1, read as the reverse complement.
CGATGTGCGTGACATTCTATTCGGAAGCCCGCGGGATGACGTCATCCATGGCCTGGCCGGGAACGACACGATCGCCGGGCTCGACGGCAACGACGTCATCTGCGGTGGTCCGGGTCGCGATAGGCTGTCCGGCCATCGCGGAAACGACATGCTGTTCGGAGAAGCAGGAAACGACGTCCTGAAGGGAGGCCCGGGTGGCGATCG
>JBQTJM010000183.1:0-3268 GCA_052387115.1 Gammaproteobacteria bacterium | reverse complement strand
TTGCGCTCATTCGATGATGCGTAAGGGGGTATTGTTCCACCAGGGTATCTGGACTGGTCGGTCGATGAGGCCGGAGGCGAGGACGATGGGGAGGTGGGCCCGGCGGTGGAAGCGGATGCGGATCTCGTCGTCTTCGATGAGGACATCGGCGGGCATGCTGATCAGATCGCGAAAGGTGAAGAACCGGAATCACAGGGATGTGATGCTTTTAGGAGGTACAGGACGAACATGCGTTCGGTCCACACCGATGCTTCTACCCAGCCCCACTGTCTCGGGTCCTGAGCGTCTGCCTCTTGTTTAGCTGTCTCCAGCACTGTCGAGACTGCTCCTTCGAGCTCTCTTTGCTGCATCTGCATGTACCTCCCGTCTCCACCTTCCTACCCTCCTTCCCTCGGTGCGGGTTTGCTCTCCCCACTTCTCCATCCCCCTCCACCCGCCCGTAGGAACCCGTTCGTGTTCTCTGTTGGCCGCCTGGTTTCCCGGCGGTGCCACCTCATCGGTTCCATAGCACAGGTGTCCAGTGACTTACGGTACTATGAGGGCTCTGACTCCTGCCGCGCCATCCGCACAGCAGGTCTCCCCGCTTATTGCGCCTTACCTTCCTGACGTTCCATCCTCTGTCAACGCCGTTCTGAAGCTCGCATAAGGCTGGCGGTGTGAAAAGCGTTCGATTGCTTGCCGTCTTGTTCGGAATGTTCTGTTGAAACCTTCTTGCTCTTTCTTCCCTTCTCCCGTTAGATCCTGCTAAGCAGTAGCTCGTAGGGCCCTGGGTAGTAGTCCGGGGTCTCGCATGATGGTCCGCCTCAAGAGGGAGGTGGGCCAATGAAGTGCGGAAGACGACGTAAGTGCCGGCATTGTCGAGAAATATTCCAACCCGACCGGCGTAACCTCTGGCATCAGAGACGCTGCTCGAAGCCCAGCTGCCGGCAGGCGAGCAAGGCCGCGAGTCAGCGCCGCTGGCTCGGGAAACCCCAGAATCGTGACTACTTCCGTGGCCCGGCCCATGTCGAGCGGGTGCGGGGGTGGCGCGCGGCCCATCCGAGATACTGGCATCGCCCGGGCCGCAAGTCGTCTCCTGCGTTACAAGCAGACTCCCTTGCTCAAGTCACTGAAACACAAAAGAAATCTATCACTTTAGCGGGTCGTGCGTTACAAGAGGTCTTCGCCGCGCAACCCTTTGTTCATCCTGTACCTCCCAACAGCATTACATCCATGTAATCCCGGTTCTACTTGGGCTTATCGCCAATTTGACGGGCAGTGCGTTACAAGAGGACATCGCGGAGCACTCCCGCAGACTGCTACGGTTAGGGCAAGACATTCTCGGGGGAACGGTACCCCAGGAAGGAGGACACCATGGTCGTCAAACGAGTGCTATGCCCCGCGCGGGTCCGTAAACCCCCGCCACAATTCAGCTGGATCGATCAGCGGCTGGTGCGCGAGCGATATATCGAGCGTTGTGATGCGAACGCGCTGGCCCTGTATCTCTTTCTCCTCACCGTCGCTGACCGCCAAGGCCTCAGCTATTACTCCGACGCCGCTATCATCCGGTGTTTGTCGATGGACGCCATGACCTTGCACCGAGCACGTCGCGATCTCGTGCGGGCCGAGCTCATCGCTCATGAAACGCCCCTCTACCAGGTGTTGGCACTGGATCCCCCTCGTCCCCTCGCCAATCCAGAAACACGTGGTGGCCCGCCACGCTCCCTGCGCGAGTGGCTTGGCCAAGCATTGGATCGGGCACCGTGATCGACTACGAGACCTTCTGCAAGATCAAGCGCTACCGCGTAGAGGAGCACTTGACCCTCGCCCAGACCGCCCGTGCACTGGGTCTTCATCCGCTCACCGTCGCCAAATGGGCTGGAAGAGAGCAGTATCGAGCGAGACGAAGCGCTTCCCGCGCGAGCAAGCTCGACCCCTTCAAGCCCGACATCGTGCGCTGGTTGGAGACGCACCCCTTGAGTGCCGCTCAGATCTTCCAGCGGCTGAGAGAGGTGGGTTATCCAGGGGGCTATACCATCGTAAAAGACTACGTCCGTCGGGTGCGGCCTCGGCGAGCCCCCGCTTTCCTGACCCTCGCCTTTGCCCCCGGGGAAGCCGCACAAGTCGACTGGGGCGAGTATGGCTCGATCGCACTCGGCACGACTCGGCGGCGCCTGAGCTTCTTCGTGATGGTGCTCTGTTACAGCCGGCTCATGTACCTCGAGTTCACCGTCTCGCAGACCATGGAGCATTTTCTTGCCTGTCAAAAGCCATGCCTTCGAGGCGTTTTTGGGGGTACCCTCGAAGATCATGGTCGATAATTTGAAGTCGGCGGTGCTCGAACACCTGATCGGCCAAGCGCCGGTGTTCAACTCGCGGTACCTGGACTTCGCCCATCACTACGGCTTTACCATCACCGCCTGTGGTGTCCGGAAAGGCAACGAGAAGGGGCGGGTCGAGCGGGGCGTGGGCTACGTCAAGAAGAATTTCTTGAACGGGCTCGATCTGGCGGATTTCAGCGCCATGAACCCCGCCGCGCGCGTTTGGCTCGACACCACCGCCAATGTACGCCTCCATGGCGAGACCCACGAGCGACCCGCGGAACGCTTCCAGGCAGAACAAGCATATCTCAACCCCCTGCCTACCCGGCCTTACGATATCGCCTCGATCCGATCCGTGCGCGCCTCCAAGCAGTTCCGCGTCACCCTCGATACCAACCGCTATTCCGTGCCCGCCGAGTACGCAAGCGCTCGCGTGACGTTGAAGGTCTATCCCGATCGCCTCTGTATCTACGATCGCGAGAAGCTCATCGCCCGGCATCTCCGCAGCTACGAGCGCCATCAGGACATCGAAGACCCCGACCATCCGCGCACGCTCCTCGAGCAACGCCGCAACGCACGCGAACAAAAGCTCCTGATGCGTTTTCTGACGCTCTCCCCAAAGGCCCAGGATTACTATCAGGGATTGCGACAACGGCGCTTCAACCCCGGCCATCACCTGCGCAAGATCGTGGCCTTGAGCGATATCTACGGGGTCGAAGCGGTGGCTCGCGCGATGGAAGACGCTTTCACCTTCCAGGCCTTCTCCTGCGAGTACATCGCGAACCTCCTCGAGAGCCGCGTCCGTCAGCTGCCTGAACCGAGCGCGCTCCACCTCACGCGCCGCCAAGATCTGCTCGAGATCGAGGTGCCGGGACCCAATCTCTCCGTCTATGAAGGGATATAACCATGGCCGTCCCTCCTGCAACAAACAACCCGCCGATCCTAACCGGTCGCTTACACGCTTATTT
>JBQTJM010000182.1:0-3485 GCA_052387115.1 Gammaproteobacteria bacterium | reverse complement strand
CTCGGCTTCCAGGCGCACGCGGTCTTGTTGTTGATCATCAAAAGGACGGTTCAGGCAACAGGCATCCAAATAGATCCTACGCATGGCGATGAAGCATCCAGATAGGTGGCCCTTGGAGAAAGCGTTTTACGGCGATACTATTCCACGCCGCGGTTTCTGCGACACCACTTTCCAGCGACCTGTTAGGTTTATGAGTATGCCGCACCTCTGTTATCGAACCAAAGCAACGTGACGTGTTTTTCGTCAGGGTTTGGATCGTAAACGAGTCGGTAGTCCCCAATTCGGTAACGCCATAATCCTTTTAGATCGGCAGCTAACGGCTTAACGGTATCGCCTACAGGTATCGTCGGAGCCTCAGCGATTTTTGTAATTGCTTCGAGAATACGGCCTTGTAGTTTCTTGTCCGCATTCTGAATAGACTTAATAAACTTATCACTTAACACGAAACGCCAATCTGGTCGTCCGCGACTAAACCGAATGCCTGCATCTGAGGTCTTCCGAACAGCCTCTGCCTTTTGTGAAAGAAACTCCTCAGGGCTTACACCTTTGTCCCAAAGCCGCCCGAGGGCGGCGTTTATTTCGTGCGGCCAGTTTAGGATGACGACAGTGTCGTGTCGCAGCTCATCAACGATAGCAACAGCTTCGGCAACCTCGTCGTTGGACAAAGCGCCTAGGGTTGCGGCGGACGTTACGTCATCTTGAAGGCGCTGTGCAACACGGACGGCCGGAGGAATGTATCCTTCGATGTGTGCTGTCCTTCTAAACAGAGCGATAAACTTCTCGATCATCATGAAGCGAATCAAAAGCTATCGGTTGCGTTAACCGGATGCGCCAAGTTATGTTTCTGCATGCAGCTTCTTCTGGCCTCAACGGCATCGTCGGGTCATCCAAGGAGAAACATAACGAACAATATCTTATCCGCCGTGCGGCAGCATGGCGGATTACTTCAGTTGAACTGAACCGCCTGATCGCGGGGTATGAGCATTGGGGGATTGTATCGCATCGGGCGGGATTCGCGAGGCGATTACGATGGGCTCGGCGCGTCAGTCATGGCTCCCCTGCGGACTAGGCGAATGGGAGGCTGGGAAGTATGGTCCTGGGCCGCGGAAGGGTCAACACAGGCGGTCACTCGTCCCGGCCCGCGCCCGGAAACCCCAGTTGCCGCCAAGCCTCGTACACGATCACGGCGACCGCGTTCGAGAGGTTGAGGCTGCGGCTTTGGGCCGTCATGGGGAGGTGGAGTACCCGGTGGGGTCCGAGTTCGGCGAGACGGAGCGCGTGGTCGAGTCGCTTCGTGAGCACTTCCCGGAGGCGCGGGTGCTGCGTATCGACCGCGACGCCGTACGCGGCTAGGCGGCCTGGGACCGGGTGCTGGAGCGCATCGCACTGGGAGACGCGGACATCCTGGTCGGGACCCGGATGTTCGCCAAGGGCCACCTCTTCCCCAGGGTCACCCTGATCGCGATCGTGGATGGCGACCAGGGCCTTTTCGGCGCGCCGACTTTTGGGCCGGGGAGCGCATGGCCCAGCACTCGTCCAGGTCGAAGGCCACACCGGGCGGGCCGAGAACCCGGGTCAGGTCGTGATCCAGACCCACAATCCCCCATCACCCGCCGGCTCGCGGTGCTGCTCCGCGAGGGCTACTAGGCGTTCGCCGCCCTGGCCCTCCGAGAGTGCCGCGAAACCGGGCTCCCGCCTTTCAGCGCTGGCCCCGGTCCGCGCCGCGGCCCGTCCTACGCAGTGTGCCTATTGTAAAGCCGCGTTGACTTTCCTATCCTTGATCAAGATCCGCTGACGCCATACGCTCATGTCCAAACCCGCCGTATATCATTCAATCGACTTTGACGATTATCTCCGCTGGGAAGAATCCAGCCTCATCAAGCATGAGCTGATTGATGGCAAGCTCTACGCGATGACAGGCGGTTCAGCCGCGCATGGATTGATTAGCGCCAACATCATCCGAGAGCTCGGGAATGCCTTCAAGGGGACGCCTTGCCGGGTCTATAGTTCGGACTTCAAAGTCAGGGTGGGCGGTAACAGCTATTACCCCGATGTGACGGTGGCGTGCGAGAAGATCCAGACAACCGATCGGTATACGGAGTCTCCGGCATTGCTGGTGGAGGTCTTATCGCCGTCGACCGCGCACCAGGACATCGGCTACAAGCTGCATCGCTATCAGGCCATTTCCACCTTGCGTGCCTACCTGATCGTGTCACAAGACGAGAAACGAATCGTGGCTCACGTTCGCGAGGCGCGGGAATGGACGGTGGTCACGGCATTCTATGAGGATGATCTCGTGATCGCGCCGTTCGACGTAGTGTTGCCGTTGAGCGAGGTGTATCGAGGGGTGGAGTTGGACTGACCTGAGAAAAAGGCGCACCCCACACCGCCGTCCTTGGTTCTCACCTTGACCTCGCCGTAACGCTTCCGACGTGCTGCGCAGCCGTGCGGTCAAGGCCGGGAGCCAGCGCGGGACGAGCCGTCACCTTGTCGCCCGATCGTCCCGGCCACGCCCGGAAACCCGAGTTGGCGCCAGGCCTCGTAGACGACCACGGCCACCGAGTTCGAGAGGTTTAGGCTGCGGCTTTGGGCCGTCATGGGGATGCGGAGTACCCGGTCGGGTCCGAGCTCGGCGAGGAGGTCGTCGGGCAGGCCGCGGGTCTCGGGGCCGAACAGCAGGGCGTCTCCGGGCCGGTATCGCACGGCCGTGTAGCAGCGCGCCCCTCGGGTCGAGAACGCGAAAAGGCGCGCCGGCCCGACCGCGGCCATGAAGCTCTCCAAGGACTCATGGCACGCGATCCGGGCCCATTCCCGATAGTCGAGCCCGGCCCGCCGGAGCTTGGCGTCATTCAGCGTGAAACCGAGCGGTGCGATGAGGTGCAGGGCGGCGCCGGTATTGGCGCAAAGCCTGATAACATTGCCGGTATTGGGCGGGATCTCCGGTTGGAATAAAACGACTTGGGGAATGATGTGGGGCACGCGCTGTGATGGGTGAGAACAGCCGGATGCTGGCGGTGGACTTCTGCGGCCTTTCGTTCAACACCCCGCTGGTCCTGCTTTCGGGTTGTGTGGGTTTCGGTGAGGAGTATACCCGTGTCGTCGGTTTCTCGAACCGGGATGCGGGCGCCGTGTGCCTCAAGGGGACCACCCTGGCCCCGCGCCTCGGCAACCCCGCGCATCGGATCGCCGAGACCCCCGCCGGAATGCTGAACGCCATCGGGCTCCAGAATCCGGGCGCTCGGACCGTCGTCGACGATTTCCTGCCCCGGCTCGATTTCACCGAGACGCGCTTCATCGCCAACGTCTCCGGCTCGACCATCGAGGAGTATCGCGAGGTCACCCGGATCTTCGACGACTCGCCGATCGACGCCATCGAGATCAACATCTCGTGTCCCAACGTCAAGGAGGGCGGGGTCACGTTCGGGAACGATCCCGCGATGTCGGCGCGGGTCGTCGCGGCCTGCCGGGCGGTCACGCAGAAACCC
>JBQTJM010000181.1:0-30535 GCA_052387115.1 Gammaproteobacteria bacterium | reverse complement strand
GCCTCGGTGATGCGTGAGACGGGCAGGGGCTCGCCGATGACCCCGGTCGAGAACGGCAGGACCGCCTCGGTGGCACAGCCGCCATGCAGGGCGAGCGCCCGACAGGTGGCGAGCGCATCGCGCATCCCCGGAGCGCCGGTCCCGGCGTTGGCGTTCCCGGAGTTGACGAGCAGGAAGCGCGGGGGGGTGAGTGCCAGATGCTGGCGGGCCAAGGTCACAGGGGCGGCCCGAAAGCGGTTCTGGGTAAGCACCGCCGCGCAGGTGCAACCCTCGGCGATGGCCATGACGGCGAGGTCGTCGCGGTCCAGCCGGCGCATCCCCGCACAGGCGCTACCCCAGCGGATACCGGCAATGGGTAAAGGCACCGTCACGGAGGGTCGCGTTACGCGAGCCGTCCGTGGCACAGTTTGTATTTCTTTCCCGAGCCGCAGGGACAGGGGGAGTTGCGACCGATCTTGTCTCCGCGCACATAGGGGATAGGCCCGGCCTGCGGCGGCTCCTGAGATTCGGCCTCCCCAGCCGCCGAAGAAGTTTCGAGCGGGCTCTGGGCCGCGTCATGGCTGTATTCGACCGGGGCGGTCTGGCGGCGTTTCCGCTCGACCGCCTCCACGTCCGATTCGGCCCGCACTTGGACCCGCGACAGCACTCCGATGACCTCGCGCTTGATGCCGTCCAGCATCTGGTGAAACATCTCGAAGGCCTCGCGCTTGTATTCCTGCTTGGGATTCTTCTGCGCATAGCCGCGCAGGTGGATCCCCTGGCGGAGATGATCCATGGCCGCGAGGTGCTCCTTCCAGTGGGCGTCCAGGGTCTGGAGCAGGATGGCCTTCTCGAAGTGGCGCATGACCTCGGCCCCGGCGACGTTCTCTTTGGCGGTATAGGTCGTCTCGATCTCTGCGAGGATCTTCGGCCGCAAGGCGTCCTCATCAATACCCTCGTCTTGTTTGAGCCACTCGGCGATGGGCAGTCTCTGCGCGAGATCGCGCTCGATGCTTTCTTCGAGGCCAGCGATGTCCCACAGCTCATCGATGCTCCCCGGTGGGAGATGGGTATCGATGATCGCGCTCACCACGTCGCGCCGGATCGCCTGGATGTTGTCGGAGACATCGGAGGAATCCATGATCTCGTTGCGTAGCTCGTAGACCTCTTTGCGCTGATCGTTGGCGACGTCGTCGTATTCCAGGAGCTGTTTGCGGATATCGAAATTGCGCGCCTCGACCTTGCGTTGCGCGTTCTCGATCGCCTTCGTCACCCACGGGTGCTCGATGGCCTCGCCCTCTTCGAGGCCGAGCTTCTGCATGAGACTCGACACGCGCTCGGAGGCGAAGATGCGCATGAGATTGTCCCGTAGCGAGAGGTAGAAGCGGCTCGACCCCGGGTCGCCCTGGCGTCCCGAACGCCCGCGCAACTGGTTGTCGATGCGCCGCGACTCATGGCGCTCGGTCCCGATGATGTGCAGGCCCCCGGCATTCACCACCTGCTCGTGGCGTCTCTGCCAGTCGGCCTTGAGGCGCGCGACGGTCAGCTCGTCGGCGGACTCCAGAGCCTTCAATTCCTCCCCGAGCCCGCCACCCAGCACGATATCGGTGCCGCGCCCGGCCATGTTGGTGGCGATGGTGATGGCCGCGGGGCGCCCGGCCTGGGCGATGATATGGGCTTCTTTCTCGTGAAACTTGGCATTCAGGACCTGGTGCACGAGCCCGTCCTTCTCAAGGAGGCCCGAGACGTACTCCGAGGTCTCGATCGACGCGGTCCCGACCAGGACCGGCTGGCCGCGCGTATGGCAGTCCTTGATGTCGTCCAGGAGGGCCTGGAATTTCTCCGGCTGGGTGAGATACACGACATCGCCGAAGTCCTCGCGGATCATGGGCATGTGGGTCGGGATCACGACCACCTCCAGCCCGTAGATCTGCTGAAACTCGTAGGCCTCGGTGTCGGCGGTGCCGGTCATACCCGAGAGCTTGCGATAGATCCGGAAATAGTTCTGGAAGGTGATCGACGCAAGCGTCTGGTTCTCCTGCTGGATAGCCACGCCCTCCTTGGCCTCGACGGCCTGATGGAGGCCTTCGGACCAGCGCCGGCCGGGCATGGTGCGACCGGTAAATTCATCGACGATCACGACCTCCCCGTTGCGCACGATGTAGTCCACATCGCGCTTGTACAGGGTGTGTGCCCGCAGGGCCGAGTGGACATGGTGCATGAGGCCGATGTGGCCCGCGCCGTAGAGGCTCTCGCCTTCCGCGATCAGGCCTTCCTGAACCATCAGCTCCTCGATGCGCGCGTGGCCTTGCTCGGTCAGGTATACCTGGCGCTGCTTTTCATCGAGCGAATAATCGCCGGGGCCCTCCTCTTCCTGCTGTAGGTCGAGCCCCGGGATCAACCGGTTGACGTGGATATACAGGTCCGAATGGTCGTCCGTGGCACCCGAGATGATGAGCGGCGTGCGCGCCTCGTCGATCAGGATCGAATCTACCTCATCGACGATCGCGAAGTGGAGGCCGCGCTGTACCCGATCGCGGCTTTGGAACGCCATGTTGTCGCGCAGGTAGTCGAAGCCGAGCTCGTTGTTGGTCCCGTAGGTGATATCGGCGGCGTAGGCCGCCTGCCGTTCCGCCTGGTTGAGCCCGGGAACGACGACGCCGGTGCTCATGCCGAGGCGCTCGTAGATCTGGCCCATCCACTGGGCGTCGCGGCGCGCCAAGTAATCGTTGACCGTGACGATGTGGACCCCGAGTCCGGTCAAGGCATTCAGATAGGCGGCGAGCGTGGCGACCAAGGTCTTGCCCTCGCCGGTGCGCATCTCCGCGATCTTGCCCGAGTGCAGCACCATCCCGCCGATGAGCTGCACGTCGAAATGACGCATATCGAGCGCGCGCTTGCCGACCTCGCGCACCACGGCGAAGGCCTCGGGCAGGAGCTCGTCGAGCGTCTCGCCAGCGGCATAACGATCGCGAAACTCTCCGGTCTTGGCCGCGATCTGTTCGTCCGAGAGCTCTGCGCACTGGGGCTCGTGGGCGTTGATCTGCGCGACGGTCTTGGCCATGCGCTTGAGCAGCCGATCGTTGCGGCTGCCGAAGACGCGGCGCAGGAGGCCGGCGACGTTGACAGAAGGCATGTGGGACGAAGGGGACGGCGCCGCGCAGTATACTACGGTTTCCATGCTTTCGATGGCGCGATTCGGTCATGAACGAGGGGCACCGAAGCGCCACGGGCCCACCCGGATCGGCCCAGTCGCGATCGGGCCGATCGCGATCGGTGAGCTCGTGCGGGCCGCGACCGGCGGTGGAGATGCGCCGGTGCTTCCCGAGCTGTTGGACCTGAAGCGGCTCGATGCGGTGATCCAGGCCGCCATGCCGGAGGAATTGCGCGCCCACTGGCGGATCGGTCGGCTCACGGGCGGCACGCTCACCCTGTTTGCCGACTCCCCGGTATGGGCCGCGCGCCTGCGCTACCTCGCCCCGGGGTTGATCGAGCGCCTGGCTGGGCGGCCGGGGGCGGTCGCGGTACGGGGGATACGGGTCAAAGTCTTGGTCATCGACGCTGTGACCCCCTCCTGCAAGCGCGCGACGACCGCCATCTCCCGACCGGTATCCGACTATTTGCGCCAAGCGGCAGAGGGCTTCGGGGATGCGCGCTTGAGGGCGGCGCTATTGAATCTGTCGAGGCATGGGCCGGGTTAGGCCAGGACCTCAGTGCGCCGGCAGGGGGCGCAGGAAGGTCAGCGGCAGCTCGACCTCGTCGCGATAATCCACCAGCTCCCAGGCGCTCTTGTCCGCCAGGAGCCGCCGCAGCAGGCGGTTGTTCAAGGCGTGCCCGGACTTGTGGCCGCGAAACGCCCCGATGAGGCCGTGGCCCAAGAGATACAGGTCACCGATGGCGTCCAGGATCTTGTGCCTGACGAACTCGTCCTCGTAGCGGAGCCCGTCTTCGTTGAGCACCCGGTAATCGTCGATCACCACGGCGTTCTGCAGGCTGCCGCCGAGCGCCAGGTCCTTCTCCCTCAGCATCTCGACCTCCTTGAGGAAGCCGAAGGTGCGTGCCCGGCTGACCTCTTTCACGAAGGAATGCGTAGAGAAATCCACTTCGGCGAACTTGGTGGTCTCATCGAACAGGGGGTGGTCGAAATCGATCGAGAACGACACCTTGAAGCCGTCGAAGGGCTCGAGTCTGGCCCACTTGTCGCCGTCTTCGACGGCCACCGGGCGCTTGATGCGCACGAATTGCTTGGGGGCCGACTGCTCCTCGACACCGGCCGACTGGATGAGGAACACGAACGGACCGGCGCTGCCGTCCATGATCGGCACCTCGGGGGCGCTCACATCGACATAGGCATTGTCGATCCCGAGACCCGCGAAGGCCGACAGCAGGTGCTCGACGGTCGCGATGCGCACCTCGCCCCGGGCGAGGCTGGTCGACAGGAGCGTGTCGCCGACGTTCTCGGCGCGCGCCGGGATCTCGACCGCGGGTGTTACATCGACGCGACGGAACACGATGCCGCTGTGGGCCGGCGCCGGACGCAAGGTCACCAGCACCTTCTTCCCCGAGTGCAGCCCTACCCCCGTGGCCTTGATGCAGTTCTTGAGCGTGCGTTGTTTGATCATGCCCCCCCTCCCGAGTTGCAGTGGCACAACAGACTTTAACCGACCAGGCATCATAATACAACAGCTTTGTCGGCACCGGAAGCCTCGGGGTTGCGTCGATTGCAAGGGGAGCCGCGGGCGAGCCGACGGCTGGCCACGGAAGGGCGCTAGCTGTCCGCCTCCCGAGAGGCGCAGCTCGCTCAGGCCGAGCAACTTGGCGGCGCGTTTCTCGAGGCCCGGGGCCTCCCGCGCGCCAGGAGCGTCCTAGATGCGGTGCTGGCGAGCCTTCCACCCCCCGCCTCCAAGGTAAGGTTCCCGACCGGAGTGTGATCCGCGTCTGCCTGCTCAACAGCCAGGCGGAGCCGATAGCCGGGCTCGCGCAGATCGGCCGTGAGGTGCTGTGCCTCGGGCGGTAGCGAGACCTCGATGTCCCCGGCCAAGCGCGTTGCCTTGAGCGGCCCCGCGAGGCCGCTCGCGTCGAGGTCTTTCGTACGCCAGCGCAGCGCCTTCCGGCCCGACGGGCAAACCGTGCTCTCCTTATTCTTCCCGGCTGGCACCGCGTTTCACCGTCTTATCCGCGGGCACTACTTCCGCGTCTTGGTTAGCGCCTGCGCCTTGAGATGTGCGAGTACCTGGTTGCGACGGACCTTAAGAGTTGGCGTCAACAGCCCGTTTTCCACGGTCCATAGCTCCAAGCTCAGGGTAACGCTCCGCACTTTCGCATAGCCTGGAAACGCGTGCAGTCGCATCGCGATCCTGTCTAAGATCGTCGCATGGACCCGCTCTTGTTCAAGCGCGGCCGGGTCGTTCGGGTCGAGATCAAGCTCGCGCGCAAGCTTCGACCAGTGTTCTCGGTTTAGCACCACGCTCGCACTCAGATAGCCTTGACTTTCTCCCATCACCATCGCTTGCTCGAAGAGCGGATCGAGGGTAATCGCGCGTTCCATACTTTCTGGGGCAATCTTTTCACCATTGGCCATCACGATGATCTCTTTGATTCGGCCAGTGATGTAGATATGGTGATTTCCGATCCGCGCCTGGTCGCCGGTGTGTAACCATCCTTCGCTATCGATTGCCATCGCAGTGAGCTTTGCGTCCCCCCAGTAACCTAACATGACACCGGGACTCTTAACGAGTAGCTCATCATTGTCCCCAATGCGCACCTCCACATCCTCAAGCGGGCTTCCGACGCTGAACGGGTCATTATCGGTGAGCGCATTGGCGCTTACCACGGGACTCGTCTCGGTCAGGCCGTAGCCATTTGAGATGGGAAATCCTAAACCGATAAACACGATCGCGAGACGTGCCTCTAGGGGCGCTGCCCCGCAGCTGACTACGCGCAGACGATCGCAACCTAACCCGGCGCGGATCCGATGTGCCACGAGCCGATCGAGTAAAGGCCATAAGAGTAACGACCAGCGCCAGCCCTCTCGCCCCTGTAGGTGCCGAAAGCGCTGCCACCCGATTCGGGTCGTCAGCTCAAACAGAGCTCTCAAAGGAGCATGTATTTCAAGTTTCGATTGAAGTCCTCCATAGAGTTTTTCGAGGACCCGAGGCACGACCAATAAGTTGGTCGGCCGGATCGCTATGAGCTCTTCAACGAGCTGCTGAGGCGAGCGTGCGTAAGTGACGACGGCGCCCGCCATCACTGGCAGGTAGTAGCCAACGGTGCGCTCGAAGGTATGCGCAAGCGGCAAGAAAGAGAGAAACCCATCGTCTGGGCAAATGGAGAACCTTCGCATTAACGCGTACACGTTCCACAAGATGTTGCGATGGCTCAACATCACCCCTTTGGGGCGGCCTACTGTTCCGGACGTGTATACGATAGTGGCAAGATCATCGGGGCCGCTGGCCTGCATTGGTGCTTCATGCTCGACGCGCGATAACCATGCATTAACGTCGCACAGACGTGCATCGCTCGAGTCGTTTCTATCGGGGGCGACGGTAAGAACGCGCACCAACCTCACCAACTGATCATGCACGACCTGCAACCGGCGCCAGTCCTCGGCATCCCCGAGGAGCAGCAACTTCGCGCCCGCATCTCGGATCATGTAGGCAATATTGTCGGCACGATCGTTGGTATGCAGGGGGACGACGACAAGACCTCGCCCCAGCGCTGCTTGGTCAAACATCACCCATTCCGGCGAGTTGCGAAACATCACGGCGACGCGATCGCCGGATTGCAACGGTTCGCGCGCCAATGCTGCCCGCCAGCGCGCTATGTGCGTGCCCATCGCCTGCCAGGATAGCTCCTTCCAGGCGCTCCCCGCCGGGTCGAAATAGCGGCAAGCGATGGCCTGCGGCGTCCGCGATATGCGCTCCTGAAAAAGCCCCGCCAGCGTGCGGGCGACCTGCGGGGTGATGTGGTCCATTTGTCGAGCCAACGGAATGCTTTTTCCATGCGTCAGCATAAGTTACTCATCCCCTTTGGCTCTGAGCGTGAGCTATACGCTGGCGGACCTTGCCGCGAAGAACGCGGTGATTTCCTCGCGGCGCGCCTCTGCATCCGCGTAGCCCAAGTCCAGCAGCCGTCGCAGGTAGTCTGGCTGAAACAGCAATACGCTCAAGATATCGTTGGATCGCGTCTCTTGCGTGCCCAAACCTCGGCTCATGAAGCGGAATACGCTTGGAAGGTCGGGCTCATAGGCGTTGGCGAGCTTGCCCAGATCGCGTGAGGGCCTCAGCAGCAATAGATCCACAAAACGCAAACCATCCCGCTTGTCGAGCGGTACATGCTTCACCAGCGAGTTGATGCGTTCGATACGCAAGGCATCATAATCAAAAACATCGAGGAAAAGCGCGTTATACAGGGCGCCGACCACTTGCACGGGAGGTGGATAGCCGTTGATAGTGGGACAATCGCCTTCTTCGCTGGACGGTGCATATTTTGTCGAGATCGCCAAGATGCGATCGGCGCCCAGGTGCACAGCCGGCGACAGCGGTGCAGTCATTCTGATCCCGCCATCACCATACCAGCATCCGCCGATATTCACGGCCGGGAAGAAAAGCGGTAGTGAGGCCGAGGCTAGTATGTGATCTACGCACAGCGTACAGGGGATGCCTTTACGGTGGGCGCGCGTCCAAGGTGCCGAATCTATCCCCTGGACCCAGGTTATCGATTGACCCGTAGAATAATTCGATGTCGTAATGGCGACCGCATGGAGGCGGCCCTGTGACAGATTCGCTTGAATGCCGGCCAGCGCACCAGATACCGGTTGCAATACCTGCTCCAACAAAGCCTGCAACGGAGAGGCGTCAACCAAGCTGCGGGTCTCCACGACATGCGAAGCCTTGCCCATGAGCAGGCGCACGCTCCAACGGCCGACGTGACCTGCAATAGACCCGGCGTCGACTCGAAACACGCGATCTATGGTAAGTGTTTCCCAGACGGCCGCTAGGTCTTTGACCTTCTCGCGAAACGCCCCTCGGTGATTGGCCAGATAGGCCGTGTTGATCGCCCCGGCCGAGACGCCCGTCAAGATCGGGATTTCGAGATCGGGGTAATGCTCCGCGAGCCACCTTAAAAACCCCACCTGATACGCGGCCCTTGCACCCCCACCGCTGACCGCCAATGCTAGGGTACCGCCGCTATTCGTGTCTTCCATTCCGTGCCTCATTACTTGCTACGACCCCGTTATGCGCGCCGTCCCGGCGCAGCATCTCCCCGGCCAGCGCCAGATAGGCGATCGCCCCGCTCGAGGTCTTGTCGTAGTAGAGCGCCGGCAAGCCATGGCTCGGGGCCTCGGCCAGGCGCACGTTGCGCGGGATCGTGGTGCGGTAGACCTTGGCGCCGAAATGCGTCAGGAGCTGCGCCGAGACCTGGCTTGCGAGGTTGTTGCGGGCGTCGAACATGGTGCGCAGCAGTCCCTCGATCTGGAGCGCCGGGTTCTGGACCTTGCGGATGCGTTCGATGGTCTCGATCAAGGCGCTCAGGCCCTCCAAGGCATAATACTCACATTGCATCGGGATGATCACGGAATGGGCGGCGCACAGCGCGTTGACCGTGAGCATATTGAGCGCCGGCGGGCAGTCGATCAGGACATAGTCGTAATCCGCAACGACCGGCTCGAGCGCCCGCCGCAGGCGTTGTTCGCGCCCGTCCACCGACAGCAGCGTGACCTCGGCGCCGGTCAGATCCCCGTTGCTCGGGACGATGTCGAAGCCCTGGTTCGGCAGCGGGACGGCGACGCTTCCGACCCGCCGGCCATCGATGAGGAGGTCGTAGGCCGAGGCCGCGAGGGTGCGCTTGTCGATCCCGCACCCCATGGTGGCGTTGCCCTGGGGGTCGAGATCGACGAGGAGCACGCGCCGGCGCGTGGCCGCGAGCGAGGCCGCAAGATTCACGCTGGTGGTCGTCTTGCCGACGCCCCCTTTCTGGTTGGTGACCGCGATGACCCTGCCCATGGCCCCGTCAGGCTGCGTTTGGCGTTTACGATTCTCGTGTGCTGGGCGATTCTACTGTGCCGGGGGAGGGGAGATCGATCTGGACCAGGTGGCGTTCGCCCGTGAGTCCCGGTATTTGAAGTCGATGGACCCGCGCCCCCATATGGGGTCTATTTGGCCCCAACTCCGCGAGCTCGGCCTCGGGATAGACGCCTTTCATCGCCAGGATGCGCCCCTCGGCGGCGCACAAGGGGCGCGCCAGCCGGAACACCGTCGGCAGCGGCGCCAGCGCCCGTGCGATCACGGTCGTGAACGGCCGAGCGGGCGCATAGGCCTCGGCACGCGCCTGCACCACCTCGACATGGTCCGGACGGAGCTCGATCACGACCTGAGTGAGAAATCGGGTCTTCTTGGCATTGCTGTCGAGCAGCACCCACTCGCGCTCCGGGTCTACCAGGGCCAGGACCATCCCCGGCAGGCCGGCGCCGCTCCCGAGGTCCAGGATCCGGGGACCGTGGAGATAGGGCCACACGGCGAGACTATCGAGGAGGTGGCGCGGCACCATGTCCACCGGATCGCGCACGGCGGTGAGATTGAAGGCCCGGTTCCATTTGGCGAGCAACGCGAGGAACGCGATGAGGGCCGAAAAACGCGCCTCCGGGAGCGCCATCCCAAGGGCCGAAAGCCCGGCGGCGAGACGCGCCTCCAGGATGGCGGTCAAGCGGCGGAGCGGCGCTTGAGGTGCACCCGGAGCAGCGAGATGGCCGCGGGGGTGACCCCGGAGATCCGGGCCGCCTGACCCAAGGTCACGGGCCGATACGAAGACAGCTTCTGCACCACTTCCGTGGACAGGCCCCGCACCGAGGCGTAATCGAGGTCGGTGGCGAGCGGCGTGTCCTCGTGGGCACGGTTCCTGGCGATCTCCTGTTCCTGGCGATCGATGTAGCCGCTGTAACGTGCCTGGATTTCTATCTGCTCCGCCACCGCGTCGTCGGTGACCCCTGGCCCCGCCCCCGGTACGGCCATAAGCGCCCGATATCCCACCTGCGGCCGGCGTAGGAGCGCCGCGAGGCTCTCGGGCTCCGTGAACGGCGCGCCCAGGACGCGCACGGCTTGGGCCTCCGGCAGCGACTCGGGCCTGAGCCAGGTGGAACGCAGGCGCGCCTGTTCCGCCTCCAGGGCGTGGCGCTTGGCCTCGAAGGCGCGCCAGCGCGGCTCATCGACGAGCCCCAGCTCGCGACCCGTGGGGGTCAGGCGCAGATCGGCGTTGTCCTCGCGCAGCATTAGCCGGTATTCGGCGCGGCTCGTGAACATGCGGTAGGGCTCGCTGGCCCCGCGCGTCGTGAGATCGTCGATCAAGACCCCGAGGTAGGCCTCATGGCGGCGCGGACTCCAAGGCTCCCGGCCCTGAACGGCACACGCGGCGTTGATACCGGCGACGAGGCCCTGGGCCGCCGCCTCCTCGTAACCGGTGGTCCCGTTGATCTGCCCGGCGAAAAACAGCCCCTCTATGTACCGGGTCTCGAGGCTCTGCTTGAGATCGCGCGGATCGAAATAGTCGTACTCGATAGCGTAGCCCGGTCGGGTGATATGCGCGTTTTCAAGCCCCGGGATCGTGCGCACGAAGGCGAGCTGGACATCAAAGGGCAGGCTCGTCGAGATCCCGTTCGGATAGACCTCAGCGGTGGTGAGCCCTTCCGGCTCGATGAAGACCTGGTGAGAGGACTTGTCGGCGAAACGCACCACCTTATCCTCGACCGAGGGACAATAGCGCGGCCCCACCCCCTCGATGCAGCCGTTGTACAACGGTGAACGGTGCAGCGCGCCGCGGATGATCTCGTGAGTGCGCAGGGTGGTGCGGGTGAGGTGGCAGACGACCTGCTCGGGATGCTCGGTCTCCTTGCCCAGGAACGAGAATACCGGGACCGGCACATCGCCCGGCTGCGCCTCGAGCCGGGCATAGTCCACCGTGCGCCCGTCGATGCGCGGCGGGGTGCCGGTCTTGAGCCGACCGACCCGAAACGGCAACTCCCTGAGGCGCCGCGCCAGAGGGTTGGAGGGGGCGTCGCCGGCCCGCCCGCCCTGGTAGTTGCGGTCACCTACATGGATCAGCCCACCCAGGAAGGTGCCGACCGTGAGCACCACGCACGGCGACTCGAATTCCAGGCCGAGCTGGGTCCTGACCCCGCCCACCCGATCGCCTTGGACGATCAGGTCCTCGACCGACTGCTGAAAGATCATCAGCCCGTCCTGGGCCTCCAGGGCGGATCGCACGGCGGACCTGTAGAGCACCCGATCCATCTGCCCGCGCGTCGCCCGGACCGCCGCCCCCTTGCGTGCGTTCAAGAGCCGGAACTGGATCCCGGCGCGGTCCGCGGCCCGGCCCATTAGCCCCCCGAGCGCGTCGATCTCCCTGACCAGATGCCCCTTGCCGATCCCGCCGATGGCGGGGTTGCAGGACATCTGACCGAGTGTCTCGATGTTCTGGGTGAGGAGGAGCGTGGAGACGCCCATGCGCGCGGCCGCCAAGGCCGCCTCGGTCCCGGCGTGGCCGCCGCCCACCACGATGACGTCGAAGCGTTCGGGATAGCGCATCATCGGGCCATTATACGGGCGCCGGCGGGGTCCAGGATCCCGTCGCGTCAGCTCGCTACGGTATCAGCTACCCCCAGTCATCGCCGAATCGTAGAATGCCAAGGCCGAAGAACACTGGGGCTCGGGCCTCACGCTACATCGGTACAAGCGGAGGCCATACAATCTCTCCCCCAGCCTATTGCGGTTGCACCTGGCCGACCAGCATCTTCTCGAATACCGGGTTGTCGGTCTGGTAATACAACCGCTCTGTCTGTTCCAGACAGGCAACCTTCAATCGATCCGATACCAGGCGTTCACAAGCGGACACTACGGCCTCTTTCCGATCGTGCCCATCCTTCAATAACCCAAGCCCACTCACGCACATCTCCTTATCCACTTCATCACCGAACGCGCAGACCCTATTCACCTCGCTGGGCTTGGATGCCACATACGTGACACTCGCGAATCCTAAACCGAAGAAGCAGCTTCGCCGAGGCACGCCGGATAACTCCAGGCATTCAACCGAGACCCGTTCTACTTCCGCATGATCGTGGAACGATTTTACCAGGTATCGAAGGCAGGCGCTCACAAACTGTGTTTTTGAGTCACAGTATCGAATCGCTGCCGCCATGCGTCCCTTGGTACCCGTCAGCCATCCGGCGATTTTGGTCTTTAGGTTCTCACTAAAGTCGCTCACCATCTCGTGCTCGTATTCCATGAACACACCTGTTTCGCAGTAGTACTCCATAGCCGCCTCACCGAATATACCGCAGTGCTGTTGGGCTTTCGGCATAGACCCGCCGCTTATGACCCCGAAGGCATGGCCCATAGCGTGTCCGCAGTTTCCTCTTAGAAACCCCTTGATGATCGTCGAATCTTGACGGCAAAGGTCTATGATCTCATCCCGCACCCTATTCATATCAACGTCTTCGTATTCTGCCCCTGCGCTCTCCGTATGAGCGTGACTGCCGCTCTGCGCTGCCTTGTGCCCAGCAAAATATTCCCTTAAAACTCCATGCGTACACGAGTAAGTACAGGCGTCGCCGCACATCGCTAGAGACACTGCGAGATTTTCTGTGCGTTCAAGTAGCAGAGACCCTAGATCATGCAACTCTCCGTGACAAAATGCATTCTTGTCCTCAAAATACCGAACGATCTCCTTGACTCCTAGGTCATCCAAGTAGCGGCGGAAGACCGGCCCTCCCTCCCCTCTTCTAAAGTCGATCCGATTCCAGTCCTCGTCAAACTTTCGTACCCGCTGCTCGCGATCGTCTTTTTCCAGCCGGCCCTTCCATAAGGGATGGTCCAGCTCCGTTAGGTGCTCACCCGTCGTAGGGGCGGGCGTTGATGCCGGATGGGCGTGTTCATGAGGGTCGGAACCCTCATGGTCGGCAGCGACCGAGGGGCACGGCGAGGCAGCCACGATCACTACTGCGCATCCCACTGCGCGGAGAAGCCCAAGGTGTCTCGACACAGTCCGGCTCAGATAGGCTGTCAACATAGTGATGTACCGTTGTAGAAAGTCATAAACGAATAGGCTACGGACTTGGGGTACCGAAGGATGAAACACACCGTACGGCAGCAAAGGCGCGCAACACAAGCCGTACCGTTCGTAGACGTCCCAGGGCGTAGCGTGCCAGGAAAGCGACAAGCTGATCGCCAACGCGGGCAGTTAGTAACCGACGTTCCCTACGGCTTCGCCCTAAGGCTCGAGAACAGATCTCGAAGACCTTCGCGCGCCGTGGCGTCGTTGTCCTCAAACGGAGGGCGACACGCCGCTTCGCCCTGTAGCTCGCTTCTCCTGATATCTATCTGCCGAGTTTCCCGCCGCTGTGAGAAAAGAACGCTGTCAGACTTGTCTGCAACCACCTCCCGGACCAGCGCGACGTCGACCCGCTGCGCCTGGGCGGCATAGCCGTACACCAACGCCGTATCGCACAGGATGTTTATCAGCCTGGGTATTCCGCGAGAACAGGTATGCAGCATATCACATGCGCCCGATTCGAAGAGCGTGGGATCCCCACCCGCCACCTTGAGGCGATGACTGATATACTCCGTTGCTTGGACCCTGGTGAGCGGGGGAAGGTAATAGTCCACAGCAATTCGCTGCGCGAACTGCACGAGTTCTCGCCCTCGCAGGATCTCTCTGAGCTCTGGCTGACCTACCAGGATGAGCTGTAGAACTAAATCCTTGTCCGCGTTCACGTTCGAGAGCATCCGCAACTCTTCCAAGGTCTCGGCGCCAAGATTCTGCGCCTCGTCTATGATCAATACGGTTCGGCGGTTCCTCGAATACTCATCTATTACGAACTCGTAAAACGTCTGATACAGTGCGACCTTCTCCTTCGCATGATAGTCCAGCCCGAACGCGAGCAGGACCCATTGCAGCAACTCCCCTATGGAGCGCTGGGTGTTTGACAGCAAGCCGACTGTTACATCGCTGTCCACATTGTTCAGAAGGTGCCTAATAAGAGTTGTCTTACCGCAACCAATCTCACCCGTGATCACTGTGAAGCCCGCCTGGCTCGCCAGCCCGTATTCCAGCATGGCCAGCGCGTTACTGTGCTGGCTGGCGAGGTAGAGAAACGTCGGGTCAGGCAGCAGCGAGAACGGTCTCTCCTTGAATCCGTAGAAGGACTCATACATAGCGGTATTCCAGGTCCTCGCACATCACTCAGTAGTACTTATAAACGGGGTCGGCGGACTTGTTAAGAACGGTACCCATCAGCTTGCTACCTTGCAGCAACTCCGGCACCCGCGCCAGCTCCTGTCTGAGCGTCCGCCCTTCCTCCACAACCAGTAGCACCCCATCGGTCTGTGGCAGGAAGGCCAGTACATCATCCGTTGCCATCAGGGTCGGCATGTCGAACACGATGTAACGTGATTCGTATCGCGTCTTCAGATCCTGAATCAACCGTGTCATCGCCGGGGAGGACAGCATCTCCGAGGAGTTGGCTAGTGGCTCGTTGCCCGGGAGCACGACGAGCCGATCGATCCCGGGGCTAAAAAGAATCTCACTGAGCGGAACCCCCTTGAGTAGGTGGTCACTCAAGCCAGGTGCAGCCTCGTGTGAAAAGCACCGGCCTACACTGGGCCGTCTCAGATCGAGGTCCACCAGTAGTACGGTATGGTTGACCTCCTTCGCCATGCTGATTGCGAGGTTTACGGCTGTCAGCGTCTTCCCATTATGCTCCGTCATGCTTGTGATAGCGATTGAGCGCCAGCCGTTTCCTCTCATCCGCTGTAGGACACGCGTACGCAGGATTCGGAACGCGTCAGCCATCGCGCCTTCCTCTGCCGTGGCTACAAGGCGTTTCTGGTCGATAATATCCGGCGCCAACTGCAGCGTACGCGTCTCCGTAAACTTGATAGATAGCTCCGGCGTAGCTGACGACCATACCCGGCGCGTCTTGTACATACCCTCGTGCTGGCGTTCTTCACGGGCACGTTCTAATGCTTGTTTAATCCGTTCCATCGGGGGCTAACCTCCCGACAAGAGTTCGTGATGGGTCATTGTACGCTACCCCGATACATGATTTACACCAAGCCGGCTTTTCCGTCCCCCTGGAGCGGTTCCGTGAGCCGCCTCCAACGTATCCTCTCGGTTACGGTGCCACCTCTATCTGCTCTGGCCGATATCCCAGTCGGTCAATCATCACGGACCATACCTGTTGCAATGGGCTGACCTGAGTCTGAACCACCACACCGGCGCAGGTCAGAAACAACGCGACCGCAACAGCGGCGACAATCCTACGGCGTCGTCGTGTGCTCCTGTCGCTGTTATTCTCGATATACGGTATTACCCCGAGCAAGGGCGCGTTAATCAATCCCACTAACGTCTTTGCCCCGCGCACAGTCCCATCCAAGGCTTGGGCCAGGACAGCCGCACCGATTCCGCACGTAAAGGCGACAATGATGCCGAACAGAGCGATCAATGTGCGCTTCGGTTTATAGGGCGTATCCGGTAAAGACGCTGCTGATACCAGAGAGTACCGTTCTCCCTTATTACGTCTCTCCAACTGCTCCGCAAGCTCGGCTTCCCGTTGCTTGCCTTTGGCCTTGTTGTATTCGTTAACCGCTTCCTCGTGCTCTCTTTGCAGCACCTGGTACTGGCGCTCAACCTGAGGGGTTGCAGTAAGCCGCGTTTCATACTCGCTGAGTTTCGCTTTTAGCTGCGCCTCCGTTGCCGCTAGCGTCCGAAGATCGGTAGTTGCGGCTTCCAACCGGGCTTGGAGCTGGATATAGGCGGGGTTATCCGGCCTCCTCATGGGTTGCTGCGGCCCGGGTACGGCCGTCGCGATTCCCTTGAGACGGCTCTCGAGACCATCTACCGTGCGCGTAAGCTTCCTGACGTCAGGATGCTCTGCGGAATACCGCTGCCGCGCCGCGTCGAGATCAGCCCGTGCGCCCGCCAGCTCAATTTCAATCGCTGCACGATCGCCTGTCGCGGTCGTACTCTGTGATGCCAGGCTCGCGATCTCCTTGCCTAGCTTGACGACATCAGGATGCTTCGACGAATAGATAGCCAACTTCGACGAGTGCTCAGTCCGCAAGACATCGAGCCGTTCCGCGGGGCTCAGGATCGGTTTGCCGTCGGAACCCAACGATATTGCGTAAGGTTTGACCTGCGCGCGCTCCGCCTCTAAATAGATCCGCTGCTGCTGGAGAGATCTAATGCGTTCGTGATTCTCACGTAGATCGCGTTCGGTGCTCTCCATGAGCCTTAGGTTGAGGTCGGATAGCTCAGGTAGACGACCGGCATTGTCAACCTTGAACGTAGCAATTCTCGCCTCCATATCGGCGACGTGCTTCCGCCACTTCTCCGCCTGTTCTCCAATAAAGCCGGCAGTGTCTGCCGCCATCGCGGTGCGGCTGGCGGCATTCTCACTCAGGAACAAGTCCGCCAGCGCATTAGCGACCTTTTTTGCAACGCGGGGCGTTTCCGATTCGTACGAAACAGTGAAAGCGATGGTGGCCACGCGCGGCTTGCCTGTGCGAGGGTCGACCACCTCCGCACCGACGGGCTCGACAAAAACAGATTGAATCATGTCGCCGGCCAAGACATCGGTGGAGGCCGGTTGCCCGAGCTGATCGGCTAGATTCAGCTCCGTCACGATCTTAGCAAGATTGCCGCTGGTAACGACTCGCTGTTTGATGTTCTCGATCTGGGTGTCGGCGTAGTTATTCACCGTCGTTCGGGCGATGTCGTCGGGAATACCCTGCCGCTCGATCTTTATGGTTGCCGTGGAACGATAGACCGACGGAAGTGACACGGCGACAATCATGGCGACGAGCGACAAGACGATAGTGACCGAAAGCATCGGTACCTTGCGGCGGCGAAATATGTCGATGTAATCGCCTAACGTTGCGGACTCGGGCTGCATAATTGCCTTCCGGATATGTGGACCTGGGAAATGCTGAACAGTTAAGACCCTTGTGTCGGGATCGCGTGCCTCGGCGACGAATCCGCAGCGTAAAGGTCTTCGTGAGCGCATGAGAACATAGCGCGCGGACCGGCTCGAGCGATGCAGCGGTACCGGACTAGGGGCCGTGGGCTTGGCATTCTCAGATCTAATAGGCGTTGTCGTGACGTAAAGCGAACAGGGTACGCGCCAGAATCCAGAAATCGAGTCCAATGGACCAGTTGTTGATATAATGTAAATCGAGCTCTACTCGGCGGGCCATCTTATCCACGGTTTCCGTCTCACCCCGGCATCCCTCGACCTGGGCAAGGCCGGTAATGCCGGGTTTTATCCGGTGCCTTGTGACGTACCAACCGATCTCCTTGGCGTAGTACTCGTTGTGTTCGACGGCGTGCGGCCGCGGCCCAACCAGAGACATGGTACCCTGCAGGACGTTGAACAACTGTGGCAGTTCATCGAGACTGCTGCGTCTCAAATGGCGGCCGACAGTAGTGATTCGCCGATCATGGCGCGTCGCCTGTTTGAGGTGGTCGTCGGCTGAACGAGATGCGAACATCGTTCGGAACTTCCAAACCTCGATGACCTTGCCGTTCCATCCGTGACGTTTTTGTTTGAAAAACACCGGGCCGGAGCTGTCCAGCTTGATAGAAAGAGCGACGAGCAACATCAGCGGGCTCAGGCACAGCAAGATGAGGAGCGCAAGGAGCCGGTCTTCGACGGCTTTGGCCAGCCGGTGGGTGCCGAGAAGTGGGGTCTCCGACAGAGCGATCAAGGGAACACCACCGAGCTCCTTTAGGCTGAGGTTCACGGGGCTCAGACGGAAGATATCGGGTGCCCAGTAGACGTCCACGGATATCCTGGCCAGATCGGTGTAAATGCGTTCGAGTGAAGGCGACATGCTCAGGGGTAGCGCCAGGTAGACGGCTTCGATGTTGTTGGCTTCGATCAGCCGTCCCAAATCCCTGCTACCACCCAGAACCGGCACACCATCGAGCACCCACCGTCTGAGAGCCAGCTCATCATCATCGACTACGCCAACGACTTGTATATGGTTCCAGGGATTGTTGTTGATTCTCTGCGCGAGGTAGTATCCAAGTGTACTGGCGCCGACGACGATGGCGCGCGCCTTCACGCGACGCCGCTGCAGATCGGCCAAACGCAACAACATGGGAACCAACAGGTGTGCGACGAGTTGCAAGCAGTAGGCGCCGGTGACCCACAGTAACGCCACCTCGCGAGAAAACTGAGCCGAGGTCTTGGTAATGAATGCGACCAGGAGAAGTGTAAACACTACCATCCACCATGCCTTGGTAAGCCGCATCACCGTAGCAAAGCGATCGGCGAAGAAATGATATACGCCGAAATAGCTGTAAAAGATGATCATGAGAAGCACGGATACAACGGCAGGCACGCTGTAGAGGACGTGCAGGTCGCCAGGTCTGCCGTGTGCGAGGAGCAGCAGGAGTCCTACCACGAGTCCGCCGTCGATCGTCATCTGGAGGGGCCGCAGGACGGTCTTCTGCCGCTGGCCGAGCCACACGTTGCGAGGCTTCGGGAGAGGCCATCCTCTAACGCGGATAGAAGGTTCCGAAGTGCTTGAAGGGGCCAACCGATTAGGTTCCATGTCGTTTCCCGGATTCATCCAGAGCCTAACGAACACAAACGCCTGCGCGCCGACATCCGTCGTCGCGGCAGGCATCCAAGGCCCTGACGCTCAGAGCCTTCGCACGGCTCCAGCATCCTGGGCGATGGCCACTCATCGGCTGCGAACACTGGGCTTCACCGTGGAGTCGTTCTGTTGCGTGTATGCAGGTTGCGTTCCGGATCTCGCTTAGCCATACGACGATTACCAGCCCGGGCAAATGCGTGTATCGATACCTTGCGGCACGATGACCCCGGATGCTTCTCGGTGAGCGGCGCGGCGGCCGCGCGAGGGCCAGACGACGGACGGGATGTTCGGTGGCCAAACGGCAACTCTCGGCGAGCGCCGCGGCGGCCGCGCGAGTGCTCCACTCAATCATGACAAGGCCTTGAAGGAAGAGCGGTAGCTATCATACCACACGGCGCATCCATACCACACCGGACATCGTTGGAACGAAACGCCCTGTAGGCTAAATGGCAGCGGTTCCTTGATTCTCCAGGGTTCCAGGGTGATGGAATGCGGTTTGGGGCGCATGGGCGTGAGATTGGACCGACCTGGTCTCCTGTATGAGACACGAACCGACCCAGGCTTATGGCTATGCCCGGCGTCGCTCTGTTGCATACGGACGACACCCGGCGAGACACGGCCGCTACTCAGCGCTCCGACCCTGGCGACCCCGCCTGCCCATGAGCTCCTACATGGTCCTGTCCGATACCGGCTACGAGCCGGTGGGCTGGCCCCGACCCGCCCTGCGCCCCGGATCCCGTCCGGGCTAAGGACACGTCTCGCGCTTTGCTGGTAATATTCTCGCTCGCTTTGAATCAGTTTCTACCGGACGCCGAGGGGACACACTCATGACGTGGAAAGATCGCCTGGCGGGCACGACGGCCCCTGAGCTCGCCCGCGAGATCGACATCTTCGAGACCCAGATAGAGATCAAAAAGCAAGGGAAGGTCGAAGACAGGCTTTTCGCCGAGACTCGCCTGCGCCGCGGCGTATACGGCCAGCGCTACGACAACGGACAGCGCCACGACGGGGTGGGCGTGCGCGCGCTCCGTTTCCCTGCACAGGCACTGACGAAAGGTCCGGAAACGTTGTGGGACGCCCCGGGCATGCAGCGCATCAAGGTCCCCTTCGGCGGCTTGACGCCGGAGCAGATGGAGGTCCTGGCCGATGTTTCAGAAGAGTACTCCGACGGTATCTGCCATGTGACGACGCGCCAGGACATTCAACTCCACTTCGTGCACATCGAGGACACCCCGGACCTCATGCGGCGCCTGGCCGCGGTCGGTATCACGACACGGGAGGCCTGTGGCAACTCCGTGCGCAACGTGACCGCCTGCCCGATCGCAGGCGTTTGCCGTGACGAGTCCTTCGACGTGACCGCCTACGCACTTACCTGCGCCAAGTTCTTGCTCGGCCATCCCGACACTCAGGACTTCGGTCGCAAGTTCAAGGTCGCCTTCTCGGGCTGTAAGCACCGCGCCTGCGGGCTCGTGACCATGCACGACCTCGGGTTCATCGCCCGCATCCAGTGGCGCGATAACGTTCCGCAACGCGGGTTCGAGGTCTACGTGGGTGGCGGGCTCGGCGCCGTGCCCTACCAAGCCAAGCTCTTCGACGAGTTCGTACCCGAAGAAGAGATTTTATCCCTCGCGCAGGCCGTATCGCGCGTGTTCGCGCGCCTCGGCGAGAAACGCAACCGCGGCCGGGCACGCATCAAATTCCTATTGGAGAAGCTCGGAATCGAGGCGTTCCGTGAACTGGTCCTCGCCGAACGCGCCGCACTGCCCGAAGACGACCGCCGAGCCGCGTTGATCCGCGACGCGGCGATCCAGGCTCGAACCCCACCGATACCGGTAGGAGTGGAGCCGAGCGGTGCCCCGGCCCCCGGCTTTCAGTCTTGGCACGCGACCAACGTGTACTCGCAGAAACAGGCGGGCTATGCGGTCGTGACCGTGACTTTGCCGCTCGGGGACGCTACCGCGTGGCAGATGCGCTGCCTGGCCGATCTCGCGCGCCGATACGCCGGCGGTGACGTGCGCACCACTGTAGAGCAGAACATCGTCCTGCGCTTCGTCGCAGACCGGGACGTGCCGGCGCTGCACCGGGAGTTGATGAACATCGGGCTCGCCGAGGCCGGTGCCGGGGCCATTGCGGACGTGACCGCCTGCCCGGGCACCGATACCTGCAAACTCGGCATCGCCTCTTCGCGAGGGCTCGCCGGGGAAATGCGGCAGCGCCTGAGCGCGAAGCTCGAGGGACTCGATCCGGCTGTCCAGGGTCTGCACATCAAGATCAGCGGCTGCTTCAACTCCTGTGGCCAGCATCACCTGGCCGATCTCGGGTTCTACGGTGTCAGCCGCAAGGTGGGCGGGACCACGGTGCCGCACTTCCGCGTGCTCCTGGGCGGGCAGTGGGAGGAGAACGCCGGGAGTTACGGGCTGACCATCGGTGCCGTACCCTCCAAACGGATCCCGGACCTGGTCGAGCGCCTGACCCAGAAATACCTCTCGGAGCGCCGGGCCCAGGAACCGTTCCGGGACTTCATCGGCCGCATCGGCAAACAAGCCCTCAAACCCCTGCTGGACGAGTTGGCCGTGGTCCCCCCCTACCAGGTGGATCGGAGCCTCTACTCCGACTGGGGCGATCCGCGCGAGTTCACCGTGAGCGATATCGGTACCGGTGAGTGTGCCGGAGAGGTCGTGTCCCGCATCGACTTCGATTTGCAGTCGGCGGAACGCCGATATTTCGAATCGCAGCTCCACTACGATCGCGGCGACTATCGTCTCGCCGACGACACCGCGTATGCGGCGATGCTCGAGGCGGCCCAGGCGCTCATCCGCACCCAGTTCCAGGACATCTCCGGCGAGCCGGACGCCGTGGTCGGGGAGTTCCGCGCGCGCTTCTGCGATACGGAGGTCTTTTACGATGCCTATGCCGGCGCGAAGTTCGCCCACTACCTGCTGGCGCGGCACGCCGACCGCGATCGTGGCTACAGTCGGGAGCGGGCACGTCTGCTCATCGAAGAGACTCAGCTCTTCATCGAAGCCGCTTATGCCTGCCATGCCCGGCTCCTGGAACAGGGACCCCGGGGCCGAATTCCGAGCACGGCGGCCACGCCGGTAGCCCGTCCCTAGGGTCGCCGTCTTGGACCTGTACCGGATGGGGATCAAGGTCTTTTGCGCGGAGCCCGCGCCTCTGGACCTCCCTGAGCTCATCCCGGTGTTCCATCGGTTCATCCAAGGCGGCAGCCTCGACGGGCTCTTGATCGATGTGGCCGATTACAGCCACGTCTATCACGGTCCGGGCATCCTGTTGGTCGCGCACGAAGGGAACTACGCCCTGGACGAATGCGGCGGGCGGCGGGGCCTCGTCTACTATGCCAAGCGCCGCGGCGAAGGCACGCTGGCCCAACGACTGGCGAGCGTCTGTCGCCGGGCGTTCCTGGCTTGCCGCCGGCTTGCGGAACAACCCGAGCTCGCCGCTCGCCTCGCGTTCTCCGGCGAGGCGATCCAGGTGTTCGCCAACGATCGTCTTCTCGCGCCCAATACGGACCAGACACTTGCAGCCTTACGTCCAGCGCTGGAAGCCCTGTGCGACCGCCTCTATCGCGACCAGACCTGGGAGATCACCCGGAACGGTGCGGAGCCCGAGCGTTTCTCGGTCACCCTGCGCGCGTCGGCCCCGATCGGGATCGATGATCTCCTGACACACCTGGGCGATTGACGGCTCACGACACCAGTGCCGATCCCGGACCGGACCTGAGCGGCGAGCACGCGCCGCCTAGGGTCTCGCACCGGGCTTCGGAGCCTGCTCCCCAGCGCTTCGGGTGACCACCGGCTGGTCCCAGCCACCGGTCACCCGGTAGCGGCGCTCGAGCATTTTATCGATCTGCTCGGGTATCCCTGAAAAGACCTGTTGGACGAGCAGGACGGCGGCCCCGAGCGGCAGGGTGCCGGCGATGGACGGGGTTACGGTCACCGACTGATCATAGTCACGCCTGACCAGTCCGGCACGGCCGCTGATCCCGATTCGGGCCGAAGGCCCTTCCATGACCAGGTCATTGGTGTACGCATCGCCCCCGGTGACACTGAACGTCCCGCCGATCCGATCGAAGGCGAAGCCCGTGCCGAAGATGTCGGAGAAGTCCAGGCGCAAGCGCCGCTGCAGGGCATGCACGCTGAGCAGACCGAAGAGCCGGCCGACCCCCTGATCGACCTCCAGGAACCGCCCATCGAGCACCTCGAGCTCGAGCGTCCCCTCGAGAGCACCGAGCGTGAAATCCGCGGGGCTGCCGGGCCAGCGTGCCTGTATCTTGAGATCGGTGGTCCCGCCTTCTATGGGCAGCGTGTAGCCAAAGGCCGCGAGCATCGTGCCGAGGTCGCGGCTTTGCACGTCGACGTCGAAGCGCGAGCTAGACGCTCCACCGGCGCCCTGCCAGATCCCCACGGCCGCGAGGTCGAAGGCCTCGGCACCGGCGGCGACGTCGTAGATGCTGAGTCCCTCGGGACCGGGCCGCGTCTTGAGACGCATCGTTCCGAGCGCGGTGGATCCGAACGCGCAGTGCCGGCACTTGAAGACGAGCCCCGGCAGACGGCGTGGGTCGGGGGTCTCCAGGGGACCGGCGCTGCCGTCGCGGGGCAGGACCAGGCGATCGAAGCGCGCCTCGATGGGGTACTGCGGCGAGTGCGGGACCCGCAGGGTCCCGCGGGCCCCCTCGCCATCGAGCGCCACGCTCCAAGCGCCGGCTGCGCGACTCGCACGGATCCCCAGTTGGCCTAAGTGTAGTCCCAAGGCCTCGAAATCCGCCACCTCGATATCGATGAGGGGGAGGGGCCAGACAGGCCGTGCCTGGGGGCCCTCGGTATGGCTGACGGGCAGGCCGTCGAGAAACCGGCGCCACTCGCTGAGTGCCAGGCGTGACACCGATCCCCCGACCCAGGATCGCGCGCCCACCGGAGGCATGCGCTGGTCGCGGCCGAGTCGTACCACGAGACGCTCGAGGTGCTTGTGTTTGGGCGCGGCGCTCATGACGACCTCCCCGCGCGCGATGTCGGCGTAGCGGAACCGGAACCACCGCCCCCCGGCCTCGGCGTGCGTGGTGATCTCGATCGGCCGCACCACACCGGCCGACTTGCCGAGGGGCGCCGGGGCGCGGATGGCGAGCCCCTCGAGGCTCGATCGGATGGTGAGGTCGTCGGGCCCCGTACCCTGTGCCGGCGAGATCTCGGCCGAGGCCTCCAGGTCCGTTTCGCCGTCCAGGATCGTCAACCAGGCCGGGTCCGCGACGGCCGGGAGGAACTCGGTCACACGGGCCTGGAGGAAGGCCCGATCGGCCCGCCCGGTGATGCGCACACGTGATGGGATGCCGCCCCCGCCGTCGATATCGATCGTCACGGGTTGGCCGAAGAGTCGCGCCGTAAGGCCGCGCCCACCCCATCGATCATCGGTGAACGTGATCTCCCCTGTGACATCGGAGAAGGTGAGGTCTTGCGTCCGTATCGAGTTGCCGGGAAAACGCACCTGGCCGGACAGACGGCGCGTGCGCGCGCCCAAGGGGAGATCGAGCATCAGGTTCACCATCACGCCACCCTCCAGCGCGAGCTGGCGCATGGCGCCGCCGACGGCTTCCCGGAGCGGGCTGTCCAGTAGAAACCGACGTCCCGCCGCGGCCGGCCCCGTGGCTCGGCCGCGGATCTCCAGGACCGGTTCGCCGGCACCGAGATCGGCGATGCGCACATGGGTCTCTTCCAGGGTGGTGCCGAGGACCCGGCCGTGGCGGGCACGGATGTCGAGCGAGGGCCCTTCGAACACCACCCGGGCGGAAATGTCTTCGATGCGCGGCCAGCCGGCCGTGTGATCCAGGACGCCCCGTTCGACATCGAATTGCGCCCGGAACCGCCCCTCGCGCGCATCGAATAGCAACCGGTCCAAGGGGCCCTGCAGCTCCATGCCGCCGCCCACGATGCGCCCGGCGACCAGGGCCCGCTCCAGCCACTCACGGAGCGCGCGCGGGGTAGCCCCGGGCAGATATTGCGACACCCGCGCGACATCGCCATGCGAGAGGCCCACCCGCAGGTCCACGACCGGGGCCAGTCCCGCCACCCAGCTCAGGTGGCCGGTCGCGTAGGCCTCGAAGCCAGGAACGGTGGCCTTGAGATCATGCCCCGCGAAGCGCCAGCCCGGCCCTTCCCGTTGCCACGTGATCTCGCCTGCTAGGCGCTCGATCGACAGCGGGGCATCGAAGAACAGCCGGCTGCCAAGCTCAACAGGGGCACCCGCCAACGCCAGTCGGCCCCGATCCCCATCCAGCTCGACGCTGCCGCTCAAACCCCGGAACAGGGCATAGCCCGGCACCAGCGCATGGGCCGCGACCCCCTGGAGATCGGCACGCGCATACCGATCGCCCCGCCGCGGGTCGTAGAGCAAGCGTAGGTCGCGGACCTCCCCGCCAGGGGCGGCGCGCTCCAGGAGATCGCGGTGCTCGATGGGCAGCAGGGGAACGAACGGTAGTACGTCTTCGACGCGCAAGTAGCCGCACGCGGCCAACCACGACCCCGGGGCGTTCCCCTCGCGAGCGCCCAGGGTGACACGCACCCGCGTCTCGGGCCAGGTGCCCCTGGGTGTGTGGAGGACCAGGCGATCGAGCGTCAGGCTCGTATCCCCCGCGTCGCCGCGCCCCACGCCGAACCACACGTCCCCGCGCAGGACCTCCCAAGCCCCTTTTCCCAGGGGCACCCGCAGGGACCGGACCCGAAGCCGGCCGGCGGCCTCGGTCATCCGTCCGTCACGCCAGGTGCCCCAGAGCCGCAGCCCCACGCGCCCGCTCGCCTCCGCCAGCCCGAAGGTGCGGGCATAATCCAGGAGCAGGCCGGCATCCAGCCCGTATGCCTGCGCGTACACCGCTCCCTGCCAGTCGCCCGCGAGATCACCCTTGGCCTCGACCGCGACTTCGATGCGTCGTGCCAGGGGGCGATGCGCCGCGCTCTGCAAACGCAGGCGTCGGATCTCACCGCGACGCTCGACGTCCAGGCGTGCCTGGGAAAGCGTATAGGGCCCGCGCCCGGCGCGCCGGTCGTGCCAAGTCACGCGCTCCGCGGCCAGGCTGATCCGGGGCTGTGCGAGCAGCCAGCGCAGCACGCGGTCGCTTTGCGCGGCTATCCCCTCGATGGTGATGGCGCCATCGGCCAAGCGCACCAGACGGAGCTCCGGGGTCGCGAGCACGAGCGACCCCGGGCGCAGCGCCGCGTGCCGGAGGCTCGCCGGGGCATCCAGGGAGATACGTGCCTCGGCGAACCGCAGGAGCGGGGTGGAACCGGCATCGTCGAACAGGGTGAAGCCGCGCAGGATCAGGTAGGGGGTCCAGCCGGCCCAACCCGCCTCGAGCGACTCGATGCGGCCCTGCCTGCCGAGAAACCCGCTCACCGCGTCCTCGATCTCGCTGCGGAACGCCGGGACCCCGGGCAGCGCCCAACGCACCAGCATCCCCGAGACCGCGATGGCGGCCATGAGGCCGCCCAGCCACGGGAGCGAAGCGGCGAGCGCGCGCGCCCAGCCGCTAGCGTTCCGGTGCGGCACCGAAACGTCGCCCGGGCGTGTCGGTCGGGCTATAGCGGCACCACATCATACTGTTCCGGGCCGTAGGAGGCCTCGGCACGCACCGTGATGGGCCTCCCGGCCGCGGCCTGCATCTCGGCGATCCCGGCCGAGGCGTCGTCCAGGAATCGCTCCGCGACCGCCGGCGGGGCCAGCACCAGGATCTGCTTGGCATCGAACTGCCGGCAGGCGCGCAAGGTCTCGCGGAAGATCTCGTAGCAGACGGTCTCCGCGCTCTTGACGGAGCCCCGCCCGGCGCAGGTCGGGCAAGGCTCGCAGAGCACGTGCTCTAGGCTCTCGCGGGTGCGCTGGCGGGTGATCTGGACCAGGCCGAGGCTCGTGATGTCGCTCATCGAGACGCGCGCGTCGTCCCGCTCCAGGCCCTTTTCCAGTGCCTTCAGCACCTGTCGCTGGTGCTCGGGGTCCGTCATATCGATGAAATCCGCGATGATGATACCGCCCAGGTTGCGCAGGCGCAGTTGCCGGGCGATGGCCTGAGCGGCCTCGAGGTTGGTCTTGAAGATGGTCTCTTCGAGGTTACGGTGGCCGACGAAGGCGCCGGTATTGACGTCAACCGTGGTCATCGCCTCGGTCTGGTCGATGACCAGGTGACCCCCGGACTTGAGGTCCACGCGCCGCTCCAGCGCCTTCTGGATCTCAACTTCCACCGAATACAGGTCCAGGATGGGCGGCTCGCCACGGTAGTGTTCGATGCGGTCGCAGACATCGGGGAGAAACTCGGAGGCGAATGCGGCCACCTGCTCGAAGGCCTCTCGATCGTCGATCCGGATCCGCTCCACCTCGTCGGCCACCACACTGCGGAGGATGCGCAGCACGAGCGGCAGGTCTTCGTAGACCACGACCGGGGCCTGGGCACGCGCCAGGCGCTCCCGAATGCTCGCCCACAGGTGCTGCACGAAGCCGACATCGCTTGCCAGCCGCTCGTCGGGCACGCCCTGGGCGGCGGTGCGCACGATGAACCCGTCGGGCGGGTCCGGCGCGGGCCCGACCGGCCCCTCGGCGCCCGGCTCCAGGGCGGTGCGCAGCGCC
The DNA here is from genome assembly GCA_052387115.1 of Gammaproteobacteria bacterium. GTDB lineage: Bacteria > Pseudomonadota > Gammaproteobacteria > JACCXJ01 > JACCXJ01 > JACCXJ01. The sequence continues at coordinate 3,284 of JBQTJM010000181.1, read as the reverse complement.
GGTTGCTGCGCCAGTAGGAGCGTCCGCAGGCGCTCGCGCTCGCCCTCGTCGGTGATCTTCTGGGAGATCCCGAGCACCGGCTGGCCGGCCAGCAACACCACATAGCGCGAGGGGATGCAGAGCCGTGCGCTCAGGCGGGCGCCCTTGCCGAGGAGCGGGTCCTTGGTCACCTGGACCACGACCCGCTGACCCTCCGTCAAGAGCCGGTCGATACCGGGAGCCAGCTCCTCCTCGTCGTCCTGTGCCGTGCTCGCCGCGCCCGGCACGTTGACGAGATCTGCGACATGGAGAAAGGCCGCGCGCTCCAGCCCGATGTCCACGAACGCCGCCTGCATGCCGGGCAGGACGCGGGCGACGCGGCCGAGAAAGATGTTGCCGACATGACCCTTTTTTCGATGCCGTTCGATGATGATCGCCTGCAAGACGCCGCTTTCGACCACCGCGATGCGGGTCTCGTGTGGGGTCACATTGACGAGGAGCTCTTCGGCCATGATGCACAAGAAACACAGCGGCGATTGCCGCATAATCAACCGCAGGATAATGGCCCGTCGATCGAAACGAAACCCTTGACTTTCGCCTCCCGTTCGCCTTTCTTTGCGACCACCCTGGTGCGGGCGGGCGCCTTGCCCGGCACTTGCGGGATCGGGCGCCCACCCGGCTGCGCCTGCCGCGTCTCGATACTCCGGACCTCCCCGTCATCATGAGTAAGCATTGATGTTGACTACCGCGGCGGTCGATACGCCCTCCTTCATCGCGGCGCTACGCCGTGTATTGCCCGCGGAGGCCGTCATCACCGGTGCGGAGGCCCTGCGCGTTTACGAGTGCGACGCGCTGTCGGCATATCGCGCGCTGCCGCTCGCGGTGGTCGTCCCGGATCGCATCGAGGAGGTCCAGGCCGTCCTGCGCCTGTGTCGCGCCCATGGGGTGCCGGTGGTCGCCCGCGGCGCCGGGACCGGCCTCTCGGGCGGGGCCCTGCCGCATGCCGGGGGGATCGTGCTCGGCCTCGCGCGCTTCAATCGCATCCTGTCCATCGACGCCGACAACCGCACGGCCACGGTCGAGCCCGGCGTCCGCAACCTGGCCGTCTCAGAGGCGGCGGCGCCCTACGGGCTCTACTACGCCCCCGATCCCTCCTCCCAGATCGCCTGCACGGTGGGCGGGAACGTGGCCGAGAACTCCGGCGGCGTGCATTGCCTCAAGTACGGGCTCACCGTGCACAACGTCTTGTCCGTCACCTTCCTGACGCTGGATGGGGAGCTCTGCGAGACCGGCGGCCCGACCCTCGACGCCCCCGGCTACGATGTCCTGGCGCTCCTGACCGGTTCGGAGGGCTTGCTCGGCATCATCACTTCGATCACGGTCAAGCTCCTGCCGAGACCGGCCGGCACCCAGGTCCTCCTGGCGGCCTTCGAGCGCGTGGCGGACGCCGGCAACGGGGTCGCCGCCGTGATCGCCGCCGGGATCATCCCGGCCGGTCTCGAGATGATGGACGCGCTCGCCATCCGCGCCGCCGAGGACTACGCGCACGCCGGCTATCCCCTGGATGCGGCCGCCATCCTCCTCTGCGAGCTGGACGGCTATCCCGAGGAGATCGGCGAGCAACTGGATCGAGTGGAGGGGATCCTGCGGGCGCAGGGGGCCGTCGCGGTGCGGGTGGCGAAGGACGAGGCCGAACGGCGGCTGTTCTGGGCCGGTCGCAAGGCGGCCTTCCCCGCCCTCGGGCGCATCGCGCCGGACTACTATTGTATGGACGGCACCATCCCGCGCCGGGAGCTGGCCCGGGTACTGGCGGAGATCGCCGCGCTTTCGAAGAAGCACGGCCTTCGGGTCGCCAACGTGTTCCATGCCGGCGACGGAAATCTCCACCCGCTCATCCTCTACGACGCCAATCGCCCCGGCGAGCTGCAACGCGCCGAGGCCCTGGGGAGCGAGATCCTGGAGCTATGCGTCGCGGTAGGGGGCACGATCACGGGCGAGCATGGGGTGGGCGTCGAGAAGCTCAAGGAGATGTGCGTCCAATTCAGCGCCGCGGAGCTGTCGCTCTTCCACGCCGTCAAGCGCGCCTTCGACCCGGATGGCCTCCTGAACCCCGGCAAGGCCATCCCCACGCTGCGCCGCTGCGCGGAGCTCGGCCGCATGCACGTGCACCGGGGGGAGCTGGCGTTCCCGGAGCTGGAGCGCTTTTGAGGCATCGGCGGGGCGGCAGGTATTGACCTGAGTTCGCATAGTTGCTAACGTGGGTGTGTGGGATATTCTATCGAATACTTCCATGCGCCCGAGTGCAAGCCGAAATCGAATCCTGGCCCGTCGATGTGGTCGCTGATTACGCGAGGATCGTCGAGTTGTTGATCGAGCACGGCCCGAACCTACGCCTTCCGCACTCGCGTGCTTTTGGTGCCGGTTTGTTCGAATTGCGGCCACGAGGCAAATCGGGTACCGCAAGGGCGTTGTACTGCTTTCTCGTCCGCCGACGCGTGGTAGTGTTGCATGCCTTCACCAAGAAGTCGCAGCAAACGCCGGAACGTCAGATCAAGCTTGCCCGCCAGCGAATGAAAGAGGTCCGAAATGCCTGAAATAAAGTACCAACCGGTTCGCCACGATCACAAGGCCTTTCTAGACAAGGCGTCGAAGCGTAAAGGGTTTCGCGAAGCCTATGGTAACCTCGAAGTCGAATACGCGCTGGCGCGCGAAATGTTGTCGGCTCGCAGCCGTGCGGGTCTCACGCAGGACGCGGTCGCCGCCCGCATGGGCACGACGAAGAGCGCAATCTCCCGCCTTGAGGCAGCCGGCAAGCATGCACCCTCTGTGGCGTCGCTCAAGAAGTACGCTGAAGCCGTTGGTTGCAAGCTCAATATCGAATTGGTACCGCAGCGAGCAAAGCGACCCGTAGGCACCCAACCGGACGTCCGAGCGGAAGCGCAGAAGGCGGCGCGCCGTTAATAGGACGCACGTTCCAACCCTGGACAAGGGGTGATAGCGACTTGCTTTGGTGGCAGGATCGTAGGGTGTGCACCGCGCCGTTTGCGGTGCGCACGCGGACCAAGAGTCGCGTTCACCGTCGCCGCTCGGAAGCATCCTCGGCCTTTCCGCGTGCGCACAGCGCACGCTGTCGGCTAGCGACAAGTCGGAGAAAGGAAACACTACTGCGCCGGCTGCAGGTGTGACCAAGCCGCGTCCTCCTCCTTGCGGCCCCAGTCCGCAAGCGCCGCCTCGCTCAAGACTGCGGTCTCGTGGGGATGGGTGGCCGGTTCTTCCTCGAGGATGGTGACCAAGGCCCGGTGCTC